>NZ_PCQI01000006.1:0-341090 GCF_002980075.1 Pseudomonas sp. MYb13 | reverse complement strand
CAGTGAAACGATGCATCGCCGATGGTAGTGTGGGGTTTCCCCATGTGAGAGTAGGTCATCGTCAAGATTAAATTCCAGAACCCCTGTTTGCTAACGCAAACAGGGGTTTTGTTTTGGGCGGTCGAAAAGACAGCTAACATCCCAGTTCCGCCAATAACTGCCCACAGTGCTAAAGTCGCACCCTCGATTTTGCTTTTCCCAAGGAAGCCGTTATGCCGGATGCAACGTCCCTCAGTGCTGGATTCATGGTGGTTCACGGCAACCGCCTGGACGAACTGCGCAGCCTGGTGGTCAGTTGGATGCGCCGCTACCCCCTGGCGCCCCTGCAAAATGAAATCGCCCTGGTACAAAGTAACGGCATCGCCCAGTGGCTGAAGCTGGCCCTGGCTGAAGACCCGGAAGATGACGATATGGGCGGTTGTGGCATCGCCGCCGCGATCGATGTGCAATTGCCCGGCAGCTTCATGTGGCAGCTTTACCGCATGGTTCTGGGCCGAGATGAAATTCCGCCCAAATCCCTGCTCGATAAAGCCCCACTGACCTGGCGTCTAATGCGCCTGCTCCCAGAGCTTATCGATCAGCCGCACTTCGAACCGCTGCAGCGCTTCCTTACCCACGACACCGACCTGCGTAAACGCTACCAGCTCGCCGAACGCCTGGCGGACTTGTTCGACCAATATCAGGTTTATCGCGCCGACTGGCTGGAGGACTGGGCCGCCGGTCGCCACCAATTGCGTAACGGCCGAGGCGAAACCAAGCCCCTCAACCCGGCTAACTGCTGGCAAGCCGAACTGTGGCGTGCATTGTTGCTGGATGTAGGTGAAGAGGGCATGGCCGAAAGCCGTGCCGGCGTTCACCAGCGATTCATCGAGCGCATCAATTCGCTGGAGAGCGCCCCACCAGGCTTGCCATCTCGAGTCATCGTCTTCGGCATCTCCTCGTTGCCAGCACAGGCGCTTGAAGCCTTTGCCGGCCTGGCGCGATTCAGCCAAGTCCTGCTCTGCGTGCACAACCCTTGTCGCCATCATTGGGCCGACATCGTCGCTGACAAAGACCTGCTGCGTAACGAATACAAACGCCAAGCGCGCAAAGCAGGCATGCCGGTCACCATCGACCCACAAACCCTGCACCAGCACGCCCACCCGTTACTGGCCGCCTGGGGCAAGCAAGGCCGTGACTACATCAGCCTGTTGGACAGTTACGACGACCCCAATAGCTACCGGGCCGCATTCCGCGATGGCCGCATCGACCTGTTCAGCGACAGCGAGCCCACCACGCTGCTCAACCAGCTCCAGGACGATATCTTCGAACTGCGCCCACTCAACGAAACCCGCGAGCTATGGCCTGCCGTCGATCTGGAATGCGATACCTCAATCCGCTTCCACATTGCCCACAGTGCCCAACGCGAAGTCGAAATCCTTCACGACCAACTGCTCCAGCGCTTCAGTGTCGACGCTACGCTGCGGCCCCGGGACATCATCGTCATGGTCCCCGACGTCGACAGCTACGCGCCCCACATCCGCGCCGTGTTCGGTCAGCTTGAGCGCAACGATCCACGCTTTATCCCGTTCACCCTGACCGACCAAGGCCAACGCGGTCGCGACCCTCTGCTCATTGCCGTCGAACACCTGCTGAAACTCCCCGACAGCCGCTTCCCCGTCAGCGAAATCCTCGACCTGCTTGATGTTCCTGCCTTACGCGAACGTTTTGCCATCAAGGAGCGCGATCTGCCCACGTTGCACCGCTGGATCGAAGGCGCCGGTATCCGTTGGGGGCTTAACGCCGAACAACGTGCCGGGCTCGGACTGCCAACGGAGCTGGAACAAAACAGCTGGCGTTTCGGCCTTCGCCGCATGTTGCTCGGTTACGCAGTGGGCACCGGTGCTGCGTGTGACGGCATTGAGCCCTATGACGAAATCGGTGGCCTCGACGCCGCACTGATCGGCCCGCTCGTCGCCTTGCTCGACGCACTCAATGACGCTCATCAAGCCTTGTCGCAACCCGCGCCTCCGAAAGAGTGGGGCGAACGCCTGCAGCGCCTGATGCAATTGTTTTTCCTACCCAGCAGCGAACACGACGACTACCTGATGGGCCAGCTCGAACAACTCCGGGAAACCTGGCTGGAGACCTGCGAGTCCGTAGGCTTGCAGGACGAGTTACCCCTCACTGTCGTCCGCGAGGCCTGGCTGGCTGGCCTCGACCAGGGTCGCCTGTCCCAGCGATTCCTCGCCGGAGCTGTCAATTTTTGCACCCTGATGCCCATGCGTGCGATCCCCTTCAAGCTGGTTTGCCTGCTCGGCATGAACGACGGCGATTACCCGCGCGCGCAACCTCCGTTGGACTTCGACCTGATGGGGAGCGACTACCGCCCCGGCGATCGTTCACGTCGTGAAGACGACCGTTATCTGCTGCTCGAAGCCGTGCTTTCAGCGCGTGACCAGCTATACATCAGTTGGGTTGGCCGTAGCATCCGTGACAATAGCGATCGCCCGGCATCGGTACTGGTCGGCCAACTGCGTGACCATCTCAGCAGTGGCTGGCACCACGCACACAGCGACCAACCGTTGATCGAAGCGATGACACAAGAGCATCCGCTGCAACCGTTCAGCGCCCGCTACTTCCATGAGGGCGACGCGCTATTCAGCTACGCGCGCGAATGGCAGTTACTCCATGAAGCATCCGATGCCCTCCCGACGGATCACGACCTGGCACCCCACCAACAGGAAGAGCCCCTGAGTCTCGGCCAGCTCCAAGACTTCCTGCGCAACCCGGTAAAACATTTCTTCAGTCAACGTCTGAAAGTGTTCTTCGAAGCCGCCGAAGTGCCACTCGCTGACGAAGAGCCCTTCGTTCTCGACGCATTACAACGCTACAGCTTGAGCGACAGCCTGCTCAACGCCGCGCTCACCCAACCCGATCACTTTGATCAGGCCCTGAACGCCCAGGCCCTGCGCTTGCAAGGCAGTGGCCTGTTGCCGATGGTTGGTTTCGGCGAATACCTGCGCAACGAACTGATCGAGCCCTTGCCTGACCTGCTGCGGCGCCACCAGCAACTTCTGGCCCTGTGGCCCACGCCGCACCCCGGCGCCGAACCGGTCAGTTTTGAGCATCATGGTGTTCAGTTGGAAGGCTGGATCAGCGGCCTGCATCGACGCAGTGATGGCGGGTTGCTGAGCGTCACCACCATTCCCAACAGCATTGGCTCGATCAAGACCCGCAAGTGGCACCGCCTGATTCGGCCCTGGGTCAATCACGTGGTTGCCTGCGCCTGCGGCCTGCCGTTAAGCACTGGCCTGGTGGCCAGCGACGACACCTTGCTCCTGTCACCTCTGGATCAATCCAATGCCCAGGACGTGCTCGGCAACCTACTGCTCGCCTGGCACGTCGGAATGAGTAAACCGCTGCCTGTCGCCGTCAAGACTGCTTTTGCCTGGCTCGGCCAAACCGATCCCGCGAAGGCGCAGGCGGCCGCCAGTAAAGCCTACGAAGGTGATGGCCTGACCACCGATGGCGAACGTCGCGAAGCCCCGGCGCTCACCCGGCAATTTCCCGACTACGCCACACTCATCGCCAGCGAAGAATTCGAAGGTTGGTGCGAAACCTTGTATCGCCCCCTGCTCAACGCCCCGTGGCGATCACTCACCGGCGAGGAGGCCAGCGCATGACCAGCAAAGCCTTGGCCCTGGCCTTCCCGCTCAAAGGCAGCCAGCTGATTGAAGCCAGTGCCGGCACCGGCAAGACGTTCACCATCTCGGCCCTCTACCTGCGCCTGGTCCTCGGCCATGGTGGCGACGACGCGGGCTTTGGTCGTGAGCTGCTGCCGCCGCAAATCCTGGTGGTGACCTTCACCGACGCGGCCACCAAGGAGCTGCGCGAACGGATCCGTATCCGTCTGGCTGAAGCCGCTCGCTTTTTCCGCGAAGAAATTGAACAGCCCGACGCGCTCATCGCCGATCTGCGCGCCGACTACTCACCGGAACAATGGCCCGCCTGCGCGAACCGCCTGGACATCGCCGCCCAGTGGATGGATGAAGCCGCCGTCTCGACCATCCACAGTTGGTGCCAGCGCATGCTGCGCGAACACGCTTTCGACAGCGGCAGCCTGTTCACGCAAACCCTGGAAACCGACCACAGCGACTTGCTTGGCGAAGTGTTGCGCGATTACTGGCGACTGTTCTGCTACCCGATGCACGACGACGCGCTCAACTGGGTGCGCAATAACTGGGGTGGACCCGCAGCGCTGATGCCTCGGGTACGCGCGCTGTTTGGCAGCGAACGGCCTACTGGTGAGACCCGCGAGCCCGCCGAGCTGATCAACGCCTGCCTGCAGGAACGCCGCGAAGCGCTGATAACACTCAAGGCCCCCTGGCAACAATGGGCCGCCGAGTTGCGTGACATCTGCCTGCAAGCCGTGGCTGCCAAAGCCGTTGACGGTCGCAAGATGCAAGCGCGTTATTTCGAGCCCTGGTTCGAAAAGATCAGCGCCTGGGCCGCTGACGAAACCCTCGAGCAACTGGACATCGGCACCGGCTTCACGCGTTTGACGCCCGACGGCATCGCCGAAGCCTGGAAAGGCGAACCGCCGCAGCATCCCGGCATCGATGCCATGGCCGGCCTCAAGGCGGCCCTTGATGCGCTGCCGACACCCGACGCGGCCGTGTTGCAACACGCCGCCGGCTGGGTGGGCAAACGCTTCGAGGAAGAAAAGCGTCGTCGCGCCGAAATGGGCTTTGACGACATGCTCATCCGCCTCAACGCAGCCCTGCAGGCCGACGGTGGCGAGCGACTGGCCAGTGTGATCCGGGAGCAATTCCCGGTGGCGTTGATCGACGAGTTCCAGGACACCGACCCGGTGCAATACAGCATTTTCGACAGCATTTACCGCATCGAAGAGAATCACCTCGACAGCGGGCTGTTCCTGATCGGCGACCCCAAGCAGGCGATCTACGCCTTCCGTGGCGCCGACATCTACACTTACCTGCGCGCCCGACAGTCCACTACCGGTCGCCACCACACACTGGGCACCAACTTCCGCTCCAGCCATGCGATGGTCGAAGCGGTGAACCACGTGTTCCAGCGTGCCGAAACAGGCCGCGGTGCGTTCCTGTTCCGCGAGCCTCATGGCGAAAACCCGGTGCCTTTCCACTCGGTGCTGTCCCAGGGCCGCAAGGAACAATTGCAAGTCGGTGGCCAAACGCTGCCGGCGATGAACCTCTGGCACTTGCCCACTGACCAGCCGGTTTCCAATGCGGTTTATCGTCAGCAACTGGCAGCCGCCTGCGCCACGCACATTGTTGAATTGCTCAACGGCGGACAACAAGGTACTGCCGGCTTCCTACAAGCGGACGCAAGTTTCAACGGCGTGCTTCCGTCAGATATCGCCATCCTCGTGCGCGACGGCAAGGAAGCCCAGGCCGTGCGGGCCGAACTGGCCGCCCGTGGCGTACGTAGCGTGTACCTTTCCGACAAGGACTCGGTCTTCGCTGCCCAGGAAGCCCACGACCTGCTGGCCTGGCTCAAGGCGTGCGCCGAGCCGGATGTCGAGCGTCCGCTGCGCGCCGCCTTGGCTTGCGTCACCCTTGACCTGTCACTGCTGGAACTGGAGCGTCTGAACCAGGATGAGCTCGCGTGGGAAAGCCGCGTCATGCAGTTCCGTGGCTACCGTGCGATCTGGCGTACCCAAGGCGTGCTGCCGATGCTGCGCCGCCTGCTGCACGACTTCAAACTGCCGCAAACCCTGATCGCACGCAGCGATGGCGAACGTGTGCTGACCAACCTGCTGCACCTCAGCGAACTGCTGCAACAGGCCGCCTCGGAACTGGACGGCGAACAGGCACTGATCCGTCATTTGGCCGAACACCTGGCGCTCTCGGGTCAAGCGGGCGAGGAACAAATCCTGCGCCTGGAAAGTGATGAGCAACTGGTCAAGGTGGTGACGATCCACAAGTCAAAAGGCCTTGAGTACGACCTGGTTTTCCTGCCTTTCATCTGCTCGGCCAAACCGGTGGATGGCAGCCGCTTGCCGCTGCACTACCACGATGAACACGGTAAATCCCAAGTCAGCCTGCGCCCTACGCCTGAATTGATCGTCCAGGCCGACAACGAACGCCTGGCCGAAGACCTGCGCCTGTTCTACGTAGCCCTGACCCGCGCCAAGCATGCGTGCTGGTTGGGCATCGCCGACCTCAAGCGCGGTAACAGCAACAGCTCCGTGCTGCACCTGTCGGCGCTGGGTTATTTGCTCGGTGCGGGAGCGCCGTTGGGGGAGTCTGCCGGCCTGGCGCGTTGGCTGTTGGACCTGCAAGCAGGTTGCCCTGCCATCGACTATGCCCAGGTGCCCGAAGCGCAAGATATCGTCTTTCACCCACCCCGCAACGAAGCCACGTTGCGAGCGCCATTGCTGCCCAAGCGCAAGGCTGCGGAAAACTGGTGGATTGCCTCCTACAGTGCCTTGCGCATCGGCGACAGCATGAGCGCCGCCACGCTCGAAGCGCCGGAAAGCCCACAGGCCCAGAAGCTGTTCGATGACGAGCGTCTCGACCCGGATGCTCCACGCGAAGTGGCGGCGTCCGGCGGGGATATTCACCGCTTCCCACGCGGTCCTAACCCAGGGACCTTCCTCCACGGTCTGTTGGAATGGGCGGGGGAGGAGGGCTTCAACGTCACGCCCGAGGCCATCGAAAAGGCCGTGGGCGCTCGCTGCAACCGTCGCAACTGGGAAGGCTGGATCATCACCCTCAGCGATTGGCTCGGCCACCTGCTGCAAACACCACTGCCGGTGGATGACGGTCACGTTTCCCTCAGCCGTTTGCAGCAGTACCAGATCGAGATGGAGTTCTGGTTCGCCAGCCACAAAGTCGACGTGCTCGCCCTCGATAAACTGGTGTGCCAATACACCCACAGCGGCGTTTCCCGCGTCGCCGCCGAGCCCGTGCTGCTCAACGGCATGTTCAAGGGTTTTATCGATTTGACCTTTGAACATGATGGCCGCTACTACGTGGCCGATTACAAATCCAACTGGCTCGGTCCCGACGATTCGGCATACACCCAGGACGCCATGGAACAGTCGATCCTCGAGCACCGTTACGACCTGCAATACGTGCTTTACCTGCTGGCCCTGCACCGCCAACTCAAGGCGCGCCTGCCGGACTACGACTACGACCGCCATGTTGGCGGCGCGCTGTACCTGTTCCTGCGCGGTACACAGTCCACGAGCCAGGGGGCGTATTTCACCAGGCCACCACGGGACCTGATCGAAGGCCTGGACCTGTTGTTCCAGGGCAAGCCCATCCCGCCCAAGGCTGAGCCCGCCTGGGAACAAGGAGTGCTGTTATGAGCCTGTCGCCGTTACCGCTTGAGGAGCTGATGCCCCTCAGCCGCGCCGCCGACCTGGTGCAGCTGCTGGAACGCTGGGTGGATCGGGGTTGGTTGCGTGCCCTGGACAAAGCCTTCGTAGGCTTTCTGCACGAGCTAGATCCGCAGTCTGACCCGCTGGTGCTGCTGGCCGCCGCGCTGACCAGCCATCAACTGGGCCATGGCCACGTCTGCCTCGATCTGTTCGAAACGCTCAAGGCGCCGTACTTCGCGCTGTCGTTGCCGCCTGAAGGCGACCTGCAAACCGGCGCCATGCTGCTGCCTTCGCAGTTGCTCGAAGGCCTGGACGGCGCCCACTGGTGCCATGCGCTTGCCGCCAGCCACCTGGTCGCGCTGGCAGGCGATGGCAGCGAATCCGCCCGAAGTCGCCCATTGGTCCTGTCCGGCAAGCGTCTTTATCTGCGCCGCTACTGGACCTATGAGCGACGCATCGACACCGCCTTGCGCTTGCGTCTCGCCACCCATGAAAGTGTCGCCGCCGATTTGCCGCAGCGCTTGGACAGCCTGTTCGACCAACCGCCACCCGACGGCGTGATCGACTGGCAAAAGCTCGCCTGCGCCCTGGCCACTCGCGGTGCATTCAGCATCGTCACGGGTGGCCCCGGCACCGGCAAGACCACCACCGTGGTGCGTCTGCTCGCGCTGTTACAGGCGCCGGCTGTGGAAACCGGCAGCCCGTTGCGCATTCGCCTGGCCGCGCCCACCGGCAAGGCCGCGGCGCGCCTCACCGAGTCCATCAGCCAGCAAGTGCTGTCGCTGAAAGTGCCGGACAACGTGAAGGAAAAAATCCCGACCCAGGTCACCACTGTCCACCGCCTGCTGGGCAGTCGCCCGGGCACGCGGCATTTCCGTCATCACATCGGCAACCCATTGCCCCTGGACGTGCTGGTCGTCGACGAAGCCTCGATGATCGACCTGGAAATGATGGCCAACCTGCTCGACGCCCTGCCGCCGCATGCACGCCTGGTGCTGCTGGGCGACAAGGACCAATTGGCGTCGGTAGAAGCGGGGGCCGTACTCGGCGATCTATGCCGCGACGCCGAAGCCGGCTTCTACAGCGCCGAGACCCGCCAATGGCTGCAAGCCGTCAGTGGCGAAGACCTCAGCGCCAGTGGCCTGCAGGCCGACCTCGATGGCAGCCATCCCCTGGCCCAGCAAGTGGTGATGTTGCGCTACTCGCGACGTTTCGGCGAAGGCAGTGGCATCGGCCAACTGGCGCGTTGGGTCAACCAGCAAGACGCTGAGGAAGCTCGCAAGCTACTGGCAGCGCGCAGCCACAGCGACCTGTTCTGCGTCAGCCTCAAGGGCGAGCACGACCACGCCCTCGAGCGTCTGGTCCTGGACGGGCAGGGTAGCGACGGCGCCCAGGGTTATCGTTACTACCTCAACCTGCTGCAAAGCGCGAGGCCCGGGCCAGGCACCCCGCGCGAAGACCCTGCCTGGACCCACTGGGCGCAACAACTGCTGCAAGCCTTCGACGCGTTCCAACTGCTCTGTGCGGTGCGCAAAGGCCCCTGGGGCGTGGAAGGCCTGAACCTGCGCATCACCGCGGCCCTGCGCAAGGTGCGGCTGATCGAAGGCGAGGAGCAATGGTACGAAGGCCGCCCGGTGCTGATGACCCGCAACGATTACGGCCTGGGGTTGATGAACGGTGATATCGGCATCGCCCTCAAATTGCCCGAAAGTGACGGTGGCCCCCAGGTGCTGCGTGTCGCCTTCCCGCGTAATGATGGCCAGGGCGGCGTGCGTTTCGTACTGCCCAGCCGCCTGAATGATGTGGAAACCGTGTACGCCATGACCGTGCACAAATCCCAGGGCTCGGAGTTCACCCATACCGCGCTGATCCTGCCGGATGCGTTGAACCCGGTGCTCACCAAGGAGTTGATCTACACCGGCATCACCCGGGCCAAGCGCTGGTTCAGCTTGATCGAACCCCGGGGTGGCGTGTTTGAAGAAGCGGTAAGACGCAAGGTCAAGCGCTTGAGCGGGTTGATGCTGGAGTTGGGGCACGAGCCTGAGAAAATTGACTGACAGGTCATGCACTATTTCTGATTCAGGCGCCTGATTTTTCTGAAAAAATAGCGTGCCCCGCAAAGACCGGTCTTCGCGGGGTTTTGCGCCGCTGTGCTATCGTTGCGGCATCATTTAGAAAACATCTGAGAGAATTGCTGCATGAACGTGGCTGTCTCGCCCACAGAGCGCAGTTTGAGCTGGAGACGCAGGCTACTGATGGCGGTCCTGTGTGTGCTCGCGCCACACGTGTTCGCCCAGGCACCCGACCCCGCAGACCTGGCCGCCCAACGCGCCGAGTCGGTCACCCAAGTGGTGCTCGGTATCCTCAGCTATGCGCGTTGGCCGGTAGAGCCTGCGCAATTGCGCCTGTGTATCGTCGGCCCGACCCAATACACCGACGACCTGATCAAAGGCACCACCCAGGCCACCGGCCGTCCGGTCGTGGTGCAGCGCCTGCTGGCCAGCCATCCTGAAATCGTCAATGCATGTGATGCGGTGTACATCGGCAAACTCAGTGCCGATGAGCGCAGCCATTTGTTTACCTCGTTGATCGGTCACCCGGTGCTGAGCATCAGCGAAGGTGGCGACCAATGCACGGTGGGCAGCCTTTTCTGCCTGCGGGTGGGGGATGAGCAAGTGTCGTTCGAGGTCAACCTCGACTCCGTGGCACGTAGCGGCGTGCGCATTCACCCCAGCGTGCTGCAGTTGTCCCGTCGCCGAGCACCTGCGCCATGAGGGGAGATAAGGTGCGACCGACCCTGCGCTCCGTCATCGGCCGAGGGCACCTCATCCTGGCGCTGCTGGCAGTGACCCTGGCGAGCGTCTCGCTGACCCTGCTTGGCGTGTTGGCGCTGCGAGTTTATGCCGAACACAACTTGCACCTGATCGCACGCTCCATCAACTACACCGTGGAAGCGGCGGTGGTGTTCAACGACAGCGCCGCGGCCACTGAAGCCCTCAGCCTGATTGCCTCCACCGAAGAGGTGGCCAACGCCGAAGTCTTCGACGCCAATGGCAAGTTGCTGGCGCAGTGGATACGCCCGGATACCGGCATGCTCTCGCGGGTTGAACTGGAACTGGCGCATACCCTGCTTGAGCAACCCATCAGCCAGCCGATCCTCCATCAAGGGCGAGCCATTGGCAGCACTCATCTCACCGGTCACGGCGGTAGCCTGCTGCGCTTCCTGCTCAGCGGCCTGGCCGGGATTCTCATCTGCACCGCGCTCAGTGCGTGGATCGCGCTGCACCTGGCGCGACGCTTGTTGCGCGGCATCACCGGCCCGCTGCAAAGCCTCGCCGCCGTGGCCCACGCCGCCCGCAGCGAACGCGACTTCGACCGCCGCGTGCCGCCGGCGAAAATCGCCGAACTCGACAGCCTGGGCAGTGACTTCAACGCCTTGCTCGGCGAGATGGAAGCCTGGCAAAGCCACCTGCAAAGCGAAAACGAATCCCTCGCCCACCAGGCCAACCACGACAGCCTCACCGGCCTGCCCAACCGCGCCTTCTTTGAAGGCCGTTTGATCCGTGCCCTGCGAAGCGCGGCCAAGGTCAAGGAGCAGGTGGCGGTGCTTTACCTCGACAGCGACCGCTTCAAAGAGATCAACGACAGCTTTGGTCACGCCGCCGGTGATGCCGTCCTCGTGGCCGTTGCCGAGCGTGTGCGTGCGCAGTTGCGGGAAGACGATTTAGTCGCGCGCCTGGGCGGTGACGAATTCGCCATCCTGCTGGCGCCGTTGCACAAAGTGGAAGACGCCCGGCGCATCGCCGACAAGATCATCGCCAGCATGGACCTGCCAATCCCCGTGCCCGGCAATACCCAGGTATTGACCTCCCTCAGTATCGGCATCGCCATCTACCCCGATCATGGCGCCACCCCAGGTGCCTTACTCAATGCCGCCGACGCAGCGATGTACCAGGCCAAGCGTCTGTCCTCGGGCGGCCAGCAAACGGCGGAGTCGGAGCACTCTGCCGCCAACGTTCACCACAGGAGCTGACCCCTTGTTCTCGACCGCGCGTTTCATGTTTATCTCCCTGCTCGTCGCACTGCTCGCCCTCGGCGGCTGCCAGACGCCCCCGCCCAAAGGCCTGACCCCAGCGCAAGTGGCGGTCCTCAAGCAACAAGGCTTTGCGTTGACCGACGATGGCTGGGCCTTCGGCCTGTCCGGCAAAGTGCTGTTTGGCAGCGACGTCGAGACACTTAACCAACCCAGCACCGACATCGTCCAACGCATCGGCAAGGCCCTGCTGGGCGTGGGTATCGAGCGCGTTCGCGTCGACGGCCACACCGATGCGTCGGGCAAGGAAACCTACAACCAGCAACTGTCCCTGCGCCGCGCCAAAAGTGTGGCTGCGGTGTTGACCGGTGTGGGCATGAAGGAAGAAAACATCCAGCTGCGCGGGCTGGGCAGCAGTCAGCCAGTGGCGTCCAACGACACAGTGGCGGGACGCACCGAGAATCGGCGGGTGTCGATTGTGGTGATCGCGGACTGAGCCCGTCCCGCCGACCTCAATGTAAAACCCAATCAACTGTGGGAGCTGGTTTGCTGGCGATAGCGGTGTCTCAGTACTGGATGTACTGACGGACATACTGCCATCGCCGGCAAGCCAACTCCCACGGTGGGTTATGATGCTTCCCAAATTTGCAGTAGGGGTCACCACGGCATGTCGCTAAACCCAAACGGTAAGGTGCAATGGGGTAGAGAGTCTCTAGAAAACGTCCTGCAACTTAAAGCGAACCGTCGTTGATGGCCCTTTAATCCGCGAACCTGATCTCCCGCGTCTCCCCCATCAACAACCCCTGGTTCTGCTCGGTCACTTCCCTGATGTAATCCCACAACAACGTAATCCGCTTCAACTTCCTCAAGTCCTCCCGGCAGTACATCCAGAACTGCCGCGTAAGCGCAATCTGCTCCCCCAGCACCGGCAACAACCGTAGATCCTGTGCTGCCAGAAAACACGGCAATATCGCCATCGACCGCCCCTGTTGCGCCGCCACGTACTGGGCGATCACGCTGGTACTGCGCAGGCTGGCGCTGGCGCCGGGCACTACGTTCGCCAGGTACAGCAGCTCCGAACTGAACGCCAAGTCATCCACATAGCTGATAAACGGATGCTCGGCCAAATCCGCGGATTTGCGGATGGGCGGGTGTTGGTCCAGGTATTCCTGGGTCGCGTATAGCTGCAGTTTGTAGTCGCACAGCTTGCAGCACACATAGGGCCCGTGTTCCGGGCGCTCCAGGGCGATGACAATGTCGGCTTCGCGCTTGGACAGGCTGATGAAGTGGGGCAGGGGCAAGATGTCCACCGAGATGGCCGGGTAGGTGTCGACGAAGTGGCTCAGCTGCGGAGTGACAAAGAAGCTGCCGAAACCTTCGGTGCAGCCCATGCGCACGTGGCCGGACAGTGCCACGCCGGAGCCGGAGACTTGCTCGCAGGCCATGTGCAGGGTGCTTTCGATGGACTCGGCATAGCCCAGCAAACGCTGGCCTTCGGTGGTGAGGACGAAGCCGTTGGTCCGGGATTTTTCGAACAGCAGGGTGCCGAGGGACACTTCCAGCGAACTGATACGCCGCGACACCGTGGTGTAGTCCACCGCCAGGCGCTTGGCGGCCACGCTGGCCTTGCGGGTGCGGGCCACTTCGAGGAAAAACTTCAGGTCATCCCAGTTCAGGGAGCCCAGGGATGTGATGTTTTTTTGCATATTGGTCCGGCTTTTATGTGCGTTCTTATTAGAGATTTGCACATCTATACTCCAAAAACAGTCCGAACGCCTCATTCTTCAAGGCGATTCAACGCCTTGGTTCTCTGCATAACTATAAGATTTGGAGACCACATGAACGCATCTGCCGATATTTCCGTGCAACAGGTCAAGTTGCTGATCAACGGCGAGTGGGTCGAGTCCAAGACCACCGAGTGGCAAGACATCGTCAACCCGGCCACCCAGCAAGTGCTGGCCAAAGTCCCGTTCGCCACCGCCGATGAGGTCAACGCCGCCATCGACGCCGCCCACCGCGCCTTCCAGACCTGGAAGCTCACGCCGATCGGCGCGCGCATGCGCATCATGCTCAAGCTGCAGGCCTTGATCCGCGAACATTCCAAGCGCATTGCCGTGGTCCTCAGCAACGAGCAGGGCAAGACCATTGCAGATGCCGAAGGCGATATTTTCCGTGGCCTGGAAGTGGTGGAACACGCCTGCTCCATCGGCACCCTGCAAATGGGCGAGTTCGCTGAGAACGTTGCCGGTGGCGTCGACACCTACACGCTGCGCCAACCCATCGGCGTGTGCGCCGGCATCACGCCGTTCAACTTCCCGGCGATGATTCCGCTGTGGATGTTCCCGATGGCGATCGCCTGCGGTAACACGTTCGTCCTCAAGCCGTCCGAACAGGACCCGCTGTCGACCATGCTGCTGGTGGAGCTGGCGCTGGAAGCCGGTGTGCCGGCTGGCGTGCTCAACGTGGTGCACGGCGGCAAGGATGTGGTGGATGCGCTCTGCACCCACAAAGACATCAAGGCGGTGTCCTTCGTCGGCTCGACCGCCGTGGGCACCCATGTGTATGACCTGGCCGGCAAACATGGCAAGCGCGTGCAGTCGATGATGGGCGCCAAGAACCACGCCGTGGTGCTGCCGGATGCCAACCGCGAACACACCCTCAATGCCCTGGTGGGTGCGGGTTTCGGCGCAGCGGGTCAGCGTTGCATGGCCACGTCGGTGGTGGTGCTGGTGGGCGCGTCCAAGCAATGGCTGCCGGACCTCAAGGCGCTGGCGCAAAAGCTCAAGGTCAACGCGGGCAGCGAAGCCGGCACGGATGTGGGCCCGGTGATCTCCAAGCGCGCCAAGGCACGCATCCTCGAGCTGATCGAAAGCGGTGTGAAAGAAGGCGCCAAGCTGGAGCTCGACGGCCGCGACATCAAGGTGCCGGGCTTTGAGCAGGGCAACTTTGTCGGCCCGACCCTGTTCTCGGGCGTGACCCCCTCCATGCAGATCTACACCCAGGAAATCTTCGGCCCGGTGCTGGTGGTGCTGGAAGTCGACACCCTCGACCAGGCCATTGCGCTGGTCAATGCCAACCCATTCGGCAACGGCACCGGCCTGTTCACCCAGAGCGGTGCGGCGGCGCGCAAGTTCCAGAGCGAAATCGATGTAGGCCAGGTCGGTATCAATATCCCGATCCCGGTGCCGGTCCCCTTCTTCAGCTTCACGGGTTCGCGCGGTTCCAAGCTCGGCGACCTGGGCCCGTACGGCAAGCAAGTGGTGCAGTTCTACACCCAGACCAAAACCGTCACCAGCCGCTGGTTCGACGACGACACGGTCAACGATGGCGTCAACACCACCATCAACTTGCGCTGATACCGGGAGACGACCATGAAGATTGCATTTATCGGCTTGGGCAACATGGGCGCACCCATGGCCCGCAACCTGATCAAGGCCGGCCACGCGCTGAACCTGTTCGACCTGAACCAGGCAGTACTCAAGGAGTTGGCCGAACTGGGTGGCACCATCAGCGATTCACCGCGTGATGCCGCCAACGGTGCGGAGCTGGTGATTACCATGCTGCCGGCGGCGGCGCATGTGCGCAGCGTCTGGCTGAATGAAGACGGCGTACTCGCCGGTATCGGCAAGGGCGTACCGGCAGTGGATTGCAGCACCATCGACCCGCAAACCATCCGCGATGTAGCGGCGGCCGCGGCCAAGCAAGGTGTGGCCGTCGCCGACGCGCCGGTCTCGGGCGGCACCGGCGGCGCCCAGGCTGGCACCCTGACCTTCATGGTCGGCGCCACGCCGGAACTGTTTGCCACCCTGCAACCGGTGCTGGCGCAGATGGGCCGCAACATCGTGCTTTGCGGTGAGGTGGGCACTGGGCAAATCGCGAAGATCTGCAACAACCTGCTGTTGGGGATCAGCATGGTCGGCGTCAGCGAAGCCATGGCGCTTGGCGACGCGTTGGGCATCGACACCCAGGTGCTGGCCGGCATCATCAACAGCTCCACCGGGCGCTGCTGGAGTTCTGACACCTATAACCCATGGCCGGGCGTGATCGAGACTGCGCCATCGTCCCGTGGCTACACCGGTGGTTTCGGCGCCGACCTGATGCTCAAGGACCTGGGCCTCGCGACCGAGGCCGCGCGCCAGGCCAAGCAGCCCGTCATCCTGGGCGCCGTGGCCCAGCAGTTGTACCAATCGATGAGCCAGCGTGGGGAAGGGGGCAAGGACTTCTCAGCGATCATCAATAGCTATCGCAAGCCCAAGTAGGGGCGTTTCCGGGAGCCTGCTAATAGTGGGCTCCCGGGTTTTTGCGGCTCAAGCAAACACAAAATACTTGCGCACTGTCTCGACCACTTCCCACGTCCCCTTCATCCCCGGTTCCACCACGAAGATATCTCCAGCCCGCAAGTGAATCGGCGCCAGCCCATCGGGCGTGATGATGCAGTAGCCTTCCTGGAAGTGGCAGTATTCCCACTTCACGTAGTCCACGTACCACTTGCCCGGTGTGCAGATCCAGGTGCCCATGATCTTGCTGCCGTCTTCGCTGGTGTAGGCGTTGAGGTTGACGGTATGTGGGTCGCCCTCCAGCTTCTCCCATTTGCACGCGTCCAGGACGGGCAGTGGGTGGGTGTCGCGCAGTACGGTGATGGGCTTGGACATGATGACTCCGAGGCAGCGAATGGAAAGGTGCACCCTAAGGCCTCGGGCGTTGTGTCAGTGGTCTGAACTCGACATCGGGATGCCCAGAAGCGCAGGCAGGCGGTCATTCGGCAGGCACGGCGACATCCCGTGGGAGCCGGGCTTGCCCGCGATGGCGGCGGCACTGTTTGCATCGCCATCGCCTGACACACCGTCATCGCGGGCAAGCCCGGCTCCTACAGGGGAGGGGGAGGTGTTTCTGAACGGTAGATTTGTGCGCCTTGGCGCTATTTCTTCGCAGTAAGTGCGAAAGATTTCCCGCCTCGCGCCGGAATTCGCAAGAAAATTCGCGGCAGGCCCTCGTATCATTCACCGAAGTAACCGCCGAGAGCCTTCGAATGAACCCAATAAAAACGTGGTGGGATATCAGCCCGCCCTTGAGTACGGCGACCCCGACCTGGCCGGGGGATACGCCGTTCCAGGAAGAACGCGTGTGGCAGTTTGGCCCGGAGTGCCCGGTGAATGTCGGGCGTATCACCCTGTCGCCGCACACCGGTGCCCACGTGGATGCGCCGCTGCATTACAGCGCGGACGGCGCGCCCATCGGCGAGGTGTCGCTGGATGTCTACATGGGCGCATGCCGCGTACTGCATTGCCTGGACAGCGGTGCGCTGGTGCAGCCGCACCAGTTGGAGGGGCGTGTGGATAACCTGCCCGAGCGTGTGTTGCTGCGCACTTATCCACATGCGCCGCTGACCGAATGGGATGCGGACTTCACCGCCATCGCCCCGCAAACCATTGAGTTGCTCGCCAGCCTCGGCGTGCGCCTGGTCGGTATCGACACCCCGTCCCTTGACCCGCAACAGTCCAAGACCATGGATTCACACAACGCCGTGGCCCGCCATGGCATGGCGATTCTCGAAGGCATCGTGCTCGATGACGTACCGGAGGGCGACTATGAACTGATCGCGCTGCCGCTGCGTTTTGCCAACCTGGACGCGAGCCCGGTCCGCGCCATTCTCCGCCCGCTCAAGGAGCCCACGCGATGAGCCAATGTCCCTTCTCTGCCGATTACCAGCCGCCCGAAGAATGGCATAACGCCGAACTGAATTTTTCCGAGTCCATGAGCTACGGCGATTACCTGGACCTGGGCAAAGTCCTCAGCGCCCAGCACCCGCTGTCGCCCGACCACAACGAAATGCTGTTTATCATCCAGCACCAGACCTCCGAATTGTGGATGAAACTGATGCTCCACGAACTCAAGGCTGCCCGCGAACACGTGCGCCTGGGCGAGCTGCCGCCCGCGTTCAAGATGCTGGCGCGGGTGTCGCGCATCTTCGATCAACTGGTGCACGCCTGGGCGGTGCTGGCGACGATGACGCCGTCGGAATACAAGGCGATCCGGCCGTTCCTGGGGCAGTCGTCGGGGTTCCAGTCGTTCCAGTACCGCGAAATCGAATTTATCCTCGGCAATAAAAGCGCAGCACTGTTGCGGCCTCACGCCCATCGGCCGGAGCTGTTGAACGAGTTGAAAGTGGCAATCGCCACGCCGTCGCTGTATGACGAGGCGATCAACCTGATGATCAAGGCCGGCCTGGCGATTGATCCGAAACGTGCCGAGCGCGACCCGACGGCTGCGACGGTTCACGACGAGTCCGTGGAGGCGGCGTGGCGTGAGGTGTACCGCGACCCGACCCGCTACTGGGACCTGTATCAGTTGGCCGAGAAGTTTATCGACCTGGAGGATTCGTTCCGCCAATGGCGCTTCCGCCATGTGACCACGGTAGAGCGGATCATCGGCTTCCAGCCCGGCACTGGCGGCACGGAAGGTGTGGGGTATTTGCGCAAGATGCTCGACACGGTGTTGTTCCCCGAGTTGTGGCGAGTACGCTCGACGCTATAAACAAAAAGCCCCGGATCACCGGGGCTTTTCATTTGGCATGCATTCAAAACTGCAGGAGCTGGCTTGCCTGCGATGGCGCAGCTTCAGCCAGTCCACCCCGTGGCTGACACACCGCCATCGCGGGCACGCCCGGCTCCCCCAAATATCATTGTGCGTTGACGACCGCGTGACTCCTGCGCACCCGCAACCGATACGCCACATAGATAATCCCCACCCACACCGGCATCGCATACACCGACTCGCGAATGCCCGGGATCGCCAGCATCACACTGATGATCATCACCATGAATGCCAGGCACAGGTAGTTGCTGAACGGGAACCAGAAGGTCTTGAACGACGGCGTTACGCCTTGTTCACCCATGGCTTTGCGGAACTTGATGTGGGTGATGCTGATCAGCGCCCAGTTGATCATCAGCGAGGCAACCACCAGCGCAAACAGCCACTCCAGGGCACTCTGCGGTGCCACGTAGTTGACCACCACGCACAGCATCGTCACCAACGCCGAGATCGCCAGGGCCCGAATCGGCACGCCTTGCTTGTTCAGCTTCATCAGCGATTTGGGCGCATCGCCTTGCTCGGCCAGGCCGAACAGCATGCGGCTGTTGCAGTACACGCCGCTGTTGTACACCGAGAGCGCCGCGGTCAGCACCACGAAGTTGAGGATGTGCGCGGCGGTGTCGTTACCGATCAACGCGAAGATTTGCACGAACGGGCTGCCGCTGTAGGCATCGCCCGACGCGCCGAGGGTTTGCAGCAGCTGGTCCCATGGGTACAGCGACAGCAGCACGGTCAGGGCGCCGACGTAGAAAATCAGGATCCGGTACACCACCTGGTTGATCGCCTTCGGGATGACCTTGCGCGGCTCGCTGGCCTCGGCGGCGGTGATCCCCACCAGCTCCAGGCCACCGAACGAGAACATGATGAACGCCATGGACATCAACAGCCCCATGCCGCCATTCGGGAAGAACCCGCCGTGGCTCCACAGGTTGCTGATGGAGGCTTGTGGACCTCCGGTGCCGCTGAACAGCAGGTAGCAACCCAGGACGATCATGCCGACAATCGCCACCACCTTGATGATCGCGAACCAGAACTCGGCTTCCCCGAAGAACTTCACGTTCAGGGTGTTGATCAGGTTCACCGCGACAAAGAACACCAGTGCACTGACCCAGGTCGGGATCTCCGGCCACCAGAACTGGATGTATTTGCCCACCGCCGTCAGTTCGGCCATGCCCACCAGTACGTAGAGTACCCAGTAGTTCCAGCCCGCCAGGAAGCCTGCGTAGCCGCCCCAGTATTTGTGCGCGAAGTGGCTGAAGGAGCCGGCCACCGGCTCTTCGACGATCATCTCGCCGAGCTGGCGCATGATCAGGAACGCGATAAAACCGGCAATCGCGTAACCCAGGATCATCGACGGGCCCGCCGACTTGAGCACCCCGGCCGAGCCGAGGAACAACCCTGTGCCAATCGCCCCTCCCAAGGCGATCAGCTGAATGTGCCGGTTCTTCAGGCCACGCTTGAGGCCTACCGGGTTAACCATGTCATCCGCCATTAACATTCCCTTCTACTTGTTTTTCTCAGGGTTGAGTGCACGCCGCATCAGCCCCTCAGAAGTGCTGAGGGGTCAGATATTACTCTGCGTGAACTTTTCGTAATACAGCTGAACGCCATCAAGTGCCTGATCCGTCAGCCATTGCTGGATGGATTCGACCATTGGCGGGGGGCCGCACAGGTACATATCCGCCGATCTGTCCCGCAATTCGGCCAGGTCGAAATGGTCGGTGAGGTAGCCGCGCTTGCCGGGCCAGTCCTCTGAAGGTGCGCTGAGGACTTCGGTGTAGCGAAAACCCGGGATTTTCGCGGCATAGGCCTGGATGCGCGGCGCTTCGCACAAGTCTTCGGCACCGCGCACGCCGTAGTAGAGGTGCACGGGCTGGTCGCAACCATTGGCGGCCAGTTCATCGAGCATGCCGAGCAAGGCCGATAACCCGGTTCCACCCGCCACCAGTACCAATGGCTGGGTGACGTGACGCAAATAGAAGGCGCCAAGTGGTGCTTCCATCAACAGCTCATCGCCAACCTGGCAACGTTCGCGGATGTAATTGCTCATCACCCCATCAGGCAACAGGCGCAGCAGAAATTGCAGTTGATGGCCCGGAAGGTTGGCAAAGGAGTACGACCGCCAACTGTCCGTGCCCGGCACCGCCAAGCGCGCGTACTGGCCCGGCAGAAAATCCAGCGCCTGTTCCAACTGCACCTGCAGGATCGCCGTACTGGTCGACACTTGCTGCACCGCGCTCACCGTGCCACGCACCTGCACCGGGCCCGGCGCATTGCACAGGCTCGAATCAAAGTCGAAATAGAAGGTTGCATCGGACTTCACCCGCGTCTGGCAACTGAGCATCTTGCGTTGTTGCAGGTCGAGGCTGGAGAGGGCTTCCTCATCGACATAGTCCTGGCTGTAGTCGCCGGACTCGCAACGGCCCTGGCAGGTGCCGCAGACACCTTCGCGACAATCCAGAGGGATCTTGATGCCGTTGCGCAGCGCTGCATCCAACAGGATTTCATTGGCGCCCACCGGGAAAAACAGGGTCTTGCCGTCGGCAAAACTGAAGGCCACTTTGTGATTCATGTATTGCTCTCCGCGTATTTCTGACGTGCGCTCGCCACAACGCTCTCTGCTACAAGTGATAGAAATCGAGCACCGAATTAATCGTGTCGTTGAGCAGCAGCGCGTGCTTGCGGGTGATCAACCAGCTGTCGCCATCGGGTTTCAGGTGATAGGTGGCGTGGCCATAAAATTGCTCTGAGGTGGCCAGGCGATAGAACAGGGTGTGCCAGTTCAGTCGCACCTCCAGCGTGCCATCCGCCTGCTCGGCAATGCGCACGTTGTTGATCAGGTGCAAGGTGCGTGGCATCGGCGTGGCCGACGCGGCCTTGCCGGTGCGCAGGCGGAACACGCGGTCTTCCAGGCCCGAGCGGTTGGCGTAATAGATCAACGACATCTCGCGCTTGGGGTCGCGGGTGTAGACGTGCTCCGAGTCCCACTGCGGCAGGTGGAACTCGCTTTGCGAGTCGAACAACTGCACATAGGCATCCCAGTCCTGGGCGTCGCACAGCGCGGACTTGCGGTAGAAGAACTGCTCGATCTGGTACTGCAACTGGGCATTCATCACTTCACCTCCCGCAGTGTCAGCGCTTGCCTATCGAGGCCGTTGAGCAGGAACTGCTGCCAGTTGCGGTGCTGGTTGACGTAGAGGCCTTCGTGGGTGAACTCGGTGCCGGTCATCGCCGGTTGTATGCCGATGGCTTCGCTGTTGGGCGTGGGGCCGGTTTCCCAGCGGTGGCTGCCGCGTGAGATATCGCTCCAGCGTTCAAGCCGGCCCTGGAAACCGCGCTGGGCTTCGCGAAACTCCACCAGGTCATCCGGTGTGCCCATGCCGGACACGTTGAAGAAATCCTCGAACTGGCGGATCCGGTTTTCCCGGTCGGCATCGGACTCGTTCTTCACCCCCAGGCACTGGCTGATGATCTCGGTCTTGTTCCACGCCACCGGGCGGATGATGCGCAGCTGCGAGCTGATCTGGTCGAGGAAGAACAGGCTCGGGTAGATATTCAGGTTGCGCAGGCGGTGCATCATCCACTCGGCCTTTTGCTGGCCGTGTTCTTCCACCAGGCGCGGCATGATGGTGGCGTAGCCGGAGCGCACGCTGGGGTTGGGCATGTCGCTGAACAACAGGCTGTGGCCGTTATTGAACGCGAACCAGCCGTCATCGGTGTTGGCGTCGCCGGCGCCGAGCTTGCTGTAGTCCAGGGTGCTGCCTGCGCCTGTGCCGTTCTCGGTGTTTACCTGTTGGCGATGTTGCACCGTGGCCACGTAGTTGTAGTGCACGGTGCTGACGTGATAACCGTCCAGGCCGTTTTCGTTCTGCAGCTTCCAGTTGCCGTCGTAGGTGTAGGCGGATTTGCCCGGCAGCACTTCCAGCTCACCGGTAGCGGATTGGGCAACCATCATGTCGAAGAACACTTTGGCGTCGCCGAGGAAGTCTTCCAGGCCGTCGGTGCCATTCACGTCCAGGCTGATGAATACAAAGCCCCGGTAGCTCTCGATGCGTGCCTTTTTCAGGCCGCGTGTGGCTTTGTCGAAACCCTCCGGGTATTCCCCCGGTGCCTTGACCTTCACCAGTCGGCCGTCGCTCTTGTAGCACCAGGCATGGAACGGGCAGGTGAAGGTGGATTGGTTGCCCTTGCCGACCCGCGTCAGGGTGGTGCCGCGGTGCTGGCAGGCGTTGATCAACGCATTGAGCCGACCTTCGCCATCGCGGGTGATGATCATCGGCTGGCGCCCGGCGCGCATCGTCACGAAGTCGTGGTGATTGGCCAGTTCGCTTTCGTGGCAGGCGTAGATCCAGTTCTTTTCGAAGATCAGTTCCATCTCCAGATCGAACAGTTCCGGCTCGGTGAACATATCGCGGGCAATACGGAACACGTCGTCTGCCGGACGAAAGTCCAGGCAGCTTTCGATAAACGTTTTCCACTGCTCGACGCTTCTTGCACCACTCATGGGAGGCACCTTTTTGGGTAGGGGCTAATCGGTGGTTTATTAGAGGCAGCGGGGCAGGGTGCGGGCTATCCGCTTAGTGGGGGAACCTGGGCCGGAAAATTGGGCAGCAAATACCCAACCCGGTGCATAGTCGTGACGGGATGCGCTACTGTCTGGCGGGGCATGAGGCGAGAAAACCGGCGGCTTATCCGCCTAGTCGACGATTGCTATCCACCCAGTGGCTATTGCGCTGGCGTGGCGCATTACTTGCTATGGAACACTAACGACGCGCCGCCAGAGCGCGCAACAGCCTAACCGCCGTGGGTGCACCCTGATGAGCAGCCAAACGATTCAACGCTTCGACCTGGAGGGCGCCCGCAGCTGGATGTCCGGTATCTGCGGGCCCCATCGCCTGGCCACCGCCACGCCCGAACGCCTGCGCTTTCACCACAGCGCCAACGTATTCAAGTCCCGCGCCACTACCCTGGGTGTGATCGAATACGGCACTGACGTGACCATCGACATCGAAGACGCCGAGCACTTCAGCAGCTACAGCCTGAGCCTGCCCCTGGTGGGCGAGCAGGAGTTGAGCAAGAACGGTGAGCGCCTGAGTTCCAACCGCGACCAGGGTGTGATTATCTCGCCCAACGAGCATCAGGTGCTGGCGATCTCCGGCGACTGCCGCAAGTTGCAGGTGGTGATCACGCGCGCGGCGATGAGTGAGTCGCTGGAAGGTTTGCTGCAACGGCCGATCGAGGCGCCGTTGCGCTTTGAGTCGGTGATGGACGCGGTGGACGGTGCTTCAGCGTCGTGGTGGCGCATGGCGCGTTACTTCATTGCGGAGTTGGAGCATGGCAGTGAGTTGTATGAGCAGGCCGCCTTTACCCGCGACCTGGAAAGCTCGCTGATCAAGGGCCTGATCCTGGCCCAACCGAACAATTACTCCGAAGAACTGCGCGATGTCTTGGGGGTGAAACTGCCGCATTACCTGATCCGTGCCCGCCAGTGCATCCACGACAACGCCCGCGAAGCCGTGCACCTGGAAGACCTGGAAGCCGCCGCCGGTGTGTCGCGGTTCAAGCTGTTCGATGCGTTTCGCAAATACTTCGCGCTGTCGCCCATGGCCTATTTGAAGAAGTACCGACTTTCTGCCGTGCGCCAGGAAATCCTCGAACACGGCGCCACCCGTACCATTTCCGAGATCGCCCTGGGGTGGGGCTTTACTCACTTGGGACGGTTCTCGGCGGAGTACCGCAAGCTGTTCGATGAGTCGCCGAGCCAGACGTTGCAGCGCAAGCGTATGCGCAGCGTTTGAAAGCAATGAAGATCAAAAAGTGGGAGCTGGCTTTGGGGCTCAGATCAATTCTTCCACCAGGTGCAGGCAATGACTCAGCCCCGGCGACTGATCATTCACCCGCCGGCTGAGAATGATCGGCGACGTCGCGGTGGCTTCCACAATCGGCGTGTAGCCGATGTCGGCACG
The DNA here is from genome assembly GCF_002980075.1 of Pseudomonas sp. MYb13. NCBI lineage: Bacteria > Pseudomonadati > Pseudomonadota > Gammaproteobacteria > Pseudomonadales > Pseudomonadaceae > Pseudomonas > Pseudomonas sp. MYb13. Next base: position 317,152 of record NZ_PCQI01000006.1, on the reverse strand, counting down.
GTGCAGCACCTGCACCGAGGCCGGCACCAGTGTCACACCCATGCCGGCGCCGACCAGGCCGATGGCGGTCTGCAGTTCATTGGTCCACTGCGCTACCTTGAGGCTCAGGCCGTGGGCGTCGAACAGCGCGATCACGTGGTCGGCATAGCTGGGGCGAGGGTTGCCGGGGTAGAGCACGAAGGGTTCGGCGGCAAGTTGCGCGAGGGTCGCGGGGGCGGCCAGCAACGGGTGGCCGGTGGGCAGTACCGCCACCAGCCGATCCTCCACCAGCACGCGCTGGACAATGGCCGGGTCGTCGATGCGAATGCGCCCGAACCCTACGTCGATCCGCCCGGCCTTGAGCGCTTCGACCTGCTGCAGGGTCGTCATCTCCGACAGCCCCAACTCCAACTCCAGCGCCTCATGGGTGCGCAGCCGCCGAATCAGCTCCGGCAACACGCCGTACAGGGTCGACGGCGCGAAGCCGATACCCAGCCAGGTCTTCTCACCCTGGCCGATGCGTCGCGTGTTGTCGCAGACCTTGTTCAGTTGTTCCAGCAGCACATTGGCGTGCTCATAGAAAAAGCGCCCGGCCTCGGTCAGCCGCAACGGTCGACCACGCTCAAGCAGCACCACGCCCAATTCGTCCTCCAGTTGCTGGATCTGCCGGCTCAATGGCGGCTGGGCGATGTGCAGGCGTTCGGCGGCGCGGGTGAAATTCAGGGTTTCCCCCAGCACCTGGAAATAGCGCAGGTGACGCAGTTCCATAACGGCTCCTTTCATACCTTGAGGGTATTGCTTGAGACCAATTCTATATTGGAAGCCAAGAAAGATGCGGGACAGAATCGGCTTGAATCTAAAAAGAACCCAACGGGTATTGCCATGCCGATTTGCGCCATCGAGTCGATCGAGACGATCATCGTCGACCTTCCCACCATCCGCCCGCACAAGCTGGCGATGCACACGATGCAAAACCAGACCCTGGTGATCATCCGCCTGCGCTGCGCCGACGGCATCGAGGGCATCGGCGAAGCCACCACCATTGGCGGCCTGAGCTACGGCAATGAAAGCCCCGACAGCATCAAGGTCAACATCGACCGCCACTTCGCGCCGTTGCTGATCGGCCAGGACGCCAGCAACATCAACGCCGCCATGTTGCGCCTGGAACGCAGCATCCGTGGCAACACCTTTGCCAAGTCCGGCATCGAAAGTGCCTTGCTCGACGCCCTTGGCAAACGCCTGAACCTGCCGGTCAGCGAGCTGCTGGGTGGCCGCGTGCGCGATGCCTTGCCGGTGGCCTGGACCCTGGCCAGCGGCAACACCGAAAAGGACATTGCCGAGGCCGAAAAGATGCTCGACCTGCGCCGCCACCGCATCTTCAAATTGAAGATCGGTGCGGGTGACGTCAGCCACGACCTGGCCCATGTGATTGCGATCAAAAAGGCCCTGGGCGACCGCGCCAGTGTGCGCGTCGATGTCAACCAGGCCTGGGACGAAGCGGTTGCGTTGCGCGCGTGCAAGGTGCTCGGCGACAACGGCATCGACCTGATCGAACAGCCCATCTCACGCAACAACCGTGGCGGCATGGCGCGGCTCAACCTGTCGAGCCCGGCGCCGATCATGGCGGATGAGTCCATCGAGTGTGTCGAGGACGCCTTCAACTTGGCCCGCGAAGGCGCGGCGTCGGTGTTCGCCCTCAAGATCGCCAAGAACGGCGGCCCCCGCGCGGTACTGCGCACAGCGGCGATTGCCGAGGCGGCCGGGATCGGCCTGTACGGCGGCACCATGCTCGAAGGTGGCATCGGCACGCTGGCGTCGGCGCATGCCTTCCTCACGCTGAACAAGCTGGCGTGGGACACCGAACTGTTCGGCCCGTTGCTGCTCACCGAAGACATCCTCACCGAGCCGCCGGTGTACCGGGATTTCCAGCTGCATGTCTCCACCGCGCCGGGCCTGGGCCTGGCCGTCGATGAAGAGCGCCTGGCGTTCTTCCGTCGTGACAAACACTAAGAGGCGCCCACCATGCTGTTCCACGTAAAAATGACCGTGAACCTGCCCGTCGACATGAACCCCGAGCGCGCAGCCAGCTTGAAGGCTGATGAAAAAGCCCTCGCACAGCGCTTGCAGCACGAAGGCAAATGGCGCCACCTGTGGCGCATCGCCGGGCACTACGCCAACTACAGCGTGTTCGATGTCGACAGCGTTCAAGAACTGCACGACCTGCTGATGCAGCTGCCGCTTTATCCCTACATGGCCATCGAAGTGAACGCCCTGTGCCGGCACCCTTCGTCGATCCGTGAAGACGACCGTTAAGCCCGTCATGCCCCCAATAATTACAAGATGAGGAATGCACCATGTCCATCCGATTGTCCCAGACTGCCCCAGCCCAACAGTTTCTCGAAGAAGCCAGCGGCAACCTCAACGACGCTGGCAACCCGCGCACCAAGGCGTTGATCTACCGGATTCTGCGCGACACCGTGAACATCATCGAAGACCTGGAAGTGACCCCGGAAGAGTTCTGGAAGGCGGTCAATTACCTCAATGAGCTGGGCAAGAACCAGGAAGCCGGCCTGCTCGCCGCCGGGCTGGGCCTGGAGCATTACCTGGACTTGTTGATGGACGCCGCGGACGAGGAAGCCGGCAAGTCCGGTGGCACACCACGTACCATCGAAGGCCCGTTGTATGTGGCCGGGGCGCCGTTGAGCAAGTACGAGGCGCGGCTGGACGATGGCACGGACGACGCGGTGCCGCTGTTCATGCGCGGGCAAGTGCGCGACACCCATGGCAAGCCGCTGGCCGGGGCGATTGTGGATGTGTGGCAGGCCAATACCGGCGGTACGTATTCGTGGTTTGACCCCACGCAATCCGAATTCAACCTGCGCCGGCGCATCGAGACCGATGCCCAGGGCAACTACCGATTCCGCAGTATCGTGCCGTCCGGCTATGGCTGCCCGCCGACCGGGCCCACCCAGCAACTGCTCGACCAACTGGGGCGCCACGGCCAGCGGCCGGCGCATATTCACTTCTTCATTTCGGCGCCGGGGCATCGGCACCTGACCACGCAGATCAACCTGTCGGACGACCCGTACCTGCATGACGACTTTGCCTATGCGACGCGGGATGAGTTGATCGCCGAGATTCGCTTCAGTGACGACCCGCAACTGGCGCGCGAGTTTGGCGTGGAAGGGCGGTTTGCGCAGATTGATTTTGACTTTGAATTGCAGACTGCCGAAGCGCCGGTAGAACAAAAGCGCATGCAACGAGTCCGCGCGTTGGAAGATTAAATGCGGTTAAACAAGTGGGAGCGGGGTTGCTCGCGAATGCGTGGGATCAGCCAGCCGGTGTATTGACTGGCGCACCGTATTCGCGAGCAAGCCCGCTCCCACGGGTTTTAGGCTGTTGCGGTCATTTGCGGATGACCAGGTCCAACACTTCATCGCGATCCTTGATCTTCTGCAACACAATCTCCGAGCGGATATCCATCACCCCCGCCGTGCGGTTCAGGTGGTTCACGATAAAGTCCGAAAAGTGCTTGAGGTTGCGCGCCTGCACCCGCAGCACATAGTTGCTGGCGCCGGTGATCACATAGGCGCTGGCCACCTCCGGCCAGCCCTGCACCTTCTTGATAAATGTCTCATGCCAATCCTCCACATCCTGGCGCAAGGACAGGTGGACGATGGCCTCCAGCTCAATCCCCAGTTGCTCGGCATTCAGCACTGCACGGTAGCCGCTGATGATGCCCTCGCTCTCCAACAGACGCAGGCGGCGCAGGCACGCGGACGGCGACAGCGCGACTTTTTCTGCCAATTCCTGGTTGCTGATACGGCCATCCTGTTGCAGGAAATGCAGAAGGCGCAGGTCGGTGGCGTCGAGAATCATGGTTAGAATAAATCCGCGTATTTGGGGGTTAAATTCGAATTTCCTACAGCTTAATTAGCCTGTTACCCAGCACTTTGCACGAAAATTCTCTAAAACTTCGTTCATTATTTTGTCCATTCCGACTTATAAGAATCAGGACAGCCCATGACCACTCGAAGCGATTGCCAAGCCCTCGACGCCCAGGACCCGCTGGCGCCATTACGCCGCCAGTTCGCCCTGCCGGAGGGCGTGATCTACCTCGACGGCAACTCCCTTGGCGCACGCCCGGTGGCGGCGCTGGCCCGGGCACAGGCAGTGATCGCCGAAGAGTGGGGCAATGGTTTGATTCGCAGTTGGAACAGCGCCGGTTGGGCGCAGTTGTCCCAACGCCTGGGCGACCGCCTGGCACCGCTGATTGGTGCCCGCGACGGCGAAGTGGTGATCACCGATACCACCTCCATCAACCTGTTCAAGGTGCTCAGCGCCGCGTTGACCGTACAGCGCCAGCGTCAGCCTGGGCGCAAAGTGATCGTCAGCGAGGCGAGTAACTTTCCCACCGACCTGTACATCGCCGAGGGCCTGGCCGAGTTGCTGCAGCAAGGCTATTCGCTGCGCCTGGTGAACAGCCCGGACGAATTGCCCCAGGCCATCGACCAGGACGTGGCAGTGGTGATGCTTACCCACGTCAACTACAAGACCGGCTTCATGTACGACATGCAGGCGCTTACAGCCCTGAGCCACGAGTGTGGCGCGCTGAGTATCTGGGACCTGGCGCACTCGGCGGGCGCGGTGCCCATCGACCTGCATCAGGCCGGTGCCGATTACGCGATTGGCTGCACCTACAAATACCTCAACGGCGGCCCGGGCTCCCAGGCGTTTGTGTGGGTCAACCCGGCGCTGGTGGACGTGGTGCGCCAGCCGCTGTCGGGCTGGTTCGGGCACACCCGGCAGTTCGCCATGGAATCGAACTACGCACCGAGCGCCGGCATCGCCCGCTACCTGTGCGGCACGCAGCCGATCACTTCGCTGGCGATGGTTGAATGCGGCCTGGAGATTTTTGCCCAGACCGACATGGCCAGCCTGCGCAGCAAATCCCTGGCGCTGACCGACCTGTTCATCGCGTTGGTGCAAACCCGTTGCGCCGCCCATGAGCTGGTATTGATCACCCCGCGTGAGCACGCCCGGCGCGGCAGTCATGTGAGCTTCGAGCACCCTGAAGGCTACGCCGTGATCCAGGCCTTGATCGCCCGTGGCGTGATCGGTGACTACCGCGAGCCACGCATCATGCGCTTCGGCTTTACCCCGCTGTACACCCGCTTTACCGAGGTATGGGATGCCGTGGAAATCCTGGGTGACATCCTCGACAACCGCACCTGGGACCAGCCGCAGTTCAAAGTTCGCAACAGCGTCACCTGACACACCGCCGATCAAAATGTGGGAGCTGGCTTGCCTGCGATGACGGTGGTGAATGCACCGGCGCTATCGCAGGCAAGCCAGCTCCCACAGGGTTCAGCGTCAGCAACAACCATCACAATAATAAAGGGGCACACCACGTGACCACGCCAGACAACGGCTTTGCCGAGATCACCCACCGCGAGCTGGGCCTGCGGCGCCAGCTCACTTCCGGCCAGATGAGCATGATCGCCATTGGCGGCGCCATTGGCACCGGGCTGTTCATGGGCAGCGCCTACGCCATCGGTTATGCCGGCCCCAGTGTGCTGGTGAGCTACGCCATCGGCGCGTTGATCACGTTGCTGTTGATGGGCTGCCTGGCGGAGATGACGGTCGCCCATTCCACGTCCGGATCCTTCGGCGCCTACGCCGAGTTCTACATCAGCCCCCTGGCCGGCTTCCTGGTGCGGTACGCCTACTGGGCGGCGATTGTGCTGGCGGTAGGCGCCGAGGTCACGGCGGTGGCGATGTACATGAAGTACTGGTTCGCCGCTGTGCCGGAATGGGTGTGGATCGTGTCGTTTTCCAGCGTGCTGATCTTGCTCAACGCCATCAGCGTGAAGACCTTTGGCAACTTCGAATACTGGTTCTCGACGATCAAGATCAGCGCCATCGTTGGCTTCATCCTCCTCGCCGTTTACGTGGTGTTTGGCTCCGGGAACCCAGAGTACGGGGTGCAGAACTACACCGCTCACGACGGCTTTTTCCCCCATGGCCTGAACGGCATGTGGATCGCGGTGATCGTGTCGATCTTCAGCTACCTGAGTGTGGAGATGATCGCCGTGGCCGCCGGTGAAGCGGCCGACCCGGAACAGGCCGTGAAGAAGGCCTTCCGCGCCACCATCGTACGCCTGGTGGTGTTTTACCTGCTGACCCTGGCGCTGATGCTGGCCATCGTGCCGTGGAACCAGGCCGGGCAAACCCAGAGCCCGTTCGTGACGGTGATGCAGACCATCGGCATTCCCGGCGCCACCGGGGTGATGAACTTCGTGATCCTGATCGCGGCGCTGTCGGCGATGAACAGCCAGCTCTACATCACCACCCGCATGATGTTCAGCCTGTCCCGCGCCGGCTTTGCGCCCACGTCCATGGGCGCCTTGAGCAAGAGCGGCATTCCGCTGAACGCGTTGCTGCTGTCCAGCTCGGGCATTGCCCTGGCAACGTTGCTGAATGTGGTATACCCGGAAAGCTCATTCACCCTGATGATGGCCATCTCGATGTTTGGCGCGATCTTTACCTGGTTCATGATCTTCCTCACGCACTTCTTCTTCCGTCGCTACCGCAAGCGCCACGGCGGCGCGAAGCTGTCGTTCCAGCTGCGGCTGTTTCCCTACAGCACCCTGCTGGGCCTGGTGCTGATGGGCGCGGTGATGATCACCACGTACTTCACCGAGGCGTTCAAGATGACGCTGGTATTTGGCGTGCCGTTCCTGCTGATGCTGTCGGCGGTGTACTACGGGTTTTTCCGCAAGGGCAGGGCCAAGGCGTCGAACAAGGCCTTGGCGTAGCCGGGCAGATGTTCGAACGAGCGTGCGCAGAGCAGTAACCGGCGACAAGCCCAGTCCTCCGTGAGCGGCTGGGCCTTGACGCGACTTTCCGAGGGCGAACGCTGCAGCGCGGCCTGGGGCACGATACCCAGGCCAGCGCCACGGGCGACCATGCGAATCACCCCGTCAAACCCCTCGGCACGGATGCGTGTCTGCAAGCGAAAGCCTTCGTGCAGCGCCTGTTCTTCCAGGTACACCGCCAGCGCACTGTCGGCCGCCAAGCCGACGTAGTCGTGTCGCAGGCTGTCGATGAAACTCACGTTTTGCGGGGTGAGCGGATGGTCCAACGGCATGATCAGCACCAGCGGGTCATCGCGAAAGGGCAGGGTCTGCAAACCGTGGGTGTCGACGGCGTCGGAAATGATCCCGAGGTCGGCCGTGCCCTGGCGCAAGGCCTGGGTGATGCGCAGGCTCGGCAGCTCCTGCAGGTCGATATCGAGGTTGGGGTGCTCGCGCAAAAAGTCCGCCAGCAATTCCGGCAGGTATTCGCTGAGGGCGGTGGTGTTGCACAGCAGGCGCACCTGGCCTTTGACACCTTTGGCGTATTCCGCCAGGTCCTGTTGCAGGTGCTCGGCCTGTTGCAGCAGCAGGCGTGCATGACGGGCGAGGGCTTTGCCGGCGGGCGTTGGCGTGACGCCTCGACGGCCGCGCTCAAGAAACGCGATACCCATGGAGGCCTCCATCGCCCGGATGCGGGCGCTGGCCGCAGCCAGGGATAGATGGCTGCGGGCCGCGCCGGCGGTGATGTTGCCGGTGTCGAGGACGTGCAGGAAAAGGCGCAGATCAATCAGGTCAAAATGCATGGTTGCGGGGTTCCTGTGACTGGACTGGCGTCTTCGCGAGCCAGCCCGCTCCCACATGTGGATGGGCGAGCACCTTCAAGTGTGAAGCGGGCTTGCTCGCGAAAAGGCCCTCAGCCTCACACAAAACAAGAGGCTGCCTCAGTATATGGCGAATTTCCCGCGCCAGCGAAAACCCTCACACTGCCCCCATGAATACCTTCCTCGCGTTCTACCAAAACCTAGGACCAGCCTTGACCCTGCTGGTGATCGGCACCTTCCTGCTGGCTGGCACCGTCAAGGGGGTGATCGGCCTCGGCTTGCCCACCGTCGCCATGGGCATGCTTGGCCTGGCTATGCTGCCGGCGCAGGCAGCTGCATTGTTGATCGTCCCCTCGACGGTCACCAACCTGTGGCAGTTGGCATTCGGCGGTCACCTGGGCGCCCTGACCAAGCGACTTTGGCCGATGCTATTGCTGATCTTCCTCGGCACCGGGCTTGGCACCTTGTGGCTGGGCATGGACGGCGGTGGTTGGGTGATCCATGCATTGGGCGGGGCATTGCTGGTGTACGCACTGAGCGGATTGTTCCTGCCCTCGTTCAGGGTAAAGCCTGAAACCGAACGCTGGTTGGGTCCTCTATGCGGCGTGATGACCGGCGTCATCACCTCGGCAACCGGTGTGTTCGTGATCCCAGCCGTTCCCTATCTGCAAGCCCTGGGCTTGAATCGCGACCAACTGGTGCAGGCGCTAGGACTCTCATTCAGCGTGTCGACGCTGGCATTGGCTGCCGGGCTGGCCTGGCGCGGCACGCTTGGGGGCGGGGAAATCAACGCGTCGCTGCTGGCGCTGGTACCGGCACTGTTGGGCATGTGGTTGGGGCAGGTGGTGCGCAGGCGCGTCAGCGCGCTGTTGTTCAAGCGCGTATTTTTCATCGGCATGGGGTTGTTGGGCGCTCATCTGCTGATCGGTGGTTAACAATGGGCTGGGTATTCGTGCGCTCAGGTCAAATGTATTTTGCCGTGTCGCCGCTTATTCCCCGGGGCCAATGTCGTTAGCCTGCCGGCAGACATTTTTAACCCCTCTGGATGCCCTCCCATGAAAAAAGTCCTCCTGCTCAACGGCGGCAAACAGTTCGCTCACTCCGATGGTCGCTACAACAGCACCCTGCATGACGCCGCCGTGGCGTTGCTGGACCGCGCTGGCCTCGATGTCAACGTCACCCATATCGACGAAGGCTATGACGTTGCCGAAGAAGTCGCGAAATACCTCTGGGCCGATGTGATCATCTACCAGATGCCCGGTTGGTGGATGGGCGCACCGTGGATCGTCAAAAAGTACATTGATGAAGTCTTTACCCAAGGCCACGGCAGCCTGTACGCCAGCGACGGCCGCACCCGTTCCGACGCATCGCAGAAGTACGGCAGCGGCGGCCTGGTCCAGGGCAAGCAGTACATGTTGTCGCTGACCTGGAACGCGCCCCAGCAAGCCTTCGACGACCCGACCGACTTCTTTGAAGCCAAGGGCGTGGACGCGGTGTACTTCCCGTTCCACAAGGCCAACGAGTTCCTCGGTATGACGGGCCTGCCGACCTTCCTGTGTGTGGACGTGATGAAGCGCCCGGCCATCGAGGCTGACGTGGCGCGCTACGAACAGCATCTGGCGCAGGTGTTCAATATCTCGGTGTAAGCTGCTGTGAACCGATAACGAGGAGCGCCTGTGAAAGCCCGATCCGATGAGCTACAGATCTTCGTCAGTGTGATTGAATGCGGGTCGATTTCCGCTGCCGCAGAGCAGGTCGGGCAGACGCCCTCGGCGGTCAGCCGTACCTTGTCGCGCCTGGAAGCCAAGCTCGACACCACGCTGATCAACCGCACCACGCGGCGCATGGACCTGACCGAAGAGGGCAAGTATTTCTTCGAGCAGGCCAAGGTGATCCTGGCACAGATGGATGAGTTGGAAGAACGCCTGTCGTCACGCCAGAAAAAACCGGCGGGTCGCCTGCGTATCAATGCCGCCGTGCCGTTCATGCTGCATGGGATCGTGCCGTACATTGCCGAGTTTCGCAGCCTCTACCCGGAAATCCAGCTGGAGCTGAACAGCGACGACTTGATCATCGACCTGCTGGAACAGAGCACCGATATCGCCATTCGCATCGGTGCCCTGGCCGACTCCACCCTGCATGCGCGCGCCCTCGGCTCCACGCCGCTGCATATCCTCGCCAGCCCCGGCTACCTCAAGCAATACGGCACACCGACCACGGTCGCCGAGTTGGCGGACCATACCTTGCTGGGGTTCACCCAGACCGAAACCCTCAACCACTGGCCGCTGCGCCATGTGGAGGGCGACCGTTGGCTGATCCAGCCCAGCGTGGCGGCCTCCAGTGGCGAAACCGTGCGCCAGTTGACGCTGGAGGGGCAGGGCATCTGCTGCCTGTCGAACTTCATGACCATCGACGATATCGACGCCGGGCGCCTGGTGCCGGTGCTGGAGGCGTTCAACAGCGGTTATCGCCAGCCGATCCACGCGGTGTTCTATCGCAACTCGCAGTTGGCGTTGCGCATCCAGTGCTTCCTGGACTTCATACAGGCCAAGCTGGCGCGGTATGCCTGTTGATTCGTGACCTTGGCGCAAGAGTGAATTGGGCAACAGGGGCTTATTCGTCAGGGATGAGGCCCTGATACTGGACGCATCACTTACCCCGTCAGGAGCACTCTCCATGAACGTATTCGTTACCGGCGCCGCAGGTTTTATCGGTGGTTCCATCGCGACCGGCCTGGTCAAGGCTGGCCACACTGTCACCGGCCTGGTGCGCAGCGCCGAGCAAGCGGCTGAAATGACCGCCCTGGGCATTACCCCGGTGATCGGCAACCTTGACGACACCGCCGTATTGACTGAGCAAGCGCGCAAGGCTGATGCGGTGATCAACGCTGCGAGCAGCGACCATCGCGCCGCCGTAGAAACTCTGCTGGCTGCCTTGAAGGGTTCGAACAAGCCGTTCCTGCACACCAGCGGTTCAAGCATCGTCGGTGACGCGTCGGGTGGCAAGTCCAGCGATGTCATCTACTTCGAAGACAGCCTGCCAGAACCGACGGTCGACAAGGCTGCCCGCGTGGCCATCGACAACCTGATTCTGGCGGCTGCCAAGGACGGGGTGAATTCGGCGGTGATCTGTAACACCCTGATCTACGGGCACAGCCTGGGTGTGAAGCGCGACAGCGTGCAATTGCCCCGTCTGCTCAAGCAGGCACGCAAGAGCGGCGTGGTGCGCCATGTGGGCACCGGGCAGAACATCTGGTCCAACGTGCACATTGAAGATGTCGTGGCGCTGTACCTGCTGGCGTTGACGAAGAATGTACCGGGCACCTTCTACTTCGTGGAAAGCGGCGAGGCGTCATTCATCGACATGACCACCGCGATTGCCGACGCGCTGAACCTGGGCAAACCGCAGGATTGGCCATTGGCGGACGCCGAAGCCGAGTGGGGCTATGAAATGGCTAACTATGGCCTGGGTTCCAACAGCCGAGTGCGCGGCAAGCATGCCCGTGAACTGCTGGGCTGGGCGCCGAAGCGCACATCGGTGGTGGAGTGGATTCGCAACGAGATGGTGTGATGTTCGCGTGATACTGCGCTGCTGCCTTCGCGGGCAAGCCCGCTCCCATAGTTGACCGAGTTCCAACGTTGGAATGCAGTCAGTGTGGGGGCGGGCTTGCTTGCGAAGGGGGCGATACGCTCTTCGAGACTAGCCCCACCTCCTTCAATTCCGTACCATTCCCCGCCTAATCCCCCGCAATGCCCTGGTACCCCATGAACCTCACCCGTCTGCGCGCCGATGCCCTGGCCGGCCTCACCACGTCTTTCGCGTTGCTGCCCGAATGCATCGCCTTTGCCCTGGTGGCCCATCTCAACCCGCTCATGGGGCTGTATGGCGCCTTTATCATCTGCACCCTCACGGCATTATTTGGCGGCCGCCCCGGCATGGTGTCCGGTGCGGCGGGCTCGATGGCGGTGGTGATCGTTGCGTTGGTGGTGCAACACGGCGTGGCGTATTTGCTGGCCACGGTGTTGCTGGGCGGGCTGATCATGGTCGCCTTCGGCCTGCTGCGCCTGGGCAAGCTGGTGCGCATGGTGCCGCACTCGGTGATGCTGGGGTTCGTCAACGGCCTGGCAATCATCATTGCCCTGGCGCAATTGGAGCACTTCAAGAACGGTGAGCACTGGCTCAGTGGCACGCCGCTGTACGTGATGACCGGCCTGGTGCTGGTGACCATGGCCATCGTCTACCTGCTGCCGCGCATCACCCGCGCCGTGCCGCCCGCATTGGTGGCGATCCTCGGCGTCGGCCTGGCGGTGTACCTGCTCGGCCTGCCCACGCGCACGCTGGGCGACATGGCCCACATCGCTGGCGGCCTGCCGACCTTTGCCCTGCCGCAAGTCCCGTGGACCCTGGAAACCCTGGGCATCATTGCGCCCTATGCGTTCCTGATGGCCATGGTCGGGTTGCTGGAAACCCTGCTGACCCTCAACCTCACTGACGAAATCACCGAGACTCGCGGCTACCCCGACCGCGAAAGCGTAGCCCTGGGCGCCGCGAATATGGTCTCGGGCCTGTTCGGGGGCATGGGCGGTTGCGCGATGATCGGGCAAACCGTGATCAACCTCAGCTCCGGCGGGCGCGGGCGTTTCTCCGGGGTGTTCGCCGGGGTGATGATCCTGTTGTTCATTCTGTTCCTGTCACCGTTTATCGAGCGGATCCCGCTGGCGGCGCTGGTGGGGGTGATGTTCGTGGTGTCGCAGCAGACGTTTGCCTGGGCTTCGCTGCGGGTGATCAACAAGGTGCCGCTCAATGACGTGTTGGTGATTATCGCGGTGACCGTCATCACCGTGTTCACCGACCTGGCCACGGCGGTGCTGTGCGGGATTGTGATTGCAGCGTTGAATTTCGCCTGGCAACAAGCGCGGGAGCTGTATGCGGATGAGCACTTGGAGGCCGATGGCAGCAAGCTCTATCGCCTGCATGGCACGTTGTTCTTCGCCTCGACCACGCCGTTCCTGAATCAATTCGACCCGGCCAACGACCCGGCACAGGTGACGCTCGATTGCCGTCACCTGAGCTTTGTCGACTACTCGGCGATTGCCGCGCTGATGACCTTGCGCGAGCGCTATGCCAAGGCCGGCAAGCACCTGCGGGTGCTGCATTTGTCGGAGCGCTGCAAGAAGCTGCTCAAGCGAGCCAAGGTTCACCACGACTGACGTTGCAGGCGCTGGCAACCGGCTCCTGCACGGGGGATTTATGGCCCGACCAGGTCTTCGAGTTCCTGTGCGCGGGTCTGTGTCATGTCGAGCACACACCCGGAGCCGTTGACCTGGTCGATAGTGCCGCCGGTGGCCGAGCCTGCGAAGCCGCAATTGGCGTCACGGTATTTTATCCACAGGCGCTGCACGTCCTGCAGTTGCTGCTTGCGCGCGCCTTCCTGGGCGGCAAGGGCGGTCTTGTAGGCCCTGTTCAGGCGCGCGTCCTGCACCTTGGCTTCCTTGGCGTTGCAATTGACCATGTCGGCGGTCGTGTTGGCGGTGTCCATGCATTTTTTCAACGCCGCGTTGTCGGCGGCCGAAGCCGTGGTGCATAGGGCGAGGAACAGCGTGCTGGCGACAAAAGCGGTGCGAATCATGGTCGGTATCCTGGGCATGGGGGGAGGCGCATTCTATGACGCGAAGGTGCGCGTTGAGTTTCCGGCATCGGCTGATCTTCATGTAAGAACACCCCCCGAATTTTCATAGACGGTTGTCGGGCATATCCCAACGCGACAGCGCTTATCTGTGGGCGAAAATTACTTTCATTAAAATTGAAAATACTCCTCGGTAATGATTTATGAGTTTCACAACCAATTCGACGTGACCCTTTCCGAGGAGTACCGCATGGCCGCATCACCGGGCTTCGGGCTACTGGCATACGCTGCCATCGCCATTATCGCTTTGATCGTGCTGATTGCACGTTACCGGCTCAACCCGTTCATCGTCATCACCCTGGTGTCCATCGGCCTGGCGCTGACGGCAGGGATGCCGGCGGATACCATCATGGGTTCCTACGAGGCCGGCGTCGGCAAAACCTTGGGGCATATCGCCCTGGTCGTGGCGCTGGGCACCATGCTCGGCAAGATGATGGCCGAGTCCGGCGGTGCCGAGCAGGTGGCACGCACGTTGATCAATCGGTTCGGCGAGCGCAACGCCCACTGGGCCATGGTATGCATCGCTTTCCTGGTGGGGTTGCCACTGTTTTTCGAGGTCGGTTTTGTGTTGCTGGTGCCGATCGCCTTTACCGTTGCGCGGCGGGTGGGCGTGTCGATCCTGATGGTCGGGCTGCCGATGGTTGCCGGTCTGTCGGTGGTGCATGCGCTGGTGCCGCCGCATCCGGCGGCGATGATGGCGGTGCTGGCGTATAACGCGTCGGTGGGGCAGACCGTGTTGTATGCGATTCTGATCGGCATTCCTACGGCAATCATTGCCGGCCCGGTCTACGCCAAATTCATCGTGCCGCGTATTCACCTGCCGGCGCAGAACCCGCTGGAACGCCAGTTCATCGACCGCGAACCGCGTACGCGCTTGCCAAGCTTCACGCTGACCATGGGCACTATCCTGTTGCCGGTGGTGCTGATGATGATCGGCGGCTGGGCCAACGCGATCTCCACGCCGGGCAGCGGTTTCAACCAGTTCCTGCTGTTTATCGGCAACTCGGTGATTGCGCTCCTGGTGGCCACATTGGTGAGCTTCTGGACCTTGGGTATTGCGCAGGGTTTCAACCGCGAGTCGATCCTCAAGTTCACCAATGAATGTCTGGCTCCCACCGCGAGCATCACCTTGTTGGTGGGGGCGGGCGGCGGTTTGAATCGCATCCTGGTGGATGCGGGTGTGACCAACGAAATTCTGGGGCTGGCCCACGCTTTTCATCTGTCGCCATTGGTCATGGGTTGGCTGTTTGCCGCACTGATGCGTATTGCCACGGGCTCGGCCACGGTCGCCATGACCACCGCGTCCGGCGTGGTGGCGCCTGTCGCCATGGGCCTTGGCTATCCACACCCCGAATTGCTGGTGCTGGCCACCGGCGCCGGCTCGGTGATTTTTTCCCACGTGAACGACGGCGGCTTCTGGCTGATCAAGGAATACTTCAATATGACGGTGATCCAGACCTTCAAGACCTGGACCGTGCTGGAGACTTTGATTTCTGTGGTGGCCTTCGGTCTCACCTACGGCCTGTCTCTTGTTTTATGAGCCTCATCTTATAACCCGGAGACCCCATGGACATCCTCTACCAGATCCGCGCCCGCCAGGACGCCTTCAGCGCCGGCGAAGGGCGTATCGCCAAGCTGATGCTCGATGACGTGGGGTTTGCCGCGTCGGCCAGCCTGGAAGAGTTGTCCCAACGGGCCGAGGTGAGCACCGCCACCCTGTCGCGGTTCGCGCGCAGTGTGGGCTGTCGCGACCTGCGTGACTTGCGCCTGCAATTGGCCCAGGCCAGTGGGGTGGGCAGTCGCTACCTCGACCCTGCGGGGTTGCCCGAGCAGTCGGCATTTCACCGGCAGATCCTGGGGGATATCGAGGCGACGTTGCGTCAGCACTTGTCGGGGTTCAACCAGGCCAGCTTCGTCGATGCGGTCAACCTGCTGGGCAAGGCGCGGATGATCCACGCATTCGGCATGGGCGGCCCGTCGAGCCTGTGCAGCGATGAGTTGCAAGTACGCCTGGTACGCCTGGGCTATCCGATTGCCGCCTGCCATGACCCGGTGATGATGCGCGTCACCGCCGCAACACTGGGGCCGGAGCATGCGCTTATCGTGTGTTCTTTGACCGGCCTGACGCCCGAACTGCTGGACGTGGTGGAGCTGGCGCGCAACTACGACGCGCGCATGGTTGCCATCACCTTGGCCGACTCGCCGTTGGCTCGGCTGGCGGATGTACTGCTGCCCCTGCAGCCGGCGGAAACCAGCTTTATCTATAAGCCCACTGCGGCGCGCTACGGCATGCTGCTGGCCATCGACCTGCTCGCCACCGAACTGGCCCTGGCCCTGCCGGATGACAACCAGGAGCGTCTGCGGCGGATCAAGCTGGCCCTGGACGATTATCGCGGCGGCCCTGACAGCCTGCCGCTTGGAGACTGATATGAGATACGACACGCTGATACGCCAGGCGCTGATCATCGATGGCAGCAACACCCCGGGCTATGTGGCCGATGTGGGCCTGCGCGACGGGCGCATCGAGACGATTGGCGACCTGTCGAACGCCCAGGCTGAGCATGAGATCGATGCGAGTGGCTGCGTCTTGGCACCGGGTTTCATCGACGTGCACACCCACGATGACACGGTGGTGATTCGTCATCCACAGATGCTCCCCAAGCTCAGCCAGGGTGTGACCACGGTCATTGTGGGCAACTGTGGTATCAGCGCGTCGCCGGTGAGCTTGCGCAGCGATCCGCCGGACCCGATGAACCTGTTGGGTACGCGTGAGGCTTTCACTTACCCGCGCTTTGCCGATTACCGCGCCGCTGTGGAAGGTGCCCATCCGGCGGTGAACGTCGCTGCACTGATCGGCCATACCGCGTTGCGCAGCAACCATATGGACGACCTGCACCGCACCGCCTCCACGGATGAAATCGCGGCCATGCGCGTGCAGTTGCGAGAGAGCCTCGACGCCGGTGCCCTTGGTTTATCCACAGGCCTGGCCTACGCCAGTGCGTTCAACGCCGAGACCGACGAGGTGCTGCAATTGAGTGAGGAACTCACCGCGTTCGGTGCGGTGTACACCACCCACTTGCGCAGTGAATTCGAACCGGTGCTGGAGGCGATGGACGAAGCGTTCCTGATCGGCCGGCATGCCCAGGCACCCGTGATCATTTCCCACCTCAAATGTGCCGGTGCCGGTAACTGGGGGCGTAGCCCGCAGCTGTTGGCCTCGTTGGAACTGGCGGCGAAAACCCATCCGGTGGGCTGTGATTGCTACCCCTATGCTGCGAGTTCCTCGACCCTGGATCTCAAGCAGGTGACCGACGCGTTTCGTATCACCATCACCTGGTCGACGCCGCACCCGGAACTGGGCGGGCGAGATCTGCAGGATATTGCCGCAGAGTGGGACGTTTCATTGATGGACGCAGCGCGCCGGCTACAACCGGCGGGCGCGGTGTATTACGGGATGGATGAAGCGGATGTGCGGCGCATACTGGCGCACCCGCTGTCGATGGTCGGGTCAGATGGGTTGCCCGAGGATCCGTTCCCGCATCCGCGTTTGTGGGGCGCGTTTCCACGGGTATTGGGGCATTTCAGCCGCGATGTCGGGTTGTTCCCATTGCACACCGCCGTGCACAAGATGACCGGCCTTTCGGCGGCGCGTTTTGGCCTGGCCGAGCGAGGTGAAATTCGCGCAGGGCACTGGGCCGACCTGGTGTTGTTCGACCCGCTGCGCGTGCGCGACATGGCGGATTTCAAGGCGCCGCAACGCGCAGCGGAGGGCATCGATGGGGTGTGGGTCAACGGCGTGTTGAGCTATAGCGATGGGCAGGCCAATGGCCGGCGACCGGGTCGCTTCCTGGCACGTACTGGGGATTTGCGTCGTGGGTTTTCGTCTCTATAGTGGTGGCTCTCATACACGGAGCGGTCACCATGCACTTAGGAAAAGTCACCCCTATCCTGCGGATTTTCGACGAGGCCAAGGCGTTGGAATTCTACGTCGATTTCCTGGGGTTCAAGGTGGATTGGCAGCATCGTTTCGAGGCGAATTTCCCGCTGTATTTGCAGGTGTCGTTGGGTGAATGTGTGCTGCATTTGACTGAGCATCATGGCGATGCCTCGCCGGGTGCTGCGGTGCGGATCCAGGCGCAAGGGGTGGACGCCTATCAGCAGCAGTTGGCGGGCAAGGATTATCGGTATGCCAAGCCTGGGGTTGAGGAAACACCTTGGGGATCGCGGGAGATGAGCATCAAGGACCCGTTCGGGAATCGCGTGGTGTTTGTCGAGGAAGGCGAGGGCTGAAGGGCAAATCGCAGGCAATAAAAAACCGCCTTGGTAGGGCGGTTTTTTTTGCAATCCCAGTTAGTGGCTGGGGTTGCTGTCTCAAAGATGCAATGACCCGCAGGCGGATACTACCGACGGTCATTTTATCGCGCAAGGTTAGGCGATGGTCGGCACCGATAATCTTGAGCGTTTCATTATGTCGATTTCCGCTGCAGTAGCTTGCCGTAAATCTTCGAAACAACTACTGGATATTTAACCACTTTCCGTCACACCTTCATGGCGGATTTTGGTTAGGCTTCACCCCGTTCTGCGTTGGTTGCTTTTAGGTGAGCCGGGTACGCGCGCGAATTTTGGACTGATCGCCACGGGCTAGTAATCCGTGCCGGATTCATGCGGGAAGCCCATTAGCCCGGCCGCCTCAAAGATGCGATGACCCGCGTCCAAAGGCTCACGTGTTCCGGTAAGTGCGCTGGAGGTAAGGCCCAACTCACGGAGGGCCGAGTATGTCTAAGTTTGCACGACGTACGTGGAACCTCGTAGTGAACTGCCTACGTGCTTATCACGTCTGGAAGTTCCTGCGGGACAGCTTCGATGACCGCTAAGGTCTGAGAAGTGGAGCCGCCTCGGTCTAGGCCGAGGCGGCTTTTTGGTTGCTTACACCCGGAAATGACTGACCATCTGCTGCAACTGGCTGCCCAGCCGCGCCAGTTCCACACTCGACTTGGCTGTCTCGTCACTCGCCGTAGCGGTCTGTTCCGACACATCACGCACATTCACAATGCTGCGGCTGATCTCTTCAGCCACGGCGCTTTGCTGCTCGGCGGCGGCGGCGATCTGCTGGTTCATCGACTGGATATTCGACACCGTACGCGTGATGTTCTCCAGCGACACGCCGGCCTTGCGGGTCAGCTCGACACTGCTGTCGGTGAGGCTGCGGCTGTTGTTCATCACATTGGCCACTTGCTGGGTGCCATTCTGCAACCCGGCGACCAGGCCTTCGATTTCCTCGGTGGACTTCTGCGTGCGCTGGGCCAGGCCGCGCACTTCGTCAGCCACCACGGCAAACCCACGACCGGCTTCACCGGCACGCGCCGCTTCAATCGCGGCGTTGAGGGCCAGCAGGTTGGTCTGTTCGGCGACGGCCTTGATCACGTCCATCACGCTGCCGATCTTGTTGCTCTCTTGTTGCAGGTGGGTCATGGCGTCAGTGGAACGTGCCACTTCAGCGGCCAGGCGCTCGATCTGGGCGATGGCCTCAGCCACCACTTTGTCGCCTGCGCGGGCTTGGCCATCGGCATCGGCTGCCGCCAGGGAGGCTTGTTCGGCGTTACGTGCGACTTCCTGCACCGTGGCGGTCATTTCGTGCATCGCCGTGGCGACCTGATCGGTCTCGATCTTCTGGCTGTTCACGCCGGCGCTGGTTTGTTCGGTCACGGCCGACAACTCTTCAGCGGCGCTGGCGATCTGGGTCACGCCGTCGCGGATGCCGCTGATCAATTCACGCAGGGTGGTGCCCATGCGCTGGATACCTTGTTGCAGCACGCCCAATTCATCCCGACGAGTGACCTGGATGTTGTGGCTCAAGTCGCCGGAGGCAATGCGTTCCACCACGGCCAGGGTTTCCTGGATCGGGCGAGTGATCTGGCGGGTGATGATCAGTGCGGCGATGATGCCCACCAGCAGTGCCAGCAACGTGCTGATCAACTGCAGGCTACGGGCCTGGTCGCTTTCGGCATCGCGGCGAGTCAGTTGAATCTCGTACAGCTTGTCGCTGATCGTGACGATGTCGGCACCTTGTGTCGTCATTTCGGCACGGGCGTTAACGATGTTGGCGTTGGCCGCCTTGTAGTTCTGCACGGCGCTGCGATAGGCACCCAGGGCGGTTTCCAGCGCGGTCAATGCGCTTTGCTGGCTGGTACCGAAGGCGGCGCTGAGGTTTTTCAAGCCGGCGATGGCTTTTTCAATCTGTGCGGCAGCGCGGGCTTCTGTGTCCGGGTTGACGTTGCCGGTGTAGCCGCGCACTTCGTAGCGGGCCAACTGGAATTGCATCTTGGCGTCGGCCACGGCCTGGAATTGGGCAAGATGCTCCGAACTGTCGGGCATTTGCTTCACGCTGGCTTCCAACGCATCGATCTGTGCGTTGGCGATGTCGGCTTTGTCGCCCATCACCTGGCGGGAGGCGTTGCCATTACGGTAGGCCTCGCGCATTTTGTTCAACGACTGCTGGTACGCAGTGATGATGGATTTCTGCTCGTTGAGCAGCTTGAGGTTTTCCGGGCTCTTGAAGCTATCCAGCAATTTCTGTTGCTGGGCGGCGAAGGCATCCAGGTTGGTCTGTACGTTCTGGGCCACCGCTTCGTCGCCGTTGGCGAGCATGTATTGCAGGCGCACGATGCGCAGTTTGGTCAACGACGCGTTGAGCTGGGTGATATCGCTCATCCAGTTACTGCGGTCGATCAGGCTGCCCAGGCTGGTCCAGCCAGTCAATGCCAGTATCGACGTGAGGACAAGCACCAGGCCGAAGCCCAGGCCCAGTTTGAGGTTGACGCTGATGTTGCCGAACCAGCTATTCATCGAATGCTCCGCAAGAATGATGGGGTGTGCTGGACGGTTATTGATTTTGGAGCCAGCTGCTGTGTAGGGCTGTATCGGCGGCAAGCGGTGAATCTGAAATGCTATTTTGTCAGGGGTGACGAAGGGGCGCGATTGCAGGGAGCGGCCGGGGAGGGCTGATCATGGGTGGGTCTTGTGTGCTAGTCTGCTGGCCCTTTTAGTTCTGGGTAGCACGGGGAAACACGTGTTGTCCTACAGCGGAGCCTCTTCATGTCCGAAGTTAATCTGTCCACCGACGAAACCCGCGTCAGCTACGGTATCGGCCGTCAGTTGGGCGACCAACTGCGCGACAACCCGCCACCGGGCGTAAGCCTGGACGCGATCCTGGCTGGCCTGACCGACGCGTTCGCCGGCAAGCCTAGCCGCGTTGACCAAGAGCAAATGGCTGCCAGCTTCAAAGTGATCCGCGAAATCATGCAAGCCGAAGCAGCGGCCAAGGCTGAAGCCGCGGCTGGCGCTGGCCTGGCGTTCCTGGCTGAAAACGCCAAGCGTGATGGCATCACCACCCTGGCTTCCGGCCTGCAGTTCGAAGTGTTGACCGCAGGTGATGGCGCCAAGCCGACCCGTGAAGACCAGGTACGTACCCACTACCACGGCACCCTGATCGACGGCACTGTGTTCGACAGCTCCTACGAGCGCGGCCAGCCTGCAGAATTCCCGGTTGGCGGCGTGATCGCTGGCTGGACCGAAGCCCTGCAACTGATGAATGCCGGCAGCAAATGGCGTCTGTACGTGCCGAGCGAACTGGCTTACGGCGCTCAAGGCGTTGGTAGCATCCCGCCGCACAGCGTTCTGGTGTTCGACGTCGAGCTGCTCGACGTTCTGTAAGACCCGATAGCATCGGCGCCGGCTTCATGTGGGAGGCGGCTTGCCTGCGATAGCATCACCTCGGTAGCAGGGTTGACCGAGTTGTCTGCATCGCGGGCGCGCCCGGTTCCCCTATGAAGCCGGTGCACTCAGGTCTTGTGGATGTTTTCATGGATGGAACTTGCCATTCAGCTCCGTCGCCGGGCGCAACGCTCGGGCATAGCAGAACAGAAACAGATTACGCACCACCTCCTTCAGTACCCCAGGTTCACTCGAGCTCAGCCCGTTGACGTCCAGGTCACCCTGGTCCTGCAGTTCATTCAGCGCTTCTTCTTCCAGTACCGCACAGACTTCGCCGGTTTCCCGATGCAGGATCCGCAGGTAAGGGTGTGGGCGGTCCAGCCAGGCATCTATCAAATAAGTCATGGGTCGCATCTCCTTGATGGGTTTCAATGAGAATAATTCTTATTCGTAGAATAGCAAGTGCCTATTGGCGGTTTCTGGTTTTTTCTGTGTGGATATTGCGTTCGATCAACGAGGAGGGCGAAACGCCATCCCGCGGCGGGCGCGGGATGGAGACAGCAGGTTCAGACTTTGCGCACGAACTCGGACTTGAGCTTCATCGGGCCGATACCGTCGATCTTGCAATCGATATCGTGGTCGCCGTCGCACAGACGGATGTTCTTGACCTTGGTGCCGACCTTGACCACCAGGGACGTGCCCTTGACCTTGAGGTCTTTGATCACGGTGATGGTGTCGCCGTCCTGCAGGACGTTGCCCACAGAGTCTTTCTTCACGGTTTCGTCGCTGGCTGCTTCGGCCTCGTCATTAGCGGACCACTCATGGGCGCATTCCGGGCAGATCAGCTGGGCGCCGTCTTCGTAGGTGTATTCGCAATTGCATTTCGGGCAGGGTGGCAACGTGCTCACTAAAGCTCCTTGAAAGTCAGGATGGCTAAAAAGCGCACATTATATAGGGTTTTAGAGGTGGGTGGGGTTGGGCTCGGGCTAATGTGGAAACTGGCTGGCCTGCGAGAGCGGCAGTGAATTCACTCCCGTTATCGCAGGCCAGCCAGTTTCCAGATTACTGAGTGCGCAATCAGTGTGTACGCGCGACCGCAAACTCACTCAGCTCAACCAGGGCGTCCCGGTATTCGCTGGCCGGAAGGGCTTCCAGGCACTTGATCGCACGGGCCACGTAGTCGCGTGCCAGTTGCGCGGTGTACTCCAGGGAGCCGGACGCCTCGACAGCGGCACGGATGGCCTCCAGGTCTTCGATCCCGCCTTTCTGGATCGCCTTGCGCACCAGGGCGGCCTGTTCCGGCGTGCCTTCGCGCATGGTGTAGATCAGCGGCAAGGTCGGCTTGCCCTCGGCCAGGTCATCGCCGACGTTCTTGCCCAGGGTTTCGGCGTCGCCTTTATAGTCGAGCAGGTCGTCTACCAACTGGAACGCCACACCCAGGTGGTCACCAAAGGTGCGCAGGGCTTCGGCTTGTTCGGCCGTCGCACCGCACAGCGCGGCCGCGCTGTGGGTGGAGGCTTCGAAGAGCATCGCGGTTTTGCCGCGAATCACTTCCATGTAGGTTTCTTCGGTGGTGCTGGCGTCACGGACCTTCGACAGTTGCAGCACTTCGCCTTCGGCGATGATGCGCGTGGCCTGCGAAAGAATCTTCATGACGGGCATCGAGCCGAGTTCGACCATCATCTCGAACGAGCGCGAGTACAGGAAGTCGCCAACCAGCACGCTAGGGGCATTGCCCCACATGGCATTGGCGGTCTCGCGGCCACGGCGCATGCCAGACATGTCGACCACGTCGTCATGGAGCAGGGTGGCGGTGTGCAGGAATTCGATAGTGGCAGCCAGCAGGCGCACGTCATCGCCTTCGCGACCCAGGGCCTTGCCGCACAGCAACACTAATAAAGGACGCAGGCGTTTACCGCCCGCCGACGTAATGTAGTCGCCAATTTTGGAGACCAGCGGCACTTTAGAAGTCAGCTGCTTCTTGATGATGCCGTCGACGGCGCTAAAATCGTCCGCGACCGCGCGGTAGAAAGCTTGGGGTTGCATCAGCGACAGTCGCTCCAGAAGGGTTGCGCGGCATGCTAGGACCCAGGCCCCGTAGTGTCAAGGCGCGATAGACGGCCTCTTGCAACACCCGGTTGCCTTGCGTACAATCGCGCACCCTGAACTTCCTGGGCAGCACCTGCCTTACGCAATTGCATTCGGGACGTCCATCCCATGCAGCCATGCCAGCCAATACCTCTTCTTATAAAGCGCTGGGTGAGCAGGATTATCGGAGAAATACCATGTCGTACGCAGTAATTGTTACTGGTGGCAAGCAATACAAAGTCGCCCCAGGTGAATACCTGAAGATCGAAAAACTGGAAGTCGCTACCGGCGAATCCGTTACTTTTGATCGCGTTCTGTTGGTCGCCAATGGCGATGACGTGAACATCGGCGCTCCAGTTGTTGCTGGCGCTACCGTTGTGGCTGAAGTGATCTCCCAAGGTCGTCACGATAAAGTCCGCATCATCAAGTTCCGTCGTCGTAAGCACCACATGAAGCGTATGGGCCACCGCCAGTGGTACACCGAGATCAAAATCACCGGTATTCAGGCTTAATTTCAGCCTAATTCCTCACTAGGAGAATTGACTCATGGCACACAAAAAAGCTGGTGGTAGTACCCGTAACGGTCGCGACTCAGAAGCCAAACGCCTTGGCGTGAAGATGTATGGCGGCCAGAAAATCATTCCGGGCAACATCATCGTGCGTCAGCGCGGCACCCAATTCCACGCCGGTTACGGTGTTGGCATGGGTAAAGATCACACCCTCTTCGCGAAAATCGAAGGCGTGATCAAGTTTGAAGTAAAAGGCGCGTTCAACCGCCGTTACGTGAGCGTTGTCGCAGCTTAATTGCGAGATCGCTGGAAAAGCCCTGTCTTGCGACGGGGCTTTTTCGTTTGTGGGGTGAGTCTCTTGCAAAGCTGTTTGTGATGGGCTCAGGCGCTGGATTTGCGGTCGTTGATTGAGGTCGCTGCGCTCATTTTTGCAAGAGTCTTATGTCTTGGTTTCTTAAGCTCGTCCGTGCGGCGAGAGGCGTTTTGTTATGAAGTTCGTTGATGAAGTTTCCATCCGAGTAAAAGCAGGCGACGGCGGTAACGGTTGCATGAGTTTCCGTCGCGAAAAATTCATCGAAAACGGTGGCCCGAACGGCGGTGACGGCGGTGACGGCGGTTCCATCTACATGATGGCCGACGAAAACCTGAACACCCTGGTCGACTACCGTTACACCCGGCACTTCGATGCCGAGCGTGGCTCCAACGGTGGCAGCACCGACTGCACCGGCAAAAAAGGTGAAGACCTGGTACTGCGTGTACCGGTCGGCACCACGATCATCGACTCCGCCACCCAGGAAGTGATCGGCGACCTGACCAAGGCCGGCCAGAAGCTGATGGTTGTGCAGGGCGGCTGGCACGGTCTGGGTAACACCCGATTCAAGTCCAGCACCAACCGTGCGCCACGCCAGACCACGCCAGGCAAGCCCGGCGAGCAGCGTGACCTCAAGCTGGAAATGAAAGTACTCGCCGATGTAGGCCTGCTGGGCCTGCCAAACGCCGGTAAAAGTACCTTCATTCGCTCGGTTTCGGCCGCCAAGCCGAAAGTCGCCGACTACCCGTTCACCACCTTGGTACCCAACCTGGGCGTGGTCAGCGTTGACCGTTGGAAAAGCTTCGTGATCGCCGACATTCCCGGCCTCATCGAAGGCGCTTCCGATGGCGCAGGCCTAGGGATTCGCTTCCTCAAGCACTTGTCGCGTACCCGTCTGCTGTTGCACCTCGTGGATATGGCGCCGCTGGATGACACCAGTGCACCGGACGCCGCTGAAGTGATCGTCAGTGAACTGACCAAGTTCAGCCCGTCCCTGGCTGAGCGTGATCGTTGGCTGGTGCTGAACAAATGCGACCAGATCCTCGAAGAAGAGCACGAGGAGCGCGTCAAGGAAATCGTCGACCGCCTGGAGTGGGAAGGCCCGGTCTACGTGATCTCGGCCATCGCCAAAGAAGGCACCGAACGCCTGACCCGCGACATCATGCGCTACCTCGAAGACCGTGCCGACCGCCTGGCCGCCGATCCGGTATTCAAGGCCGAACTGGCCGAACTCGACCAGCGCATCGAAGACGAAGCCCGTGCCCAGCTGCAAGCCCTGGACGACCAGCGTGCCCTGCGCCGCAGCGGCGTGAAGTCAGTCCATGACATCGGCGACGATGATTGGGACGAAGAAGACGTGGATGATGAAGACGGTCCGGAAATCATTTACGTGCGCGACTGATTCGTTGCAGTAAACTTAAGCGCCGCTCACTCGAGCGGCGTTTTGGTATCTGTAGTCTTTAAAGTAGTCACGAATAACGTTATGGGCGGCGCTGGGTCGCGTGCAGCCCTCTATCTAAGGTTGAAGATGATGCGGAGCAAAGTGACAGGTGCACAGCGCTGGGTCGTAAAGATCGGAAGTGCGCTGTTGACGGCGGATGGCAAGGGGCTGGATCGCGCAGCCATGAGTGTCTGGGTCGAGCAGATGGTGGCCTTGCATGAGGCCGGTGTCGAGTTGGTGCTGGTGTCGTCCGGGGCGGTTGCCGCCGGCATGAGCCGCCTCGGCTGGACCGCGCGACCCAGCGCGATGCACGAGCTGCAAGCCGCCGCCGCCATCGGCCAGATGGGCCTGGTGCAAGCCTGGGAATCCAGCTTTGCCGAGCACGGCCGCCACACGGCGCAGATCCTGCTGACCCACGACGACCTGTCCGACCGCAAGCGCTACCTCAACGCCCGCAGTACGTTGCGCGCCTTGGTGGAGCTCAAGGTGGTGCCGGTGATCAACGAAAACGACACGGTGGTCACCGACGAAATCCGCTTCGGCGACAACGACACCCTGGCCGCCCTGGTGGCCAACCTGGTGGAAGCTGACCTGCTGGTGATCCTCACTGACCGCGACGGCATGTTCGACGCCGACCCGCGCAACAACCCCGACGCCCAACTGATCTACGAGGCGCGTGCCGATGACCCTGCGCTGGACGCCGTGGCCGGCAGCGTCGGCGGCGCCCTGGGCCGTGGCGGCATGCAGACCAAGCTGCGTGCAGCGCGCCTGGCCGCACGGTCCGGCGCCCACACCATCATCGTCGGTGGGCGCCTGGACCGCGTGCTGGACCGCCTCAAGGCCGGGGAGCGCATTGGTACGCTGCTGTCGCCGGAACGCGGCATGCTCGCGGCGCGCAAACAGTGGCTGGCCGGTCATCTGCAAACCCGTGGCACGCTGGTGTTGGACGACGGCGCGGTGTCGGCCCTGTCCCAAGGCAACAAGAGCTTGCTGCCGGTGGGCGTCAAGTTGGTGCAGGGCAGTTTCCGCCGTGGCGAGATGGTGGTGTGCGTGGCGCCGGACGGTCGCGAGATCGCCCGCGGCCTGGCGAACTACAGTGCCCTGGAAGCGCAGAAGATTATTGGACAATCGTCCGATGCGATTGTCGGATTATTGGGTTACATGGCCGAACCGGAACTGGTGCACCGCGATAACCTGATCCTGGTCTAATCAAAGGAATACACGATGCGCTCAATGAAAGTATTGCTCGGCTTGCTTTTGGCCATGCCACTGCTGGCCTCGGCTGAAGAAATTGCCCAAGTGTCGACCGTGTTCAAGTTTGTCGGCCCCAATGACCGGATTGTGGTCGAAGCCTTCGATGACCCCAAGGTCGACGGCGTGACCTGCTACCTGTCGCGTGCCAAGACCGGCGGCGTCAAGGGCGGCCTGGGCCTGGCCGAAGACCGCGCCGAAGCCTCGATTGCCTGCCGCCAAGTGGGCCCGATCCACTTCAAGGGCGAGCTCAAGGACGGCGACGAAGTCTTCAAGGAACGCACCTCGCTGGTGTTCAAGACCATGCAGGTGGTACGTTTCCTCGACAAGAAGCGCAACACCCTGGTGTACCTGGTCTATAGCGACCGCCTGATCGAAGGCAGCCCGCAGAACGCCGTGACGGCCATTCCGATTCTGCCCTGGCCGACCGCTCAGTAACCCGCAGGCGAGTTTTGTAATCGGCGTCTATGATTGCAGGCTTGCGGGTTGTAATCTCGAAAGGCCGCAATGCGAAGAACATGGGATATCTGGAGTTCGTCATGAGTGCTTTCCACGACCTGAAACTCAAAGCTTTGGACGGACAAGACCTGCCACTGGCGCCCTTCAAGGGGCAAGTGGTGCTGGTAGTCAACGTGGCCTCCAAATGTGGTTTGACCCCGCAATATGCCGCGCTGGAAAACCTCTACCAGCAGTACAAGGACCAGGGATTTACCGTGCTCGGCCTGCCGTGCAACCAGTTTGCAGGGCAGGAGCCGGGTACCGAGGAAGAGATCCAGTCGTTCTGCAGCCTGAACTACGGCGTGACGTTCCCGTTGGGCAGCAAGCTTGAGGTCAACGGTCCTGATCGTCATCAGCTGTACCGCCTGCTGGCGGGTGAGGGCGCCGAGTTTCCTGGGGATATCACCTGGAACTTCGAGAAATTCCTGCTGGGTAAGGATGGACGGGTACTCGCGCGCTTTTCTCCGCGTACGCCGCCCGATGATCCGTCGGTGGTCCAGGCCATCGAAAAAGCCCTGGCCTGAAACACCGGTTCGATCGTTCCCACGCCCCGCGTGGGAATGCCCTTCGGATGCTCCGCGTCCTGCTTTTACCCCTTAATCACCCAGATCAATAGTGCTATCCTGCACGGCGCGCTGCCCATATTATCGACATCATAAACCCTGTCTTCCGTGGAGCGCTCCCATGCCCGTCCAAGCCTTGTTCAAACCTTTCCAGCTCGGTGCATTGCAACTGTCGACCCGCGTCGTCATGGCGCCAATGACACGGTCGTTTTCCCCGGGTGGCGTACCCAGCGCCAAGGTGATCGAGTATTACCGCCGCCGCGCCGCTGCCGGCGTGGGCCTGATCATCACTGAAGGCACCGTGGTCGGCCACCGGGCGTCCAACGGTTACCCAAACGTCCCGCATTTCTATGGTGAAGCCGCGCTGGCCGGCTGGAAGAAAGTCGTCGACGCCGTGCACGCCGAGGGCGGCAAGATCGTTCCACAGCTTTGGCATGTGGGCAGTGTGCGCCGTATTGGCACCGAGCCTGATGCCAGCGTGCCGGCCTACGGTCCGATGGAGAAACTCAAGGACGGCAACGTGGTCGTCCACGGCATGACCCACCAAGACATCAAGGATGTCATCAACGCCTTCGCCCAAGCCGCCAAGGATGCCCAGGGCATCGGCATGGACGGCGTGGAAATCCACGGCGCCCACGGCTATCTGGTCGACCAGTTCTTCTGGGAGGGCAGCAACCAGCGTACGGACGAATACGGCGGCAGCCTGGCCAACCGCTCGCGCTTTGCCATCGAGCTGATCCAGGCCACGCGTGCTGCGGTGGGCCCGGACTTCCCGATCATCTTCCGTTTCTCCCAGTGGAAGCAACAGGACTACACCGCGCGCCTGGTGCAAACGCCGGAGGCGCTGGGAGCATTTCTCAAGCCGTTGTCTGACGCCGGCGTGGACATTTTCCACTGCTCTACACGCCGTTTCTGGGAGCCTGAATTCGAAGGTTCCGACCTCAACCTGGCCGGCTGGACCCGTCAGCTCACCGGCAAGCCGACCATCACCGTGGGCAGCGTTGGCCTGGATGGCGAGTTCCTGCAGTTCATGGTCAACACCGACAAGGTCGCGCAACCGGCCAGCCTGGAAAAGCTGCTGGAGCGCTTGAACAACGACGAGTTTGACCTGGTGGCCGTGGGCCGTGCATTGCTGGTGGACCCGGATTGGGCCGTGAAAGTGCGCGAAGGGCGCGAGGGTGACATCCTGCCGTTCAGTCGTGAGGCGTTGACGACCCTGGTGTAAGTGGCGACAGGACGGGCAGTGGGTGCCCGTCCTCACACACACCGCGTAACTGGCGTTCGAATTGCTCGATGATCGCCGGCCAGCCCTGGCGGCTGGCATGTTGGCGAGCGTTCAGTCGAGCCCGGCGCAAGGTCTCGCGCTCTTCCAGCAACCAGATGGCGGCATCGCAAAAAGCATTCTCATCCCCCGGCATCGCCAGTACGCCATTGTAGCCATGACGAATATGCTGGGTTGCGGCCGCCTGGTCGTACGCCACTACGCCGAGCCCGGAAGCCATGGCCTCTAGCACCACATTGCCGAAGGTTTCGGTCAGGCTGGGGAACAGGAACAGATCCCCGCAAGCATAGTGCCGGGCCAGCTCTTCGCCGCGCTGGGTACCGCAGAACACCGCGTCGGGCAGTTCCTGCTCCAACAGCGGGCGCTGCGGGCCATCGCCGACGATGATCAACTTCAGCCGGCGCCAGGGATAAGCATCCTGCAGCGTATCGAAGCAGCGTTTGAGCAGCCCCAGGTTCTTCTCCTGCGCCAGGCGCCCGACATGCAGGACTGCAATGTCGTCGTTTTCCAGGCCCCAGCTTTCGCGCAATGCATTGTCACGCTTGGCCGGGTGGAACAACTGGCTGTCGACCCCGCGGGACAACATTCCCAGGCGCTCGAAATGCCGGCGCTCCAACTCCAGCCGCTGGCTGGCGCTGGGCACCAGGGTCAGGGTCGAACGGTTGTGAAACCAGCGCAGGTAGTGAGTGACCATACGGCTCAACAGGCTCAAACCATATTGGTTCGAGTACTGCTGGAAATTGGTATGGAAGCCGCTGACCACGCTGATTCCCAGGCGACGTGCCGCGCGCAGGGCAGACAGGCCCAAGGGCCCTTCCGTGGCAATGTACAGGACGTCCGGGCGCTGGCGCGTCCAGCGCCTCAGCAACTTGTGCATCGACGACTGCCCCCATTGCAGGCCCGGATAACCCGGCAGCGGCCAGCCGCGGCACAGCAGTAGCGCGTCGTCGCTGGGGCGGCTCTGGTCGACGCCCTGGCGCGGGCGCACCAGCTCGACTTGATGGCCACGAGCGCGCAACCCCTCGCACAGGCGGCCAAGGGTATTGGCCACCCCGTTGATCTCTGGCGGGAAGGTTTCGGTGATGAGGGTGATGTGAAGCGAAGCTGTCGTCATGACCCACAGTGTCGCTGTAGGCCATGTCGTCATTGTGTCATCGAGATGATGGATTTATGACGTGGTCACTTTTTGCTGCTGTGCCATTGCCTCGGCCCCTTGCTCGCGCACCCAGAACAACGTGGCCCCGGCCACCGCCGCCGGCATCATCAGCAGGTTGACCACCGGCACGAGCAGCACCAGGTAAACGATCCCGCCAAAGCTCATGCTCTGCCAGCGCTTCTGGCGCAGCCAGGCGAGCATTTCGTTCCAGCCCAGCTTGTGGTTGTCGGCCGGGTAGTCGATGTACTGGATCGCCATCATCCACACGCCAAACAACAGCCAAAGCGGTGCCGCGATCAGGTTGACCACTGGAATGAACGACAGGATAAACAGGCCGATGGCCCGTGGCAGGAAGTAGCCCAGCTTGCGCATTTCCCGCGCCAGGGTGCGGGGGACCATGGCGATCAACTCGCCCCAGCTGAAGGCTGGGAAGTCATCGGTGCCTCGCACGACCACTTCGACCTTCTCTGACAGGAAGCCGTTGAAGGGCGCCGCGATAATGTTGGCCAGCATCGTGAAGGTGAAAAACACCATCAGCACCACCAGCACCACGAACAATGGCCATAGCAGGTAATTCAGGAAGCTCAGCCAGCTCGGCAGTGTCGGCATCAAGTGGTCCACCCACAGGCTGAACTGATGGCCGGCGAAATAGATCAAGCCGACGAACAGCACCAGGTTGATCGTCAGCGGCAACAGCACAAACAGGCGCAGGCCTGGGCTCAACACCAGTTTGAGGCCTTCACGCAGGTATTGCGGGCCGGAAAGAGCAGGGGCGGGCATGGAGAACTCCGAGCAAAGGAACGAACGCGCCGACCTTACCGGCTTTGCCTTCAAGGCGAAAGCGGCGACATCCGTGGTAACAAAGCCGTCGATTAATCGTGTGGACTGCATAGAGACCACCTATGAGCTGGATTGTTATTCCGTATTTCCTTAATCTTGCCCCCCTCGATACGCTGCACCCATTATTTTTCAGGGCCTGCGAGTTCAAGCCTTCCCCAAGTGCTTCGTGGTCCCTTTTTTATTCCAGCCACCTTGTACTCCGGGTGGTCGATAGGAGTGAGTCATGTCTGATACCCGTCATTCGCGAGTGATTATTCTCGGTTCCGGCCCTGCCGGTTACAGCGCTGCCGTCTACGCTGCCCGGGCCAACCTCAAGCCGTTGCTGATCACCGGCATGCAGGCGGGCGGTCAGTTGACCACCACCACTGAAGTCGACAACTGGCCGGGCGACGTCCACGGCCTGACCGGCCCGGTGCTGATGGAGCGCATGAAAGAGCACGCCGAACGCTTCGAAACCGAGATCGTGTTTGATCACATCAACAAGGTCGACTTCTCCAAGAAGCCTTACAGCCTCACCGGCGACAGCGGCGTCTACACCTGTGACGCGCTGATCATTGCCACCGGCGCCAGCGCCCGTTACCTGGGCCTGCCATCGGAAGAAGCGTTCATGGGCAAAGGCGTGTCCGCCTGCGCGACCTGCGACGGTTTCTTCTACCGCAACAAGCCGGTCGCCGTCGTCGGTGGCGGCAATACAGCCGTGGAAGAGGCGCTGTACCTGGCCAACATCGCCAGCACCGTGACCCTGGTTCACCGCCGCGAGACCTTCCGCGCCGAGAAGATCCTGATCGACAAGCTGCACGCCCGTGTGGCTGAAGGCAAGATCATCCTCAAGCTCAACGCCACCCTGGACGAAGTCCTGGGCGACAACATGGGCGTGACCGGTGCGCGCCTGAAAAACAACGACGGCAGCTACGACGAGTTGAAAGTCGACGGCGTGTTTATCGCCATCGGCCACACCCCGAACACCTCGCTGTTCGAAGGCGTGCTGGAAGCCAAAGACGGCTACCTGGTGGTGCAGGGCGGCCGTGAAGGCAACGCGACGGCCACCAACATCGAAGGTATCTTCGCTGCCGGTGACGTGGCTGACCACGTGTACCGTCAGGCCATCACCTCGGCCGGCGCCGGCTGCATGGCGGCATTGGACGCAGAGCGTTACCTCGACGGCCTGCAGAACGCTTCGTTCTGAACCCGTTGACCTAAAAAAACCGGCCCTGAGGCCGGTTTTTTTATTTCCGCGATTTAACTAACACCCAAGAACACATGTGGGAGCTGGCTTGCCTGCGATAACGGTGCACCAGGCACCATCACCATCGCGGGCACGCTGACCGGGTTAGCGGCGGGTCAGGGGGTGTGCGCTGAACTCCACACCGGCCAAGCCATTGGCGATCAATGCACGGATGTTGCCATGGTCGCTGCCCTCAGGCGTTGCCACCACCGAACGGTAATGCTCGCCAAACGCCAGCAACGCTTCCTGATCGCTCAACCCTTCCAGCAATGCCAATCCCAGTGTCTTGCACGAACCTTCGTTCTGCCCGGCAGCGTTTTCCACATCGCCGTTGGTGAAGGCTTGCGGCTGGTAGTCATAACCGGCAGCGACAAACGCCAGGGTATCGGCAAAAACGTGTTCGCCGCTGTTGAGGCTGGCGCGCAGGGTGTTCAGATCAGTCATGGGGTTTTCCTTTGGCGAACGCGGCCTGCTGGTCGGCGCTGGCTTCTTTCTGGTATTGGGCTTTCCACTCGGCGTACGGCATGCCGTACACCACTTCACGGGCATCATCGAGGCTCAGTTCGATCTGGCGCTCATCGGCTTCGGCCTTGTACCACTTGGACAAGCAGTTGCGGCAGAAGCCCGAGAGGTTCATCAGGTCAATGTTCTGCACATCCTTGCGGCTGTCCAGGTGGGCCACCAGCCGGCGGAAGGCGGCGGCTTCGAGTTCAAGGCGTTGTTGGTCGTTCATGGCGGTCTCTTCGAGACAGCTTCAAGCGGGTAAGCTTCAAGCTGCAAGTTGGAGTGAGATTGGCGTTAACGTGTGGCTTAAAGCTTATCGCTTGAGGTTGAGCGGCTCGCCGCGAGCGTTATCGACACCGATTCGGCAAAGCGCAGCGCATGCGGCTTGTCCACTTCGACCTCGGCGTACAGCACCGACTCGTTGCTCATCACCAGGTCAAGCAACTCCTGGGTCAGGCGCTCCAGCAGGGCAAAACGGTTGCCCTCGACGTGGGCGATGATTGCCTTGGTGATGGTGCGGTAATTCAGCGCGTGGTCGATATCGTTGTCGCGCACGGCGTCCTGGGCGGCATACAGGATGGTCAGGTTGATCAGCACATCCTGTTTGTTGAGGATCTCGTCCTCGTTGATGCCGATGTAGGTGCGCAGGCACAGGTCCTTGACCCGGATGCGCGCCATGCCTGGTTGAAGTTGTGGCATTGCTACTTGCTCCGTCCGATCAGTTGCAGGAACTCCATGCGCGTGGTGTTCGACTCGCGGAACGCGCCGAGCATCACCGAGGTGTTCATGGTTGAATTCTGTTTTTCCACGCCGCGCATCATCATGCACATGTGCTTGGCTTCGATCACCACGGCCACGCCGGCGGCCTGGGTCACGTCCTGGATGGCGTCGGCGATCTGCCGCGTGAGGTTTTCCTGGATCTGCAGGCGGCGGGCGAACATGTCGACGATGCGCGCCAGTTTCGACAGGCCCAGCACCTTGCCGGTCGGAATGTAGGCCACGTGAGCCTTGCCGATAAACGGCAGCAGGTGGTGTTCGCACAGTGAGTACAACTCGATGTCCTTGAGGATCACCATCTCGTCATTGTCAGAGGCAAACAGCGCACCGTTGACGATTTCTTCCAGGTTCTGCTCGTAGCCATGACACAGGTATTGCATGGCCTTGGCGGCGCGCTTGGGCGTATCGAGCAAGCCTTCGCGCTCGGGGTCTTCGCCCAAGCCCTTGAGGATCTCGCGGTAATGGTGGGGCAGGGATAAGGTCATACAACATCCTCACAAACGGCTTACTTGATATGCCGCCCGCCGTTGACGGTCAGGGTGGTACCGGTGACATAGGGGTTGTCCAGCAGGTAACGCACGCTCTGGTAGATCACTTCGGGCCCGGGCTCGATGCCCAGTGCCGACTTGGCCAGCACCTTGGCGCGGTAGGCTGCGTCATCGCCGTCGTTGAACATCACCATTGCCGGAGCGATGCCGTTGACCTTGATCAGCGGCGCAAGCTGCGCGGCAAACGACAGGGTCAGGCTGTCGAGCCCGGCCTTGGTGGCGCAATAGGCGATGTGCTGGCGGCTGCCCTTGCGCACCACGTCATCGCTGATATGCACGATGTCGGCGGGTGAAGAGCGTTGCAGCAAGGGTGAACAATGCAGGTTGATCAGGTACGGCGCAAGCATGTGCACGCTGAACATGTCGATCAAGGCGCGGCTCTCGTCACCCGGGGTTTCTGCAACCCAGGCCGAAGCGTTGTGGATGATGGCCCGCAAGCTGGGCGTCAGGTTCTTGAGCTCAGCGATAAACGCAAGGATCCCGGCTTCGCTGGAAAAGTCGGCAAACACACCGATCGCCCCGCGTTCGCGCAGCGCGTGCACGCCGGGGCGCTCGCTACGGTAGCTGAATATGACCGATTGGCCCTCGTCCAGCAGGCGCTGGGCGCAATGCAGGCCGACACGTTGGCCGGCACCGGTGATCAGGATCGGGGCATTTGTTGCGGTCATGGGGGGCTCGAATCGCTGGCAGATTGAAACTATACCAGCGACCGGCCACCCCGTGTATTCACGCCGCGGCTTCGGTGGCCTTGCGCGGGGTCGGGGCAGGATGCAGCCAATTCGCCAACAGGTGGGTCGACAGCGGGATGAACCAGTAGACCATCAGGGGCGTGAGCGCCAGGGTGCTGACCAGCACGCGTGGCGCCAGGTCCAACTCGCCCAGCAGCGGGCCCAGGACGAAGTTGAAGAGCAGCGACACCGGGAAAAACGCCAGCCAGATCGCTACTGCCTGCTTCCAGCGCGGCGGACGTGCCCCTACCGCGCCGAACCAGCCGTCGATGCCGCGCACGCGGTGCTCGGATGGGTCGGCAAACAAGTCGCTGCCACGGCTGAGCCACGCGCTGCGGGAGGCGGAAAACTCCCAGGCATGCAGGGTCTTCTCATCGGCGAAGCGGAATATGATCTGGAATTCATCATCATTGGGCGGTGGCGCGAGGACGCCTGAACCCAGGTAGCCGGGAAAGTCCGTGGCCAATTGCTCGCCTTCGCGCAGCCAGGCCATCAGTTCTTCGTAGCGACCCTTGGCCACGCGGCGCGCAACCATCAGGGTGACGGGTGAGGTAGACATTATGTATCTCCAGTAATCGGGTGCGCTGGACCGGGTAGGTGGCACACAGGCGTAGCCGCGGGGTAATGCGGCTGCGCTAAAAAACAGGCAAGGATTATTCCTGTTTTGCAAAAATACGCCAGACACTTCGGTCGGTTTGCCTGGCTGCTTGAATCGGACAGTTGATTCGGCGTTAAATGGGACCCACATTTACACGGATGTTTCCGACCTCAAATGCCCGAAATTACTGTGCCTCATCGCGAAATAGTCCACGGTATCCGTTCGGATGCCGATGCGTTGTTTCCTATTCGTGAAGTTTCGAGACTGACAGGTGTCAACCCGGTGACATTGCGTGCGTGGGAGCGACGTTACGGGCTGATCCAGCCCACGCGCACCGAAAGTGGGCACCGACTCTACTCCAAGACCGATATCCAGACCGTCAATCGTATTCTCGACTGGATCGAGCGCGGCGTGGCCGTGAGCAAGGTGGGCAAGATTCTCGCCCGTGACGATCAGCAGGCCGAAGCGGTACGGGCCGAGCGAGATACGGTCGAGGAAAATGAATGGCCGCAATGGCAGGTGCGGCTGATGCAGGCTGTCAGTGAATTCGACGACCGGCAGTTGGAAAGCCTCTATGGCCAGGTGCTCGCCAGCTACCCGCTCAGCGTGGCGTTCCAGGACATCCTGATGCCTCTGTGGAGCAACCTGCTACGCCACCAGGGCCGTTTTGGCCAGGCCAGCGAATGGCTGTTCCTCGACAGTTTCCTGCAAGTGCGTGCCTTGGAGCGCCTGCGCCTGGCATGTGCCACGAAGGCTCCACGGGTTTTGCTGGCGGCCATTCCCGGCGAGTGCCGTAAATTGGAGTTGCTGGTTGCCGCGTTGATGATGAGTCGAGATGCGCTGGCCGTGCAGGTGCTGCCCATGGGGCAACCGCTTGATGAATTGACGCTGGTCTGTGAAAAGACTCGGCCCCAAGGGCTCGTCCTCTTTTCCAATCACTCACACAACCAGGATCTGGCTGCGCGCCTGAACCGCTTGGCGTTGACCCTGGATTGCCCGCTGTTCCTCGCCGGTGCAGCCTCTGACCTTGCCGGGGCAGGGCTGTCGGGCACGTCCATCGGCTGCCTGGGCAATGACGGTCGCTCGATGCAGCAGCGCTTGCAGCAGTTTCTCGGCGGGACGCTGGATACCTGATCTCAGGCGTGCATCTGGGGGTGGACCAGGCGGTGTTGGTGCAGGATGAATTGGCGCAGGCGCTCGGTTTCATCCACGTCGCCCTGGTTCAGGCGGTAGGCAAACAACCCCCGTGCAGTTTCCCGCTCGAACGTGCCGCGCAGTGCGATGCGTTCATAGCCCGAGGGGCTGAACCACAGGGAAAAGGTTTTCGGCGGTTTGATCCTGCCGCGAATCTCCACCAGCACACCCTTGAATGACACCTCATGCACCCACAGTGCGCCCGGGGTGCCCTTGATGTTTTCCAGCGCTACGGGTGATTCCAGTGCCAGGCGCCACGGGCGGATCATCGGCCCGTCTTCGAAAATGCTCGGCACACCCAAGCGCAAATGCACGGCATGAAACTCATCCTCTACCAGGTGCAGGGGGAAGGTGAGTTGCTGGTTATCGAATTGCGCCTGGAGGGTGACGTGGTCGTGGGCGGCCAGCCGAGTGAGCAAATCGCGAAGTTGCGCGCCGCCATTGACGGTCAGGCTCGACGAAGCATCCCGCAGGTTGAGCTGTGGGTTGTGCTGCATGTTCTGAATGAAATCCAGCTCATCCTGGGTCAGAAGCGCATCGCGTTGCATCGATCGAGCTCGGTGAGGGGGTGTTAAAATGCCATTATCCTCCGTAATGAACGTATTTTCTAAATTTTGTTAGATCCGCTCGTCGCTTTGAGCGCCGCCAGCTCGGCCCCGACCCGCGCCAGCTCGGCTTCCAGTTGAGCCACGCGTTGCTGGGCCTTGATCTGGAGGGTGACGTCCTTTTGCACACCGACAAAGTAAGTCTGCTTGTCGGCCTCGTTGTATACCGTTGAAAGCGACAGCTCGTTCCAGAAGTGACTGCCGTCCTTGCGATAATTGCGCAGGATTTCCCGGCAGGATCCGCTGCTTTCCAAGGCATCGCGGATGGCCATCAGGGCCGGTTGGTCGCGGTCGCCCGCTTGGAGGAAGCGGCAATCCTGATAAAGGATTTCATCAAGGGTGTAGCCGGTCAGCCGTTCGAATGCCGGGTTGACATAGATCAGCGGCTTGTCCTTGCCTTCGCGTTCGGCAATGACGATACCGTCGTTGGATGCGTTCACGACCAGTTGCATCAGCTTGGCGTTAATCATTGAGCGGTCCATGGCTTGTGATTGAAGTTGGCAGTTTATGACATGCCCTGAATGTTGCACGGGGTGCGCCGAAATATTTGCGCCAGCTGTTAATATCCCAGGCTTTCGCTCAACTACAGGATCAGATTGATGAAAGTCGCCATCCTTTCCGGCTCGGTCTACGGCACGGCTGAAGAAGTTGCCCGTCACGCTGCCGGTATCCTCAATGCCGCCGGTTTTGAGGCCTGGCACAACCCTCGCGCCAGCCTGGCGGATGTGCAGGCGTTTGCGCCGGACGCTTTCCTGGCGGTGACCTCCACCACCGGCATGGGCGAACTGCCCGACAACCTGCAACCGCTGTATTCGATGATTCGCGACCAACTGCCGGCCGCCTGGCGCGGCCTGCCCGGTGCGGTGATCGGCCTGGGCGACGCCAGCTATGGCGACACGTTCTGTGGCGGCGGTGAGCAGATGCGCGAGCTGTTTGCCGAACTGGGCGTGCGCGAAGTGCTGCCGATGCTGCGCCTGGACGCCAGTGAAAGCGTCACGCCGGAAGCCGATGCCGAGCCATGGCTGGCTGAACTGGTCACTGCACTGCGCGCTTGACCGGAAATTCGCGCAGCAACGCGAGCCAGGCCTGGGCGGCCTTCGACAGATAGGCGCCTTCACGCCAGATAAACGCAATGTCCCAGCGCAGGTACTCGGGTGCCTTCAATGTGAGGCGTACCACGCCTGGCCGCACCAGCCCACGGGCGACCACACTGGGCAGCAGCACCACGCCCTGGCCGGCGGCGACCAGGGCGGCGAGGAAGTCCGCCTGGCCACTGCGACCGATTTCCTTCGGCGTAAACCCCAGTTGCTCACATGCCTGCATCAGGCGGTCGTTCAGCACGAAGCTGCGCTGGTACATCAGGAACGGCGTCTCCGCCAACTCCTCCAGGCGTACCTGGGCGTTATCCGCCAGGGGATGATCGATCGGCAATAACGCATCCAGTGGCTCGTCGCAGAACGCTTGCCAGGCAAATGCCGGGTCGCTGGGCTTCAAGCTGCCCCCCACTTCCAGTTCACCACTCAGGATGGCCTGCTCGATATTGCGGCTGCCGCCTTCCAGCAGTTGGGTGGTCACGTTCGGATAACGCCTGCGGTATTCGGCAAACAGCCCCGCGAACAAGGTGTCGCCCGCCAGCAGTGGCAGGCCCAGGCGCAATTCACCGCGGGTCAATTGCTGCATGTCATCCAATTCGCTGAGCAGCTCGTTTTGCAGGCGCAGCATGGCTTCGGCACGTTGCAGTACCACGTGGCCAGCGGCGGTCAGGCGGATCTGCGAGCCTATCCGGTCAAGCAGTGGCGTGCCGAGGCTTTGCTCCAAGTGCGCGACCTGCTTGCTGACAGCAGACTGGCTGATATGCAGGGTTTTGCCGGCCTGGGTAAATCCGCCCTGGTGGATCACTTCGACAAAACTGCGCAGCTGTTTGAATTCCATGGTGCGATTCCCGGCGTCGTATTCCAGAGTGGAATGGTTGGCAGTCTAACAATTCGCTGTGGGGATGGGGCGAGCCTCTCTAAAATGAGCGCCTGCGAGGACCCAAAGCCCATGAAACGTTTTATCCGTTTGTTCATTGAACTGGTCGTACTGCTGGCTATCTACCTGCTTGGCTGCCAACTGGCCGTGTGGTTGAAGTGGCCGGTTCCCGGTGGCGTCGTGGGCCTGGGCCTGTTGTTGGCAACCTTCGCCAGCGGCCTGGTCAAGCCGGCGGCCCTGCAATTGGGCGCGGGCGTGCTGATGGCCGAGATGCTGCTGTTCTTCATCCCCGCCTTGATGAGCCTGTTGGACTATGGTGGCCTGCTGCGCAATGACGGTTGGCGCATCCTGCTGGTGATCGGTTTCAGTACCTTGGCGGTGATGCTGGTCACGGCGTTCACCGTGGAGCTGGTCTGCCGCTGGAGGCTGCGCCATGAAGCTTGAACTGATGCCGGTGTTCTGGCTCGCCTTGACCTTGGGGGCGTACATCTTCAGCCGCTGGATCTACCGGCGTACCGGTCGCTACCTGTTGTCGCCGTTGATCCTGGTGCCTGTACTGCTGCTGGCGGTGGCCGTGCCCATGAACACGGCCTACGCCGAATACGCGGCCGACACCCACTGGCTGATGCTGGTACTCGGGCCGGTGACCGTGGCGTTCGCCGTGCCGATCTGGCAACAGCGGCGGCTGTTGGCGCGGCACTGGTCGGCGTTGTTGCTGGGGATGGTCGCGGGCAGCGCGGCGTCCATCGCCACTTCGTTCGGCCTGGCCAAAGCCCTGGCCTTGGACAGTGCGGTGACGATGTCGCTGGTGCCGCGCTCCATTACCACGCCGTTTGCCATGCCGGTGTCCTCCGACCTTGGCGGGGTACCGGAGCTGACGGCGGTGTTCGTGATGTTCACCGGTGTGTTTGGCGCCATGCTCGGCGGCGTGCTGCTCAAGTGGTTACCGTTGCGCACGCCTCTGGCGCGGGGCGCGTTATTCGGGGTAGGGGCCCACGGTGCGGGCGTCAGCCGGGCGCATGAAGTGGGGGGCGAAGAGGGCTCGGTCGCAGGGTTGGTGATGGTGCTGACGGGCTTGCTCAACCTGTTTGCCGTGCCTTTATTGGCGGCACTTCTCTGACACTGCTTGTGCGCAATTTAAACTATTCTCAACACTGACTCGTACGGTCATCAAGCTGGCTGCGAAGGCAACTCCTGCAGCCCCGACGTCTGACTAGACTGGCCCATCACTCAAAAAAACAATAACAATAACGTGCGCCAAGGAGGTCGTTACCGTGAGCCTAGTCCCCGTTCTATCGCCACAGAATGTCAAAGATCAGGTCAGCGCCGCCGAGTGGCAAACCCGCGTCGACCTGGCAGCCTGCTATCGCCTGGTGGCGATGCATGGTTGGGATGACCTGATCTTCACCCATATCTCCGCCAAGGTGCCGGGCACCGATGATTTCCTGATCAACCCCTATGGGCTGATGTTCCATGAGATCACTGCGTCGAGCCTGGTCAAGGTCGATCAAGCCGGCAACAAACTGATGGACAGCCCGTACGAGATCAACCCTGCGGGCTACACCATCCACAGCGCCATTCATGAAGTGCGTCACGATGTGACCTGTGTGTTGCATACCCACACCGCTGCCGGTGTCGCGGTGGCGGCGCAGAAGCAGGGTGTGTTGCCGATCAGCCAGCAATCGATCTTCGTACTGTCCAGTCTGGCCTATCACGCCTACGAGGGGGTGGCGTTGAACCACGAAGAGAAGGCCCGTCTGCAGGCCGACCTGGGCGAAAACAGCTTCCTGATGTTGCACAACCACGGTCTGCTGACCTGCGGCAGCACCATCGCCGACACCTTTTTGATGATGTTTACCTTCCAGCGCGCCTGCGACATCCAGGTGCTGGCGCAAAACGGCGGCGCCGAATTGATCGCCATCGGGCCGCAGATCCTTGCCGGCGCCAAGGCAATGGTGGCGGCTGTCACAAAGAGTGCTCAAGGTATGGGGGGCGCGCTGGCCTGGCCGGCGTTGCTGCGCAAGTTGGACAGCTTCGATCCTGGGTATAAAACCTGATGCCACTCGCCGAGATCCCGCTGAGTGTCTGGCGCAAACGCAGCCAGACGTTCGACTTCCACGGCCACACCATCCGCTACTGGGTGGCGGGGCAGGGAGAACCGTTGCTGTTGATCCATGGCTTCCCCACTGCCAGTTGGGACTGGCATTACCTGTGGCAGCCCCTGGCCCAGCGCAACCTGGTGATTGCCTGTGACATGCTCGGTTTTGGCGATTCGGCCAAACCTCTGGACCATGGTTATTGCCTGCTGGAGCAGGCGGATCTGCAGCAAGCGTTGCTCGAGCACCTGCGCGTGGAGCAGCCAGTACACGTGCTCGCCCATGACTACGGCGACAGCGTTACCCAGGAACTGCTCGCCAGGCACTACGAAGGTCGCTTTCATATGGCCAGCTGTGTGTTTCTCAACGGTGGTCTGTTTCCCGAAACCCATCGCCCGGCCCTGGTGCAGAAGATGTTGCTCAGCCCCCTGGGCTGGATGATCGGCCGCGCCTTCGGACGCAATGCCCTGGCGAACAGCTTCAATCAGATTTTCGGCCCCAATACCCGCCCCAGCGAAAGTGCCCTGGATGATTTCTGGAGCCTGATCGACTCTCACGAAGGCACGCGCATCCTGCATAAACTCATCGCCTACATCCCTCAGCGTCGACGCCTGCGTGAACGTTGGGTGCACGCGATGCAGCAGGGTGAAGTACCGCTGCGAGTGATCGATGGCGAGATCGACCCGATTTCCGGCGCCCACATGGTGGAGCGTTACCGCGCGTTGGTGCCACACGCCGACACGGTGCTGTTGGCCAATATCGGCCACTACCCGCAGATCGAGGCGCCGGTGCAGGTGCTCAAGCATTACCTGGCGTTTCGCGAGCGCATTGCTGGCCCCGTGTGGGAGCTGGCTTGCCTGCGATAGCATCGCTGCGGTTCGACTGAAAGGCCAAGGCGCTTGCATCGCAGGCGTGCCAGCGCCCACATGATCATCCCTCTGCCTTATCGAGCACCATTCAGGCTCAGTCGTGGTTATTGTGACCATGGCCCTCGTGCCTGACACTCGACCCATTCCCATTGTCGCCATTGGAGTTCGGTATGAGTGAATCAGTGCAGTTCCAGGATAAGGTCGTGATCGTCACCGGTGCCGGCGGCGGATTGGGTCGGGCCCATGCGCTGCTGTTCGCTAGACACGGCGCCAAAGTGCTGGTCAACGATCTGGGTGGCTCCACCCAGGGCGAAGGCGCCAACGCTTCGGCTGCTGACCGGGTCGTGGCCGAAATTCGCGAGGCGGGTGGTATCGCCGAGGCCAACCATGACTCTGTCACCGACGGTGACAAGATCGTGCAGAACGCCCTCGACGCTTTCGGCCGTATCGATGTGGTGGTCAACAACGCCGGTATCCTGCGCGACAAGACTTTCCACAAAATGGACGACAGCGACTGGGACCTGGTTTACCGGGTGCACGTCGAAGGCGCCTACAAAGTGACCCGCGCCGCCTGGCCTCATCTGCGCGAGCAAGGTTATGGCCGGGTGATCTTCACCGCGTCCACCTCGGGCATCTACGGCAACTTCGGCCAGTCCAACTACGGCATGGCCAAGCTCGGCCTGTATGGGCTGACCCGCACCCTGGCGCTGGAAGGGCGCAAGAACAACATCCTGGTCAACGCCATCGCGCCCACGGGGGGCACGCGCATGACTGAAGGCTTGATCCCGCCGCAAGTGTTCGAGCGCCTCAAGCCGGAGCTGGTCAGCCCGCTGGTGGTGTACCTGGGCAGCGAGGCCTGCCAGGAAACCTCCGGGCTGTTTGAAGTCGGTGGCGGCTGGATCGGCAAGACCCGCTGGGAACGCAGCCTGGGTGTGGGCTTTGACCCGCAAGCCGGTTTCTCGCCCGAGGACGTGGCGGCACACTGGCA
The DNA here is from genome assembly GCF_002980075.1 of Pseudomonas sp. MYb13. NCBI lineage: Bacteria > Pseudomonadati > Pseudomonadota > Gammaproteobacteria > Pseudomonadales > Pseudomonadaceae > Pseudomonas > Pseudomonas sp. MYb13. The sequence continues at coordinate 274,055 of NZ_PCQI01000006.1, read as the reverse complement.
GCAGATCTGCGACTTCGAGGGGGCCGCGCACCCCAAGGACAACATCGAGGCCCTGAAGGAGATGATGGCCAATCTACAGAAATACAGCCTGTGATCGTTGCTTGAAAAAGCTTGAATCCTGCGGGGCGCTGACAGCGCCCCGTTTTATTTTGGGCAAAAAAAAGCCGCTGCAAACGCAGCGGCTGAAGTAAGACGTTGGATCAAGGAGCGATAAATCAACGTCAGTGAACACCGGTAACAGATTGAAAAAAGACATCAATCCATCTGAATCAGGCTTTTCTTCCGGAGGGGGAAGCGGGCCATTTGCCCTGAAAGCCCGGCAAGAATAGCCGTTAGTAACAAAATGAGTAATGCCGATTCATGACAAGGACTGTTGCCGATTCGGCAACAGTTGCTGGGCGTGCTATCCATTCTCCTGATAACCCGCCATCCACCTGATGCATGCGCGCGCCCAGACCCCGGCCAGAGCGGCCTGTCATCCTTTCGAGCGACAACACGAATCCCTCCTTGGTGCGCTTATCGCTCCCCATGGGCGGCAGTAGGGTGGGGCCTTCTGTCACTCACCGGGGAAGACGCATGACAAGAACAACAATGCGCGCCATCTTCAGGCCACAGGCGCTGGCCGCTGCGGTTGCGTTGGGTTGCTGTGCCCAGGCACAGGCTGTTTCTTTCAACATTGGCGAGATCGAAGGGCAATTCGATTCGTCGCTGTCAGTGGGCGCGAGTTGGGGGATGCGTGATGCCGACAGCAAACTGGTGGGCACCGTGAATGGCGGCACCGGCCAGGCTTCCACGGGGGATGACGGGCGCCTGAACTTCAAGAAGGGCGAGACCTTCTCCAAGATCTTCAAGGGCCTGCACGACCTTGAGTTGAAGTACGGCGACACAGGCGTATTCGTACGCGGCAAGTACTGGTACGACTTCGAACTCAAGGACGAAGACCGCGAGTTCAAGCCCATCAGCGACCACAACCGCAAGGAAGGCGCCAAATCCAGCGGCGCGCAAATTCTCGATGCATTCGTCTACCACAACTATTCGCTGGGTGACCTGCCGGGCACCGTGCGCGCGGGCAAGCAGGTCGTGAGCTGGGGCGAAAGTACCTTCATCGGCAACTCCATCAACAGCATCAACCCGATTGACGTGTCGGCCTTTCGCCGTCCCGGTGCCGAGATCAAGGAAGGGCTGATTCCGGTCAACATGCTATTCGCGTCCCAGACCCTCACCAACCAACTGACGGTAGAAGGTTTCTACCAGCTGGAGTGGGACCAGACGGTACTGGATAACTGCGGCACCTTCTTCGGTGGCGACGTGGCGGCGGATGGGTGCACCAACAACTACACGGTGGGGAACCCGGCGATTGCGCCATTGCAACCTGTGGCTGCGGCGTTTGGCCAAGGGTTTGGCGTGACCAATGAAGGGGTGATCGTACGCCGCGCAGGTGACCGTGACGCGCGTGATTCCGGTCAGTTCGGCGCCGCGTTGCGCTGGCTCGGGGATGACACCGAGTACGGCCTGTACTTCATGAACTACCACAGCCGCACGCCGACGGTGGGCACCATCACCAACACCACCAGCCTGGCCACGCTCGGCGCGATTGCCGGTACCGCCAACGGCCTGGCGCCGGGTTCCGGCGCGGGCCTGGTGCAAAGCCTGATGCTCGGCCGCGGCCAGTACTACCTCGACTACCCCGAAGATATCCGCCTGTTCGGTGCCAGCTTCTCGACGACCTTGCCCACCGGCACGGCGTGGACCGGTGAGATCAGCTACCGGCCCAATGCCCCGGTGCAGCTCAATACCACCGACTTGACCCTGGCCCTGATCAACCCGGTCGCCGGTCAGCTGGCGTCACCCATCCGCAGCAACTTCGGTGACGACAACAAAGGCTATCGCCGTAAAGAGATCACTCAGATCCAAAGCACCATGACCCAGTTCTTCGACCAGGTGCTGGGCGCCGAACGGCTCACGGTGGTGGGTGAAGCGGCCATCGTCCATGTCGCAGGCCTGGAAGATAAATCCAAACTTCGCTATGGCCGCGACTCGGTGTACGGCGCCTACGGTTTCCAGGGTGACACCGATGGTTTCGTCACCTCCACCTCCTGGGGCTACCGCGCGCGGGCGATCCTGGACTACAACAACGTGATTGCCGGGATCAACCTCAAGCCCAACCTGTCCTGGTCCCATGACGTCGCCGGCTACGGCCCCAATGGCCTGTTCAACAAAGGCGCCAAGGCGATCAGCGTCGGTGTCGATGCGGACTACCGCAATACCTACACCGCCAGCCTCAGCTACACCGACTTCTTTGGTGGCGACTACAACACCCTGACCGACCGCGATTTCCTCGCCCTCAGCTTCGGCGTGAACTTCTGATCTGGCTTAAAGAAGGACAAGACTCTATGCGTAAGCTATTTGCGGTAATGGCCCTCAGCCTCTTGGCAGCCAATGTGATGGCAGCTGTGTCGCCGGACGAGGCTGCCAAGCTCGGTACCACCCTGACCCCAGTGGGCGCCGAAAAAGCCGGCAACGCCGACGGCTCGATCCCGGCCTGGACCGGTGGCATCCCCAAGAACGCCGGCGCGGTCGACAGCAAGGGCTTCCTGGCCGACCCGTTTGCCAGTGAAAAGCCGCTGTTCGTGATCACCGCGGCCACCGTCGACAAGTACAAGGACAAACTTTCCGACGGCCAGGTGGCGATGTTCAAGCGCTACCCCGAGACCTACAAGATTCCGGTGTACCCGACCCACCGTACGGTGAACCTGCCGCCGGAGATCTACGAGTCGATCAAGCGCAGCGCGCTGAACGTCAAGCCGATCAACGACGGCAACGGCCTGGAGAACTTCACCGGCAACCGCTACTACGCGTTTCCGATTCCCAAGAATGGCGTGGAAGTGCTGTGGAACCACATCACCCGTTATCACGGCGGCAACCTGCGCCGCATCATCACCCAGGCCACACCGCAGACCAACGGCAGCTACACGCCGATCCGCTTCGAGGAAGAAGTGGCCGTGCCGCAACTGATCCCCGACATGGACCCGGCCAAGGCGGCCAACGTGCTGACCTTCTTCAAGCAGTCGGTGACCGCGCCGGCGCGCCTGGCGGGCAACGTGCTGCTGGTGCATGAAACCCTCGACCAGGTGAAGGAACCGCGCCTGGCGTGGATCTACAACGCTGGCCAGCGCCGCGTGCGCCGTGCGCCGCAGGTGGCATATGACGGACCGGGGACGGCTTCCGACGGGCTGCGCACCTCGGACAACTTCGACATGTTCTCCGGCGCCCCGGACCGCTACGACTGGAAGCTGGTCGGCAAGAAAGAAATGTACATCCCCTACAACAGCTACAAGCTCGACCAGCCGACGCTCAAGTATGACGACATCATCAAGGCTGGCCACATCAACCAGGACCTGACGCGCTATGAGCTGCACCGCGTATGGGAAGTGGTGGGCACGGTCAAGCCGAGTGAGCGGCATATCTACGCCAAGCGCCACATGTACATCGACGAAGACAGCTGGCAGGTGGCGCTGGTGGATCACTACGATGGGCGTGGCCAACTGTGGCGGGTGGCCGAGGGGCATGCGCAGTTCTACTACAACCACCAGACCCCGGCCTACACCGTGGAAACCCTGTACGACATCATCGCCGGACGCTACCTCGCGCTGGGTATGAAGAATGAAGAGAAGAGCAGTTTTGTGTTTGGTTTCAATGCCAAGGCGGCGGACTACACGCCGGCGGCATTGAGGGCTGAGGGCGTGCGCTGAGCCTTGATGTGAAACGCAATCCCAATGTGGGAGCGGGCAAGCCCGCTCCCACATCGAGTTGTGGATGCCTTGAATTTTATGCTCGCCAATCACCCTGCTGAATCTTTCTTCAACAACCGCCAACCACAGGACTAGGGTAGGCGCCAGGTTGCATAACAATAAGAACGCAGGATGCAGCAATGACCGCCATGACACGCTGCCTGGACCGTCCTGGATTCATGCCTCGGCTGTCCGCCCACCATCTGCTGCGCCCACGCTTGGCCGAGCCGTTGCTGGCCGCACCGGTCAGGGTCAAGTTGCTGTGTGCCCCTGGCGGCAGTGGCAAGAGCGCGCTGCTCGCCGAGTGCGCGTTGCAGGCGCCAGCCGGCTGCCTGGTGTACTGGTTGCCGCTCAATGGTGCTGCCCTCGGCCCGATCGATCTTTGCCAACGGCTGGCGCAGATCCTCGGCCTGCCGTTCAGCGATGAAACGACGCTGCTGCTCGACCTCACTCGCTGGCAGACGCCAGCATGGTTGTTCATCGATGACTTCTGTCGCGCCGCCACACCCGAAACCGACGCGTTGCTCGACCGCTTGCTCACGGTCAGCAGCCCGGCGTTGACCTGGTGGCTGGGTGCGCGTCGTCGCCCCCTGTGTAACTGGCCGCGGTTGCTGCTCGACGATGAGTTGCTGGAGTGCGGCGCTGACCTGGCATTCACCTCGGCCGAGATCCAGCAACTGCTCATCCACGTGCCGGGGCAAACCGTCGACAGCGTGTTGCAGTTCAGTGCCGGCTGGTGTGCCGGTGTGCGCATCGCCTTGCTCGGCGATGCCCACCCGGAGAGGACCTTGCTCGATTACTTGCAGCACGAGCTGTTCAGTACGTTGCCGCCCGAACTGGCCGAAGCCTGGCGTGTGCTGGCGCATCTGCCGCGCTTCAACCCAGGGTTGTGCGAGCACCTGTTCGGCCATGGCGACGGCGATCAATACCTGCGCGATCTGCAGGCGCTCGGCGCGTTTATCCAGCCTTGGGAAGACACAGACTGGTTGCAGGTCTTTCCGCCGCTGGGCCGATTGCTGCGTGATGAGCCCTGGCCGGCCAAGCGCTCCTGGCACCGACGGGCCTGCCAGTGGTTCACCGCCGAACAGGACTGGCAGGCTGCGTTTGAACACGCGTTGCTGGCCGAAGAATATGAAGTGGCGGTGAGCCTGTTGCAGCACTTCAGTTTCGAGGACCTGTTCCGCCAGCAGAATGCGGTGTTGCTGTTGCGCCTGCATGAACAGCATGGCGATGAATTGATGCTGGGCTCGGCGCAACTGGTCGGGCTGGTGACGGCGGCGTTGCTGTTCGCCGGGCGTTTCGACCAGGCCGCGCGATGCATCGACCAGTTGGCGCGCTTCGCTCCGCAACCGACGGCGGCGCAACAGCGCTACCTGCTGGCCCGCTGGCAGGCACAGTGGGGCTGGCTGCTGCACCTGGGCGGCGATGCCGAGCGTTCCCGCGAACATTTCCTCGAGGCGCTGCAAGCGTTACCCGACAGCGCCTGGACGTCACGCCTGATGTGCTTGTCGGGCCTGACCCAGCAAGCCTTGCTGCGCGGCGAGTTGGACGTCGCCCAGGGCCTCAGCCGTGAAGCGCTGTGCCTGGCCCGTGCCCAGGGTTCGCTGTTGCTTGAGGCGCTGCTCGAACTGGATCACGCGCAGTTGCTGGAACAGCGTGGCGCGCCGTACCGAGCGCAAAGCCTGCTGGAAAACGTGCAGGCGATGTTGGTCGAGCAGCGGCTCACGGCCGGGCCGCTGGTCGGACGCATCGCGTTGCGCCGTGGGCATCTGGCGTTGCGCCAGGGGCACGACAGCCTGGCCGCCGACTGTTTCGAAACAGGCTTGGCGATGTGCCTGCACAGCCAGGACAAACGCGTGCTCTACGGGTTTCTCGGACTGGCCCTGCTGGCTGCCAACCGTGGCGATTACGCCCAGGCCTTTGTGCAACTGCGCGAGGCCGAGCGCTTGATGCAGCAACGCCAGGTCCCCGACACGGTGTATCGCGCAGTGTTGCTGCTGGTCAGCGGCCACTTCTGGTTGCAGCAGGGGCGCGCCGAACTCACGGCGCAAGCAGTGCGTCGCGTGCTTCGCCACTTCCGTGGGCCCCAGGCCAAGCAGGCTCCGCCGGCCACCCTGGAACTGATCCCGCGCCTGGAATACCTGCTGGTGCTGGCGGAAGTGAAACTGGGCTGCGCCGATCAACCGGTGGCGCGGCTCAAGGCCTTGCTGCACGCCACGCACCAGCGCGGCATGCTCTGCCTGGAAACCGAACTGCACCTGGTGCTGGGGGAGGTCGCCTGGCAAGTCGGTGACCCTGCGCTGGCGCGCCGTTCGCTGCAGGCCGGGCTGGCGCTGGCGGCACGCTGCCAGGTGCAGCAGGCGATTCGCGAGCTGCGGTTGCGTTCGCCGGGGTTGTTGAGTGAACTGGGCATGGAGCCACAGGCTTCAGCACCGGGCGTGGTGGAAAGCCCCCTGAGCCAACGCGAGTTGGAAGTGCTGCAACTGATCGCCCTTGGCAACTCCAACCTGGAAATCGCCGACCGCCTGTTTATCTCCCTGCACACCGTCAAGACCCATGCGCGGCGCATCCACAGCAAGCTAGGTGTGGAGCGACGTACGCAAGCGGTGGCCAAGGCCAAGACCCTGGGGTTGATGACCTAGGCGCAGAACGCCTGGCGATATTCGCCGGGTGTCGCGCCCATGGCTTGGCGGAAGCGATGGGTGAAGTGGCTGGCGCTGGAGAAACCGCACATCAACGCGATCTCGTTCAAGGGCAGGGCGCCACTGCGCAGCAGGGCCTGGGCGCGAGTGACGCGGCGCGCCAGCAGATATTGATGGGGCGGCAGGCCGAAGCTTTGACGGAACATCCGCGCGAAATGGTATTCCGACAATGCACACATCCCGGCGAGTTGGCCCAGGCTGATCGGGTCTTCGAGGTGCTGGTCGATGTACTCCACCAACAGCCGCCGTTGGTGCGCCGCCAGCCCGCCTTTAAGGCGCAGCCCGTCGAGGGCGCCCACTTGGCTAAGCAGGGTGTGGCTGAGCATTTCATGGGCCAGGCTGCTGGTCAGCAGGCGCTCGGCGGGTTCGTGCCAGTTCAGCGCGATCAACTGGTGAAAGCGCCGCGCCTGGCTGGCATCTTGCAGGAAGGTGCTTTCGCGCAGTTGCAGGGTGCGCGGCTCGCGGTCGAGCAGGGTGACGCAGCCCAGGGCAAATTGCTCCGGGCTGAAATACACGTGGGCCAGGCGTATCTCGCCGTTGATCACCCAGGCCGACTGATGCTCGGCCGGCAGGATGCACAGTTTGTCCGGCCCGCCCTTGGTGCCCGGTTGGTCACGCCGAAAGGTGCCGGTGCCACCGCCGATGTAGCACGACAGGGTGTGATGTGTCGGCGCCTGGTAGTCCTGTGAGTCGTGGTGGTTGCTCCACAAGGCCGCAGACAAGCCGTCACCGAGCTCGGCGCAGGCTTCCAGGCGTGCGTTGGGCGAGCGGTTAAGGGCTTGAAAGACTTGCAGGGATTCCAGATCAGGCATGGTTCGTACTCTTTGACGTCTTGCATCCTACTCCCCGCCGCCGAGGCTGTGATCCCACCGCCCGACAAAAGCGCAAGATTGTGCAAGAGCGCGCCCTGGATTAGGCGCCACACTGTGGCTCTATCGATGGAGCCTGCTATGAACCTTTCCCTGTATTTACTCACTGTGCTGATCTGGGGCACCACCTGGATCGCCCTGAAATGGCAACTGGGCGTGGTGGCGATTCCGGTGTCCATCGTCTATCGCTTCGGCCTGGCGGCGCTGGTGCTGTTTGCGTTGTTGCTGCTCAGCCGCAAGTTGCAGGTGATGAACCGGCGCGGCCACCTGATTTGCGTGGCCCAGGGGGTGTGCCTGTTTTGCGTCAACTTCATGTGCTTTCTCACGGCCAGCCAGTGGATCCCCAGCGGCTTGGTGGCGGTGGTGTTTTCCACGGCCACGTTGTGGAACGCGCTGAATGCCCGGGTGTTTTTCGGCCAGCGGGTGGCGCGCAATGTGTTGATGGGCGGCGCCCTGGGGCTCGCCGGGCTGGGCTTGCTGTTCTGGCCGGAACTGGTCGGGCACACCGCCAGCCCGCAGACCCTGCTTGGCTTGGGGCTGGCGTTGCTGGGGACCTTGTGTTTCTCGGCCGGCAACATGCTCTCGAGCCTGCAACAGAAAGCCGGGCTGAAGCCGCTGACCACCAATGCCTGGGGCATGGCCTATGGTTCGGCGATGCTCGCGACGTATTGCCTGGTACGCGGGATTCCGTTCGAGATGGACTGGAGCGCGCGGTATGTCGGTGCGCTGTGGTACCTGGTGATTCCGGGCTCGGTCATTGGCTTTACCGCGTACCTGACCCTGGTCGGGCGAATGGGGCCGGAGCGGGCGGCGTATTGCACCGTGCTGTTCCCAGTCGTTGCGCTGAATGTGTCGGCGTTCGCCGAGGGGTATCAGTGGACGGCGCCGGCGTTGGCGGGGTTGGTGTTGGTGATGTTGGGGAATGTGTTGGTGTTTCGTAAGCCTAAGGCTGCGAGCCCGGTTTTCAAGGCGAAGGCGGTCTGATGTGGGGGCAGGCAAGCCAGCTCCCCCATTTGGATTGGAGTTATCTGGTTATTTCATGCCCAGGCGCTTGGCCATGCGGCCTAGGTTGGCGCGGTCCAGGCCCAGTTCGCGGGCGGCGCTGGCCCAGTTGTGCTGGTGGCGTTCCAGGCAGGCGCTGATGACCTGGCGTTGATAGTGCTCCGTGGCTTGGCGCAGGTCGCCGGTGACGATGGGGGCCGTGTCGGCCGGCGCTTCGATCAGTGGCGCGCTCACATCGGGCAGGTCCAGGTCCTGGGCATTCAGGCTCAGAATCTTCGGCCGTTCGCGACAATTCCCCAGGGCTTTGAGTGCGCTGCGTCCGATCAAATGTTCCAGCTCCCGTACATTGCCCGGCCAGTTATAGGCCAGCAGCGCCGCCTGGGCATCGCTGGTCAGGCGCAGGCTGCCCAGGCCCATGCGTGAGCGGTTCTGTTCAAGAAAGAAGCCGGCCAGCAACAACACATCACGCCCGCGTTCGCGCAATGCGGGCACTTGCAGCGGGTACACGCTGAGGCGGTGATAGAAGTCCGCGCGGTAGCGACCATTGCGCACTTCGTCGGCGAGGTCGCGGTTGGTGGCAGCGATCAGGCGCACGTCCACCTGGTGTTCCTTGTCCGAGCCCAAGCGCTGCAACTGGCCACTTTGCAGCACGCGCAGCAGCTTGGCTTGCACCGTCAGCGACAGTTCGCCGACTTCGTCCAGAAACAACGTGCCGCCATTGGCCAGCTCGAATTTGCCACGCCGTTCGTTCAAGGCGCCGGTGAAGGCGCCGCGCACATGGCCAAACAGCTCGCTCTCCACCAGGGTTTCCGGCAGGGCGGCGCAGTTGAGGCTGATCAGCGGTTTATCGGCGCGGGGCGACGCCGCGTGAAGGGCCTGGGCCACCAGTTCCTTGCCCACCCCGGTCTCGCCGGTGATCAGCACGGTGAGGTCGCTGCCGCCCACCAGCTTGATTTCTTCTACCAGGCGCTTGTGGCTTTTGCTCTGGCCGATCATTTCCTTGTGCTGCTGGCCGCTGGCCTGACGGTAGATCTCGGCACGCTGGTGTTCGTCTTCGGCGCGCAGGGCCAGGCGCTCGATGCGCTCGGCGACGTTGACGGTGGCAGCGGCGAGGCTGGCGAAGGCTTGCAGGGCGTCCAGTTCCACGCGCTCGAAGCGCTCGGTGTCCAAGGCGTCCAAGGTCAGCAGGCCCCAGGGCTGGTCGTCGACGAACAGCGGGCAACCCATGCAATCGTGCACTTCCAGGTGCCCATGCAAGCCATCCACCAGGCCGTCGTAGGGGTCGGGCAATTCGCTGTCGCTGTCAAAACGCGTGGGGCCAGGGCTACTGAGCAGCACGGCAAAACGCGGATGCTCGCTGACCTTGAAGCGCCGGCCCAAGGTGTCGGCGCTCAAGCCATCCACGGCGAGCGGCACCAGCCAGTCACCGTCCAGGCGCAACAGTGCGGCGGCATCGCAGGGCAACAGCGCGCGCATGGCTTGCAGCAGGCGGCGGTAACGCTCGCCTTCGGGCAGCTCGCGGGACAGGTCGGCGACCAGAGGCAAGAGGGTGGTGAGCAGCGGTTGCGCAGTCATAATGACTCCTTGTAGTCCTTATGACTATAAGTTGTAGGAGGTCATACTGACTACATTTAATTTAACTCATTGAAAAACAACGAATAATAAGTTGGCACGAATACTGAGTAAGCCAGGGTAATCCGTGAAGAAGCCCAGGAGGCTCCCATGCTTAGTGCCCAAGACCGTGCCATCGTCAAATCCACCGTGCCCCTGCTGGAAAGTGGCGGCGAAGCGCTGATCACCCACTTCTACCGCATGATGCTCTCGGAATACCCGCAGGTGCGCCCGCTGTTCAACCAAGCCCACCAGGCCAGCGGCGACCAGCCCCGCGCCCTGGCCAATGGCGTGTTGATGTACGCGCGGCATATCGACCAGTTGGACCAGTTGGGCGACCTGGTGGCCAAGATCATCAACAAGCACGTGGCCCTGCAGATTCTGCCGGAGCACTATCCGATCGTCGGCGCCTGCCTGCTGCGCGCCATTTCCGAAGTGCTGGGCAGTGAGATTGCGACCCCTGAGGTGATGAGTGCCTGGGGCGCGGCCTACGGCCAGTTGGCGGACATCCTGATCGGCGCCGAGGCGGCCATTTATGCAGAGAAAGCCCAGGCGCCTGGCGGCTGGCGGGGGGCGCGGCCGTTCCTGCTGGTCAAGCGGGTGGAGGAGAGCGACGAAATCATCTCGTTCTATTTCGCCCCGGTGGACAACGGGCCGATACTCGCCGCGGCACCGGGTCAATACATCGGCATGAAGCTGATGCTGGATGGCGAGGAAGTGCGCCGCAACTATTCCCTGTCGGCCCTGACCGATGCCGGCCTGTACCGCATCAGCGTCAAGCGCGAAGCGGGTGGGCGGGTGTCCAACTACCTGCACGACCAAGTGCATGTCGGGGCGACCATCGACCTGTTCCCGCCGTCGGGTGAGTTCACCCTGGCGGCCAGCGACAAACCACTGGTGTTGATCAGCGGCGGCGTCGGCATCACACCGACCTTGCCGATGCTCGAGGCCGCCCTGGCCACTCAGCGTCCGGTGCACTTCATCCACTGTGCGCGTAACGGCGGCGTGCACGCATTCCGCGACTGGGTAGACACCCTGGCCGCCAAGCATCCACAGCTCAAGCGCTACTACTGCTACGCTGAGGACGACGGCGTAAGCCCCGCAGCGGACAAGGTCGGCCTGCTGAGCCAGGACCAACTGGCCGCCTGGTTGCCCGAGCAGCGCGACCTGGATGCCTACTTCCTCGGCCCTAAAGGCTTCATGGCCGCGATCAAGCGCCACCTCAAGGCCTTGGGCGTGCCCGAGACACAAAGCCGCTACGAATTCTTCGGCCCGGCCGCTGCCCTGGAATAGGGTTTCACCGATACACCGAGTCGGCGCCGTCGCGGGCAAGCCTGGCTCCCACAGGGAAACACGATCCCCTGTGGGAGCCGGGCTTGCCCGCGATGGCGTCCGCCCCGTCACAACATTTCCCTGGATTAATCCCCCGTTAACCCCTTTCTGTTTAAACCACTGCCTGTGTGTAAACTTGCGGCCATTGGCACAACCAAACAAAGGGAAACGGAGATGAGTGACGAATTGCGTTTAGGCAGGGAGCGGCGCTTTCTGGTGTTACTGGGCATTATCTGCCTGGCGCTGATCGGCGGTGCGCTTTACATGCAGGTGGTGCTGGGCGAGGCGCCATGCCCGCTGTGTATCCTGCAACGCTACGCCTTGCTGTTGATTGCGATCTTCGCGTTCATCGGCGCGGCCATGCGCACCAAAGGCGCTCTCACGCTGTTTGAAGGCCTGGTGATACTCAGCGCCCTCGGCGGGGTAGCCGCCGCCGGCCACCACGTGTACACCCAGTTCTTTCCTCAGGTCAGTTGCGGCATCGATGTGCTGCAACCGATCGTCGACGATCTGCCCCTGGCGAAAGTGTTCCCGCTGGGCTTCCAGGTCGATGGCTTCTGCAGCACCCCCTACCCACCGGTACTTGGCCTGTCCCTGGCACAGTGGGCACTGGTTGCGTTCGTGTTGACGGTGATCCTGGTGCCACTGGGTATCTACCGCAATCGCCAGCGCAAAGCCTGACACCCGCGTGACCTGCTGCTGCAAAACGCCCCGGTCGTTTTTGAACGAAGGCCGGGGCGTTTTTACGTGTAGGGATTTGTGAACAGAACGTGACGCCGGACAATTTCGGCTGCGCGCAGCGTGCGACATGTTGTCACACGGAAGCTGTCGCAGGACGTTTCTGACCCGCTAGACCGCCGCTTAAATTTGCATAAAACGGTCAAGATGTGCTGTCAGTTCGTGGTTCTGGCGAGCACCCGAACCTCGCGCCGCGCCAGCGATTCGGTGATGTCCGAATGCCTTGTTTTATGGGGGGTTGCATCGGTTTGGCATGCCCTTACGCGCTGTAAGGGTCCCCATGGATTGCTCAATAACACGGCAATTTTTGTGGTTTTTGCGAGGAATCGAACGCGATAAGATCGCGAACCGCTGCAATAATGGTGAAGGATTATTGCTGTAATCGATAAAAATTATTTCTTTATCAGACATGGTTTATACATCGCTAGCTAACTACAATCGCCCGCACTGAATGTCTGGTGCTGTTCAATATTTGAGCACTGGAGCGGTCGAGGGGCAGATGGATGGCTCTGTGCGACCCCAAGGTTCCGGCAGCCTTTCAACTATCCGCACCAAATGGAATTGGTCTGTAACAAGGCCTTTAACCACGAAATCGAATAAGAACTCACCGCAGGTCCGTGAAACGCCCCGTTATGGCGTGACGGGCAGGCTCTTATTCAATCGAAGAGAAATGCCAACCCTTGGCAGGGTGAAGTGTTGGCGATCAAAACCCAACTGCATTGCGCAAGCTGCTTTAGAGGTCGTGAGATGAGTAAAAACAGGTACCCCCGATTACTAGGCTTTTTGCCGCTGCTTGGCATGATGTTAATGCTGGGAGGCTGCAAGTGGACCTTGATGGACCCGAAAGGACAGATCGGTCTGGATCAACGAAACCTGATCATCACTGCCACCCTGCTGATGCTGCTGGTCGTGGTCCCTGTGATCATCATGACCTTCGCCTTCGCCTGGAAATACCGTGCGTCGAACACCAGCGCGACCTACGCGCCGAAGTGGTCGCACTCCACCAAGATTGAAATCGCGGTGTGGCTGGTCCCGATCCTCATCATCATCGCCCTGGGTTACATCACCTATAAGTCGACCCACGAGCTGGACCCGTACCGTCCGCTGGAATCCGACGTCAAGCCGATCAATATCGAAGTGGTCGCGCTGGACTGGAAGTGGCTGTTCATCTACCCGGACCTGGGTATCGCCACGGTGAACCAGATCCGTTTCCCGGAGAACACCCCGCTCAACTTCCGGATCACCTCCGACGCCGTGATGAACTCGTTCTTCATCCCAGCCCTGGGCGGCCAGATCTACGCGATGGCAGGCATGCAGACCCGACTGCACCTGATCGCCAACGAAAAAGCTGAAATGGAAGGCATCTCCGCGAACTACAGCGGCGCTGGCTTCACCGGCATGAAATTCAAAGCGATCTCGACGAGCCAGGAAGATTTCAACGCCTGGGTAGCCGAAGTCAAGGCCGCACCTAAACAGCTTGATCAAGCTGAATACGACGCCCTGACCAAACCGAGCCAGAACAACCCAGTCGCCCTGTACTCCGCGTATGAGCCGAACCTGTTTCAGAAAATCGTCGACAAGTACGAAGGTATGAAGCCAGGCAAGCCGGTCAAGCACGAGAAGAAAGAAGTGGCCGCGGTTGAAGGTTCTGACACGGGCTCGCATTCAACTGCTGGGGCAGAGGAGTAAACGATGTTTGGTAAATTAAGTTGGGATGCGGTCCCGTTCCACGAGCCGATCGTAATGGTGACCATCGCCATGATCGCGCTGGGTGGTCTGGCACTGTTTGCAGCAATCACTTATTTCAAGAAGTGGACCTACCTGTGGACCGAGTGGCTGACTTCGGTCGACCACAAGAAAATCGGCGTCATGTACGTCATCGTTGCCATGGTCATGCTGCTGCGTGGTTTTGCCGACGCCATCATGATGCGTACCCAGTTGGCCATGGCCACCGAGGGTTCGCCTGGCTACCTGCCACCTGAACACTATGACCAGATCTTCACCGCCCACGGTGTGATCATGATCATCTTCATGGCGATGCCATTCTTCACCGGCTTGATGAACCTTGCCTTGCCGCTGCAGATTGGTGCCCGTGACGTTGCCTACCCGTTCCTGAACTCCCTGAGCTTCTGGCTGCTGGTTTCCGGCGTTGTGCTGATCAACGTTTCCCTGGGCGTCGGCGAATTCGCCAAGACCGGTTGGGTTGCGTATCCGCCATTGTCGGGCCTGCAATACAGCCCTGGCGTGGGTGTGGACTACTACATCTGGGCGCTACAGTTATCAGGGCTCGGGACGACATTGACGGGGGTCAACTTCCTGGCCACCGTCCTGAAGATGCGCGCCCCTGGCATGAAACTGATGGACATGCCGATCTTCACCTGGACCTGCACCTGGGCAAACGTCCTGATCGTGGCTTCGTTCCCGATCCTGGCCGCTACCATGGCGCTGCTGTCGCTTGACCGTTACCTGGATTTCCACATTTTCACCAACGAACTTGGTGGCAATCCAATGATGTACGTGAACCTGTTCTGGGCATGGGGTCACCCTGAGGTGTACATCCTGATCCTGCCAGCGTTCGGTATCTTCTCCGAAGTGATCTCGACCTTTACCGGCAAGCGCCTGTTCGGTCACCACTCGATGGTTTACGCATCGGGCGCGATCTCTGTACTGGGCTTCATGGTTTGGCTGCACCACTTCTTCACCATGGGTTCGGGGGCCAGCGTCAACGCCTTCTTCGGCCTGGCGACGATGCTGATTTCCATCCCGACGGGGGTGAAGCTATTCAACTGGCTGTTCACCATCTACCACGGTCGTCTGCGCATGACCAGCCAGGTCCTGTGGACCCTGGGCTTCATGGTGACCTTCGCCATCGGCGGCATGACCGGCGTACTGCTGGCCATTCCAGGTGCTGACTTCGTACTGCACAACAGCCTGTTCGTGATCGCTCACTTCCACAACGTGATCATCGGTGGTGCTGTATTCGGTTACATCGCTGGTTTCAGCTTCTACTTCCCGAAAGCGTTCGGCTTCAAGCTGCACGAAGGTTGGGGCAAGGCTGCATTCTGGTTCTGGATCTCGGGCTTCTTCGTCGCGTTCATGCCGCTCTACGCTCTGGGCTTCATGGGCATGACCCGTCGTCTGAACGCCACCACCAACCCTGAGTGGGTGCCGTACCTGTACGTCGCCATGTTCGGTGCGGTGATGATCGCTGTGGGTATTGCCTGCCAGCTGATCCAGCTGTACGTGAGTATCCGTGACCGTAAGCAGAACGCTTGCGAATCCGGTGACCCATGGAATGGCCACACCCTGGAATGGTCGACTTCGTCGCCACCACCGTTCTACAACTTCGCCGTGATCCCTACTGCGAACACCATTGATGCGTTCACCGAAGCCAAGGAAGACGGTACTGCGTACCAGCGTCCTAAGCACTACGAACCGATCCACATGCCAAACAACACCGCCACTGGCGTGGTGATGGGTGCGCTATTGACCGTGTTCGGTTTCGCGATGATCTGGCACATCTGGTGGCTGGCAATCGCGAGCCTGGTGGGCACCATCGGCTACTTCATCGTCCACGCTGCACGTGATGATCAAGGCTACATGGTGCCGGTCGAGACGATCGAACGCATCGAAGCCGAGCAACACGCTCGCCTGGTCGCCGAGAAGAAAATCCCGGCCAACCGTGTAGAAACCTCGTTGGAACAGGCTTAAACCATGTCGAACTTAGTGACCAATGCTGGACACGCCCATGTCGATGACCATGGGCACGATGACCATCACCACGACTCGGGGCCGATGACCGTTTTCGGTTTCTGGCTCTACCTGATGACCGACTGCATCTTGTTTGCGTCGATCTTCGCGGTGTACGCGGTACTGGTAAACAACGTAGCGGGTGGCCCGTCGGGCCACGACATCTTCGAACTGCCCTACGTGCTCGGCGAAACCGCCTTGCTGTTGTTCAGTTCGATCACCTACGGCTTCGCCATGTTGGCCTTCTACAAGGGCAACAAGAAAGGCGTACTGAGCTGGTTGGCACTGACCTTCCTGTTCGGCCTGGGCTTTATCGGCATGGAGATCAACGAGTTCCACCTGCTGATCTCCGAAGGCTACGGCCCGCACCGTTCCGGCTTCCTGTCCGCGTTCTTCACGCTGGTAGGCACCCACGGTCTGCACGTAACTGCCGGCCTGCTGTGGATGGCGGTGATGATGTATCAGGTCAATAAACACGGCCTGACCAACACCAACAAGACTCGCCTGAGCTGCCTGAGCCTGTTCTGGCACTTCCTGGACGTGGTCTGGATCTGCGTCTTCACCGTTGTTTACCTGATGGGGACTCTGTAATGGCTAATGCACACTCCCATGACCATGACAGCCATGATTCGAGCCACGGCAGCGTTAAGTCGTACGCTATCGGCTTCATCCTGTCGGTAATCCTGACGCTCATCCCGTTCGGTCTGGTGATGTACCCGACCCTGCCGAAGTCGATCACTCTGATGATCGTGCTGGCATTCGCGGTGATTCAGGTTCTGGTTCACCTGGTGTACTTCCTGCACCTGGATCGTTCTAAAGAGCAGCGCGATAACGTGATTGCGTTCGTGTTCGCAGGCTTAGTAATCCTGCTGCTGGTTGGCCTGTCGATATGGATCATGTTCAGCATCCATACGTTCATGATGGCGAAGTGAGGTAAGACCCGATGTCGCTTAAGCACTTTATCCAAATCACCAAACCGGGGATCATTTTCGGTAACGTGCTTTCTGTGGCGGGCGGTTTCTTCCTGGCCTCCAAGGGACATGTCGATCTGGCCATCTTCCTGGCTGCAATGATCGGCACATCCCTGGTGGTAGCTTCCGGATGTGTGTTCAACAACTGCATCGACCGTGACATCGATATCAAGATGGAGCGCACCAAGAATCGCGTGCTGGTCCAGGGCCTCATCTCCCTGAAACTGGCACTGATCTACGCGACCGTCCTGGGTGTTGCCGGTGTGGCATTGTTGTACAAGGTGGCCAATCCGCTGGCGGCGCTGTTTGCCGTGATCGGCTTTGTCATCTACGTCGGCCTCTACAGCCTGTACCTCAAGCGCAAGTCGGTTCACGGCACGCTGGTGGGCAGTCTGTCGGGGGCGATGCCGCCGGTGATTGGTTATGTGGCTGTAACCAATAGCTTCGACATGGCCGCGCTGACGCTACTGGTGATGTTCAGCCTGTGGCAGATGCCGCATTCCTACGCCATCGCGATTTTCCGCTTCAATGACTACCTGGCTGCTTCGATTCCGGTCTTGCCGGTCAAACGCGGCATCCAGGTCGCCAAGAAACACATCCTGCTGTACATCCTGGCCTTCCTCGTGGCGACCTTGATGTTGACCTTCAGTGGCTACGCCGGCATGAGCTACCTTGCCGTCGCCGCGGCCATGGGCATGTACTGGTTGTACATGGCCTGGACCGGCTACAAGGCGGTGGACGACACCGTCTGGGCGCGCAAGCTGTTCGTGTTCTCGATCTTCACCATCACCGCGCTCAGCGTGATGATGTCCCTGGATTTCCAAGTGCCGAAAGAGCTGTTGCTGACCTACGCTCACTGAGTGGTACCGCAGTGAAAAAGCCCCGCCTTCGAGAGAAGCGCGGGGCTTTTTCTTGGGCGCGGGTTTAAATTCGCGGGCGTACTTCTCGTCATACCTCTCTGTACGCGCTGTGCGAATCCATCACCCGCCAACAAGGAGTAGCCACATGGTGAGCGTAAGTCGTCGGTCCCTTCTCGCCCTGGGCGCCGCCCTGCCTTTGCTGGGGCGCCTTGATTGGGCTGTTGCCAGCCCGCCGTCGAACACGACTGACAAGGTGCTGCTCAACTACAACGAAAGCCCCTACGGACCCTCACGGGCCGCCCGTGAGGCCATGCAGCAGGGAATTGCCGCATCCGGGCGTTATCCCTACAAACACATGTACGCCCTGGCCGCGCTGTTTGCCCAGCAGCAAGGCCTGTCGGAAGAGCAGGTGGCGGTGTTTTCGGGCTCCATGGCAGCCCTGCGCTATGCCGTCCTGGCATTCACCCGCCAGACCCGAGGGCTGGTGATGGCCACACCGTCCTACGAAGTACCGCGCCAGGCGGCCGAGTCGAACAAGGCACCGGTGAAGGAAGTCAGCCTGAGCGCCGACCACGCCCACGATATTCCGGCCATGCTCGCCGCCGACCCCGAGGCCGGCATGTTGTACCTGTGCAACCCCAACAACCCCACCGGTACCATCACCCCCACCGAGGCCATCCGCCAGGCATTGGCGGAGAAACCCAAAGGCAGCGTGCTGGTGGTGGACGAGGCTTATATCGACTTCGCCGACGTACCCAGCGTCGTCAGTTGGGTCAAGGACCACGATGACCTGCTGGTGCTGCGCACCTTCTCGAAAATCTACGGCATGGCCGGCGCCCGCCTGGGCCTGGCGATCGGTCACCCGGCGCTGCTGGAGCGGCTGGCGGTGTTCGGCGGTGATAACGTCCCGGCGGGCACCACCTTGCTCGGCGGCCTCGCCAGCCTGGAAGACGTGAAACTGCTGCCACAACGCAAGGCGCTCAACCAACAACAGCGCGATGAGACCGTGGCCTGGCTG
Source organism: Pseudomonas sp. MYb13 (assembly GCF_002980075.1). Classification (NCBI taxonomy): domain Bacteria; kingdom Pseudomonadati; phylum Pseudomonadota; class Gammaproteobacteria; order Pseudomonadales; family Pseudomonadaceae; genus Pseudomonas; species Pseudomonas sp. MYb13. The sequence goes on along the minus strand of NZ_PCQI01000006.1, from coordinate 255,411 downwards.
CAAGAGCGTGGGTTCACGTGCACGGCGTCACAGGCCAACTGTTTCATGATCGACGTGAAACAACCGGCGGAGCAGGTGATCGAGGCACTGGCGGCGCAAGGCGTGATGATCGGGCGGGTGTGGAAGGACTGGCCCCAGTGGGTGCGGGTGACCGTGGGGAACAAGCGGGAGATGGCGCGGTTTCGCGAGGTATTCGCGCAGGTTGAACGGGGCGTTTGATTCAGTACAAACCCAATGTGGGAGCTGGCTTGCCGGCGATTCAAACGCCTCGGTGTATCAGTGATGCCGAGGTGATGCTATCGCAGGCAAGCCAGCTCCCACATTCAGGCTTGCGGTGTTTCAGGTCACTGCTGCGCGATGCTGTACCCAGCGAACGCCGTCTGCTGCTGCAACGCAGTAATCACGCTCTTGCGGCTCAGCGGCTGTTCAGCACCGGAGTTATCCACAAAGCTCTCGACTTCCAGCTCGGCTTCATCCCCATCGCCCACAAAGCTGAAGCCCAGGAACTCGAACGCCTCACGATCGACGTTCAGTTTCGAGCGCGGTGTACGCAGCGGCAGGGTGACGCTGCTGCCATCCTTGCTGATCACAAACACTTCGGCTTCCTTCTTGGGCCGTGACGCCTTGGTCTTGCCGGCGCTTGGGTTGCTGATGGCCTGGTGACTCTGGTTCAGCACTTTCAACGCCAGGCCATAGACCAGCTCCTGGAACTCGGGGTCGTCCTTGAAGCTGGACAGGATTCGGCTGATCGAGAACTGGGTGCTCAGGTGTTCCAGTGCAGCGTTATCGGCAGCCTCGGCATCCTTCAATTGCTTGAGCTGGCCCATCAGGTCGTAGGCCTTGTCGTCGTCGAAGGCATCGTGGGCCTGGCGGATGGCCACTCGCAGTTCGCGGATCTGGTCGCTTTCCTTGGAGGTGTGGAAAGCGTCCAGCACCATCTCGCTGATGATCTTGGCCGCTGGCAGATGCTGTGAAAGATTGATGGCGTTTTCGTATTCGGCTTTGGCGTGCAAGGCGACTACGGATTCTTCGGTGGCGGATTTTTCGGTGTAAGAATCGGACATTGAAATTTCACTACTTCAGTAAACGAGGACAAAAAAGCGTCGGGCATTTTCAGGGGGGAGGGGGAGCAGGTCAAGGCAGCACAATGCCCTTATCCCGACGCAACGCCGTCAGCGCCCGTTGCAGCCGGACTGCCCGCCCGCAAAACAGGCCTACGGTAAAGCCTGACACGCCACCCATCGCCATCAGCATCGTCGGCGTGCCGAGCAGCAACGGATGCACCGCCTGCTGGTAGCCGAAGTAGTACTTCACCGCAAAGAACAACTGCGAGATCAGCAGGGTCTTCCAGGTGCCTGGCAACACCAGGGTTTCGCCATTGGCATCCAGCCGTGCGCCTCGCGGATTGAACAGCAGCATCCCCACCAGGCTGCCCAGCACCGCGCCGCCAACCCAGGCACTGCTCGACAAGATTGAAGGCGCCAGCGACATCAACGACCACACCACCAGCACCACCGGCAGGAGCACCAGCGAGCGGCGATTCTCGCGGCCGCCCAGGCAGGCCTTGATGCCGTAGTAGCAGATCCACAGGTAAATGGCGTAGACCCAGATGGGCGTGCCTTGGAGGATATCGAGCATGATGTGCCTGCGTGCGGTGATGGGAGGGGGGCGATAGTCGTCGAGCGCTCTAGGCCGTGTCCATCGATTTGGCCCAGACCCCTATCAACACGCGGTGTCAGTATTGACCCCGGCATGGCCTGCACCTGCGCGGCGGCGTTCGTCATGCGCAACGTCCCGATCGGTGTGCGCGAGAAATTCCCGCGGGGCAAGCCTGCCGATGCGCGTGACTAGTCCAACTGCTTGAGGCAGGCCTCGAGGATATCCAGGCCTTCCTCCAGCACCGCAGGTTCAATGGTCAGCGGCGCCAACAAGCGGATGATGTGCCGCGCCTTGCCGCTGGGCATCAGCAACAACCCCGCGTCCCGCGCCAGGCTCAATAATTGAGCAAGCTGTTTGGGCGCGGGTGAGCCGTCGGCGTTGGCCAGCTCGATGCCGCGCATCGCACCCACGCCGGTCAGTCGACCGAGGTAGGGCGTCAGGCCTTGTGCGCGCCAGGTTTCATAACGGCTGACGATGGCTTCTTCCTGTTGTGAGCCCCAGGCGTGCAGGTGTTCATCGGTCATTGCATCGAGGGTGGCCAGTGCCGCCGCACATGCGATGGGATTGCCGGAATAGGTGCCGCCCAGTCCACCTTTGGGCAAGTTGTCCATCAGCGCCTTGCGCCCCACCACCGCGCCCAACGGCACGCCCCCGGCAATACTTTTGCCCAACAGGATCAAGTCGGGTTCGATACCCAGGCGCGAGAAGGCGAAACGGTTGCCGGTACGGCCAAAGCCCGATTGGATTTCATCGGCAATCAGCAGGATAGTGTTCTCATCGCAAAAGCGCCGCAGGGCCTGGGCGAATTCGCTGTCCAGCGCGAGAAAGCCACCTTCGCCCTGCACCGGCTCGATGATGAAACAGGCCACATCGGCGACGTCGATTTCCACGCTGAACAGGCGGTCCATGGCCTTCAGCGCTTCGCCACAGGTCACGCCGTTGTCGGCACTGGGGTAGGGCAAGTGATACACCGGGCCCGGCAGTACACCGACCTTTTGTTTGTAGGGCGCCACCTTGCCGTTGAGGTTGAGCGTGGCCAGGGTACGGCCGTGGAAAGCGCCGTCGAAGGCGACCACTGCGGTACGGCCGGTGGCGCCACGCACGATCTTCAGCGCGTTCTCCGCCGCTTCCGCGCCGCTGTTGGTGAGCATGCCGCTGACCGGATAGTCCACCGGCATGAACGCGGTCAGGCGGTCCATCAACTCGATATACGGCGCGTGTGGGGCAGCGTTGAACGCGTAGTGAGTCAGCCGGGTGGCTTGCTCGCGAATGGCTTCGACCACGCCAGGATGGCAATGGCCGAGGTTGAGCACACCGATACCGCCGACAAAGTCGATATAGCGTTTGCCCGAGGTGTCCCAGACCTCGGCGTTTTTACCGTGGCTGAGGCTGATGGGGTGAACGATGGAGATCGATTGGCTGATGGTTTCGCGGCTCATGAATCGGGGACTCGGCAGTGACGGGCTTGTTTTTATCTAAGCCGGGCGCCTGCCTTTGTCGCAAACGAAATAAAGTCGCCGGGTCATTATTAAAAGTCGGGATGTGCGCCGATGTATTCCACCATCCAGTTCAGGAAGGCCTTCACCTTGGGAATCTCGCCGGCATGTTCGGCGTGGGCGATAAAGTGCGCGCCGCTGCTGGGCATCGCATAGTTCCACGGAATCACCAGGCTGCCCTGGGCCAGTTCTTCGGCCACCAGGTACTGCGGCACCAAGGCCACGCCATAGCCTGACTGCGCCGCGCGAATGCACATGTAGAACGTGTCGAAGCGCGGTCCGTGGTAGCTGTTCTGCGAGTGCAGGCCCTGTTCCAGGAACCATTCGTGCCAGGCTTCCGGGCGCGAGGTGCATTGCAGCAGCGTGTGGTGCGACGACGCATCGCTGCCCTCGGCGACGAAACCCGGTGCACACACAGGTACCACGGCTTCACGGAACAGCTCGATGCAGGTCGCTCCCGGCCATGAGCCCTGGCCGAAGAAAAACGCGATATCGGCCTTGGCCTGCAGCACATCGAAGGGCTCCAACTCGTTGCGCACATCCAAGTGGATATTTGGATGTTTCGCTGCAAATGTCTTGAGTTTGGGCACCAGCCAACGGTCGCCGAAGGTTGGTTGGGTGGCGATGCGCAGCACTTCGGTTTCGCCGCCGTAGGTGAGGATGTAGCGACTGGAAATGTCCACTTGGGTCAGGATCTTGTGCACTTCTGCCAAGTACAGCGACCCCGCCGGCGACAGGTACAAGCGCTGGCGCACGCGTTCGAACAGGTTATGGCAGAGCATCTCTTCCAACTGCGCCACCTGCTTGCTCACTGCGCTCTGGGTCAGGTGCAGCTCTTCGGCGGCGCGGGTGAAACTCAAATGGCGGGCGGCCGCTTCGAAGCATTGCAGGGCGGTCATCGAAGGGGTCAAGCGTTTTGAAATCATGCAGTTCATTCCAAATCGGAAGGAGCCTTTGCCTAAAGGTCGTTTGTGGCAGCGGCGTAAAGCCGTTGATACTGCCCGGCAGCACTATAAACCGGCGCGGGCTGTGCGGCGCCGAATAATAAGGAATGACAGGGAGAGCCTTGCATGAACCCATTCAAAATGACGTTGGCCGCCATTGGCACCGCCGCCGCGCTTGGCCTGGCGAGCACCGCGCAGGCGGGCGTGACCTTGGACGCGATCCAGAAAAAAGGCTTCATCCAATGCGGCGTCAGCGATGGGCTGCCGGGCTTCGGCGTACCGGACAGCCAAGGCAAGATGACCGGTATCGATGTGGACGTGTGCCACGCAGTGGCGGCTGCCGTATTCGGCGATGCGTCGAAAGTGAAGTTCACCCAACTGACTGCCAAGGAACGCTTCACTGCGTTGCAGTCCGGTGAGATCGACCTGATCTCGCGCAACACCACGTGGACCAGCTCGCGTGATTCGGGCATGGGCCTGGTCTTCACCGGCGTGACTTACTACGACGGTATCGGCTTCCTGGTGAATAACAAGTTGGGCGTCACCGGTGCCAAGCAATTGGACGGTGCGACCGTGTGTATCCAGGCGGGCACCACCACCGAACTCAACGTCTCGGATTACTTTCGCACCAACGGCATGAAGTACACGCCGATCACCTTCGACACCGCCGACGAAAGCGCCAAGGGCCTGGAAGCCGGGCGTTGCGACGTGCTGACCACCGACCAGTCGGGCCTCTACGCCCAGCGCATCAAGATGGCCCACCCGGACGAGTTCGTGGTGTTGCCGGAAGTGATTTCCAAGGAACCGTTGGGGCCGCTGGTGCGCAAAGGCGATGACGAGTGGTTCAGCATCGTCAAGTGGACCCTGTTCGCCATGCTCAATGCCGAGGAAATGGGCATCACCTCGCAGAACGTCGAAGAGCAGGCCAAGACCAGCAAGAACCCGGATGTTGCACGGCTGCTGGGGGCCGACGGTGAATACGGCAAGGACCTGAAACTGCGCAAGGATTGGGTGGTGCAGATCGTCAAGCAAGTGGGTAACTACGGCGAAGTGTTCGAGCGCAATATCGGCCAGGGCAGCGTGCTGAAGATCAAGCGCGGCCTCAATGCGCTATGGAACAACGGCGGTATCCAGTACGCGCCGCCGGTTCGATAACACGCCGGGGTGTCATTGCGACACCCCATCCTTCCCCGCAGCCTTGGCGCGATACAACGCCTGGTCGGCACGCGCCATCAGGGCCGCGGGGGATTCATCCCGCTCACGCTCGGCAACGCCCAGGCTCAGGGTGACGTTGAAATCACCCGCGTGTGGCGTGCTCCTCATTGTCTGGTGAATGCGCTGCGCCAGTGCGGTGGCGGTCTCCAGCGAGGTTTTGGGCAGCACCAGTACAAACTCGTCACCTCCCCAACGGGCGAGCAGGTCAGCCGGGCGCAGGCAGCTTTGAAGGCACGCCACCACCCGCACCAGCGTCTGGTCGCCCACGCTGTGACCGTACCGGTCATTGATCGGCTTGAAGTTATCGATATCCACCGCGATCAACGCCAGCGGCAGCCGAAAGCGCTGGGCGCGGTCGCACGCTTGCAGCAATACTTTTTCCAGAAGGTAGCGGTTGGCAACCAGGGTCAGGGCATCCCGCTCGGCCAGGGCGCGGTTTTCATCCAGCTGAAGTTGCAATTGCTGATTGACCCGCGACAGTTCGCGCGTGCGTTCAGCCACCAATGCCTCAAGGGATTGATTGCGTCGTTCCAACTGTTCAACGGAGCATTTCCTGAGGTGTATATCGCGGTGTGCCCCCACCATGCGCGCCACCGAGCCGTCGGCATTGCGCGCAATCACGTAGCCCCGGTCTTCGATCCACAAATAGCTGCCATCCTTTTTGCGGCAACGGTACTCGGCTTGGTAGTGGGGCGCGCGACGGTGGATGTAGTCGTCAAACAGCTTCATCACCTGGGCGTAATCGTCCGGGTGAATCACGTTCTCCCAGGTGAACACGCTGTTCTCCAGCGCATGGCGGTGGTAGCCAAGCATTTCGTACCACCCTGGACTGCGGTAGACGAACCCGGTATTGGCGTTCCAATCCCAGATTCCGTCGCTGACCAACTCCAGTACGGTGTGCAGCATGTCGGCGTTGAAGTGAGAGAAGTCTTGCTTCAGCGGATTGTTGTCGGAGGTATCGCCCATCTTCGCGTTCCTTGCCTGGGCTGGCATTCAAGACCAGCCGATGTTGACGCCGATACTCCGTGGCTGGCGCTACTGTACAACGTGGCCTGGTTGCTTTGAATAGGGCGGGTGCACCGCTGAAGGTTGGTGGCCATTAGCTATTGCTGCGGGGCTTCCATCCGCGTCCGCGCCTTGCCATCTGCGTTGTGCTGGTAGATCGCTTCAGGCTGGCCCTGCTCATTGAAAAACACCTGGCCAATCCCCGCCGAGTTCCATAGCCGCTCGCCGGCTTCGGCATGCTCCGGGATATGCGGCACTACCTGCATGGTACGGCGACGGGTGAACCAGTTGAGGGGCGAGCGCGGCGAGTAAAGCCAGCGATTGAGGCGGTCGAACCATTCCAGCAGGCGCGGGGGGAACTCGTTCTTGATGCCGCTGCTGGTGATCTGCCAGATCCTGGGGCCGGCATTGCGATGGCGGATGAGCACCTCGTAGACGAACGAGTAGTGCACGTCCCCGGAGAGAATTACGTAGTTACCCGGTGTACGCGAGTGACGGAAGATATTGAGGATTACATGGGCCGCGCCGCGATGGGCCATCCAGTTTTCGGCGTCCACCAGCAACGGGTGGCCGCACCAACTGAAGATTTTCTGCACCGTCTCGATCAACTTGACGCCAAAGATCGGCGCGGGCGAGACGATGATGGCCGAAGGGTGGTCCAGCAGTTCCTGTTGCAGTTCACTCAAGGCCTCCCAGTCCAGCAGGCCGGAGGGTTGCTTGAGGGTGAACTCGCTGCGCCAACGACGGGTGCGGGTGTCGAGCACCACCAGGGCGGGGGTGGTGGGCAAGACGTAATGCCACTGCTGGAACGTGAGCAGCGTATCGATCAATTCATCCTGCGCGACGGCCTCGAGGTGGTTGGCCTGGGCCCGGTGGGTGAGCGCCTGGGTCTGGCTCACCTGTTCGCCAAATGCATCCGGCTGATTGCCCCAGCCCTGGCACAGCATGTAGGCCAGCAGGGCGTTGCCGATGATGCGTTTGGAGAATGGGTGGCCGTAGGCAGTTTCTTCCCATTGGGCACTGAGGTTCCAGTCGTCGGTGATGTCGTGATCGTCGAAGATCATCAAGGTCGACAGGTGGGCGAAGACCCGCGCGACGCCCGGCAGGCCGTCGCGGAATCGGTCGACCTGTACCTGTTCGCGGGCATATCGCTGCTGTTCTTCTGGGCTCAGTTGCGGCGTTTGGGGCGTGATCAGCGTCCATGGCGTGGGTGACCACACCAGCAGATACATCGCGATGACTTCCGCGAACGTCACCAGATGATTGTCCGCGGTGCTGCTGGTGAAGATGGGCTTTTTCACGCCCCCAAAGAAGCGCTCACGCAGGGTTTCGTTACTGTCCAGTGCCGGCAGCAGGTCGGCACGGTGGTAGTAACTGGCACGATGCCCATAGAGGGTGGCGCTGTCGTCTACCACGGCGCCCTCCAGGTATTCGTCAAACAGGCCTAGACGGTCGATCACTGCATGAATTGCCCGCAGCATTGGCCCGGCCACGTCGTCGGCGTACACCTGGTCGCCGCTCATCATCAGCAGGGTTGGGCGGTCGGCCGGGGTCTGGGCGTCGGCCAGCAGGCGGTCGACGCACAGCAGGCCTTCGTCGGCGCTGTGATGGGGTTTGCGGCACGAGCCGTGTACCAACTGATGGATACGGCCGTGCAAAACGAAACTCGGTAATTGGGCATTGGCGTACAGCAGGTGCGGGGCCCAGTCGGCGATACCGCCGTCGTCACACAACAGGTCGTAGCTGATCTCCACGTCCAGGGGCAGGGCGTCATCCAGCGACACATCGATCAAGTGGATAAACGCCTGGCGACCCACCGGTACGACTTGGCAGTGGTCGAGTGTGATCTCCCGTGTCTGCGTGGGCAGATGCAGCGTTAGCGTCAACGTCAGTGCTCGGCTGCCGACAAGCCACAACACCAGGCGCCGAGGTTCGAGGCGTCGCAGCAGTGGGCCGGCCAATACGGCGGGCAGTGTGTCGAGGTGCGGCATGCAGGCAAAGATTCCAGGCTGGATTGAACCGGCAAGATTATCGCAGTGAATGTCAGTGTTTTGTTAACAGGGCAATACGAAGGGCCGTGCACAGCCCTTCGCATCATAGTGGGTTAAAGCAGATTGCCTTGGCCCAGGCTGTCTAGCCCACCGCCGGTTTTGCGTTGTCGGTCATTGGCTGCCGAGCCTTGAACATCCGCGGCGTTCAGTTGGATGCGTGTGTCATCAAGGCTGCGCTTCTTGCGCAGCAGCCCTGCATCGTCCTGCTGCAGCGTGGGGTATTGAAAGTTGCCAAGTGTGTGGTTGATTGCGCCAAGCATGGGCGTTTCCTTCTAGATCAGTAGGGAATGCTTCGACTCATGGAGCGAAGCGAAGCCAAACTTATAGGGGGCAAACCGGCCCAGCTATAAACGCCCTGCTGCAAGATATGACGGGCCCTTGTGGCGTACGCTGGAAGTCGTTGCCCGGGCTGTTTTGTGCAATCGCGCGCGCGGGGTGACGTCGCACCGTCCCTGGCTTGCAGACCAAGCGCGGCCGATTGTGTGCCACCACGTTGCGTAACGCGCTGTCGCAATCCGGCAGGTAGTGCAGGCTGTCGTCAGCGGCAACCCTCACGCCCGCGTATCGACCGTGCCGCCCATGGCGCCTGCCCGTATGAGGCTTACCTGGCAACGCGAAACAAGCGTGGGAGCTGGCTTGCCTGCGATAGCTTCACCTCGGTATCACTGATACACCGAGGCGTCTGCATCGCGGGCAAGCCCGGCTCCCACACAGGCGCCACATTCATACCGCATCAGACATGCGAGTCCTTGATGACCTTCGGCACCGTAAAACGGAACTCACTGCCGCGGCCCACTTCACTTTCGGCAACGATCTTGCCGCCATGGGCCTGGACGATGCCTTGCGTGATGTACAGCCCCAGGCCGCTGCCGGTGGGGTTGTTTTCCGCCTGGGTCCAATACCGATCGAACACATGCGGCAGTTGTTCCGGCGCAATCCCCTCACCGGAGTCGCGTACCGAGAAGACGATTTCCTCGCCATTGCTCATGGCGCTGATGCCGATATTGCCCTGGCGCGGGGTGAACTTGATGGCGTTGCCGATCAGGTTCGACAACACCTGGAACATACGCTCAGGGTCGCCATTGATCTGCAGGCCCGGCTCGGCGTTGAACGACAGGTCGATGCCCTTTTCCATCGCCAGCGGTGCGAGCAAGGAGTAAGCCTCTTCGAACATCTGGCTCACGTCGAGCGTCACTGGCTTGACCACATACCGTCCGGCCTCGATTTTCGAGGTGTCGAGCAGGTCTTCCAGCAGCACGTTCATGCGCCCGGCAGCCTGTTGCATCGTGTCGATGGCCGAGGAAATCCGACGCGAGGTGTGCGGGCCATCAGAACTGAAGGCTTTTTGCATCATGCCGCACAGCATGGAAATCACGGTCATCGGGTTGCGCAGGTCGTGGGACACCACCGCCACCAGCTCATCACGCGCGCGTACGGCTTGTTGTTCGCGCAGCACCTGTCGCGCCAAGTCGTTTTCCAGGGCCGAGCGGCGCAGGTCGTTGGCGGCGAAACGGTCGCCATGGCTCCACTTGGTGGAAATGCCGGCCATTTCCACTTTCCAGATTTCAAACGATGTACGTGGGCGAAGGCGCAGGCCACCGTTAGAGTTTTCCAGGGCCAGCGGCTTATCTGGGTTGCCGCTCCAATTGATGTTCTCTTTCACTTCCGGGCGAAACCACAGCACGCCGTTGTCCACGGGCTTGGGCAGGCTCATGGCCAATACACCGCTGGCCACCTGCTGGAACTCCACTGCCGGCGGGTACACTGACACCAGGTTATGGCTGGAAAACACCGGCTCGCCGCTTTTCTGGAGCCACTTGTGCAAGGCGCGGATCTGCGCCGGCTCCGGGCAGTTGCCATAGCGGTGCAGTTGCTTGTCTTCGATAATGGCCACGCCGCCGGACAAGGTCAGCTCCATCAGCAACTGACCTTGCTGGGCCAGGCCGTCGAACACATTGTCGTTCGAACTCTTCATCGCTTGATCCAACCGGGCCAGGGCCTCGACTTTTTCTTCACGCTGACGGCTCAGGTCCAGGGCTTCCATGGCGCTGATCTGCAGTGAAAGCACCTGGCCGATGGTCTGGCAAGTGGTGCGAAGATCGTTCGGCACCAGCAGCGGCTGGCGGTTACCGCAACTGATCAGGCCCCAGAGTTTATCGCCCTTCATCAGCGAGATGCTCATGGACGACAGCACGCCCATGTTCTGCATGTACTGGCAGTGAATCGGCGACACACTGCGCAGGGTGGAAAAGCTCAAGTCCAGCGGCTGGCCAGTGTCCGGGCGCAGCTTGGGCAGCAGCGGCACCGGCTCATAGGCCGCATTCGGGATGATGCGCAGCCAGTTGGTGCGATACAACTCGCGGGCCTGCTCCGGGATGTCGGACGCGGGGAAGAACAGCCCGTTGAAGAGTTCCATGGACGGCGCCGAGGCTTCGGCAATCACTTGGCCATGGCCTTCTTCTTCGAAGCGGTAAATCAGGACGCGGTCGTAGCCGGTGATGGCCTGGATTTCGTTCACACTGATTTCGTACAGCGCTTGCAGGGTTTTCGCCGCCTGCAAGCGTTGCAGCATTTTGCCCAGGTCGCTGCTGCGAGCATTCTGCGACCGTGGGCGGAAATCCTTGAGCCGCGGTTCGAACTCCAGCACCAGCACGTTCTGATGGCGGTGCAGCAGGCCTTCGAATTCCGCGCCGTTGAAGGTGACGTGCAGCGCAGGGGCATCGAAAAACGTGTTGTTCTCGGCCATGGCGGCAACGGCCTTGGCGTGTTCGGCGCCGACCAGGGTGTGCAGCGGCTGGTCGAGCAGTGACTCGGCGGCGTGCCCGAACAAGGTGGCGACGTTGGCGCTGATCTGAATGATCTTCAGGTCCGGTTCCGACAACGTCAGCAGCACGCCGTGGGGCTGGATCGCCCCCGGAAAACGGATAGGCTCGTCGGCGCAGTTGGCAAGCAGCTCTTCAAAATCGTCGGGTTTCATAGCAGTACCTCCTGGCTGTCGAGCCATTGCTCAAAGCAGCTGAACGTCGAACGGGCTGCATCCACCGCGCGCTGCCGGGCAGGGGCGTCCAGTGGCATGCTGCCCAGGTAATCGAGAAAATCCTTCCAGCGGCGGCCGGTTTCTATGCCGTAGACGTTCAGGAACGCGCCTCCGGTGTCGGCCTCCAGGCCCAGGCGCTGGGCCATTTCCCGACGCAACACTTGGCCGCCCAAGGTCGCGCCCTCCAGTACATACAAGGCACCGAGGCAGGCAGCGGGTGTGTCCAGCGGGGGCAGGTTGGCGCAGCGGGGCAAAGCGTTGATGGCGTGGTCATCCAGGCCAAGGGCGTAGAGGTCCCTCACCAGCGTTGGCGTTTTCACACGCATCGCCTGGTCGAAGCCTTCGGGGATCAACTCACAGTCGTACAGTGCCGCTTCCATCGGCGCATAAAAGCCGTAGTACGCCTGGAGCAAACGTTGGTACCAGTCGGCATCCAGTCGCTCGGAAAAAAACGGCAAGCGCTTTTCCAACGCTACGTGCAGCAGGGCCGTGCCGGTGCGCAACGACTCCAGCAATGAGGGCGCACCAACGTCATGGGCCTGTGAATGCATTCAATAAGCTCGAAGTGTGGGCCTCTCGGCCATGAATGACGCGTGGAAATGGGCGGCGATTCTACACACCTCATGGCCATCAACTGAACGCACAGGGCGAAAAGGCTGACCAGCGGATCAGAAAAGTCGCTCCTTGCTCCAATAATGACCCTAAAAGGCACCCTGAAGTTCGGTTCAGGTGATGTCGCGACGCTATCAGTGCATGGACAAGCCTTGCTGGGTCAACGCCGTCTGTACGCACTGAAGCAGATGCTCAGTGCTCCACGGCTTGGGCAAAAATCGCACCGAGCCTCCCAGTTGCGCCGCCAGTTTAGTGTTGCCCGAGGTGAGCACCACCGGCACCGTTGGCCAACGGTGGGCCACCACCTTGCTCAAGTCATAGCCATTGAGCAGCCCCGGCATCTGGATGTCGCTGACAATCAGGTCGACCGGATCATCGCCCCGCTCCAGGTAAATCATCCCCTCATCCGCCGAAGGAAAAGATGTAACGACTGCACCGAAATCCTCCAGTACATCGACCATTAACGCGCGAATGATTTCGTCGTCTTCCAGTACCAAAATCGATGGCTGAGCCATGATCCTTACTCCTCCATCAGGGATTCAGTAAGGTGGAGTGGGAGGGACTGAAATAGGTTCGATTGGATGTGTGTGAGGGCGATGGGTGGTCGTTCCAGAGCATTTCCCGGGTGATTGCCAGAAGCGGCAGAGTGATGTCGATACAGGCATAATCGGTCTACCGTTGCCCGCCGTGGAGCCTTTGATGAAGTACGCCTTGTTCACCCTCGCCCTGATCCTTAACACCGGGTCGGCCTTCGCCGCCGGCGATGCCGAGGCGGGCGGCAAGCTCTTTGCGAAGACCTGCGGCGGCTGCCACAGTATCGGTGAGGGCGCACGCGGGGGCTTTGGCCCGGAACTCAATGGCATCATCGGCCGTCCTGCGGGGACGACCACCGACTATCAGTATTCCGACGCGATGAAAAACTCCGGCGTGGTCTGGACCCGCGACAAACTCGCGGCCTATATCGAGGCGCCGAAGAAGGTGGTGAGCGGCACGCGCATGATCTTCTGGGGCATCAGTGACCAGGAGAAGATTGACAACATCCTGGCCTACCTCGAAACGTTCCAGCCGAAATAATCATTCCCGCACGTTCTTGAACAGCATCAACCGCGCACTCTCGTGCAGGCCTCGGGTCAGGCCTTGCAAACGCTGGAACTCCTCGGGATGCTGCGCGGCCACGTCGTCCCGCGGGGTGAGGGACGCCAGGTCATGCAGGGTCGGTGAACTGCCGTCGTGCTGCATCTGCAGCAGGAAGTCCTGGGTCACGCCACCGATGATCGGGAAGGTGCCTTCCTGCAGTACCAGCGGCACCATGCGTTCGCCTTCCGGCGCCGGTTGCTGGATATCCCGGCCCATCGTGCCATTGCGAAACGGCACGCCCGCCATGCCGGCTACCGTGGGTAGCAGGTCTGCCAGGCCGACGGCTTCTTCGATCACCCGGGGTTGCAGGCCGGGCGCATGGATCAGCAGTGGCACGTTGTTGCTTTCCAGGCCCAACTGTTCGAAAGCGGGCGCCATGTGGGGGATCTGGCTGATGCGCGTGTTGTGGTCGCCAAAGAACACAAAGATGCTGTTGTCGTAGTAACCGCCTGCCTTGGCGATTTCCATCAGCCGGCCGATGTTGTAGTCCAGCAGGCGCACTGCGTTGTATTGCTCGACGCTGCGTGAGCCGGCGGCCTGGGCCTGCTCCAGTGTCACGTCGCTGACCTGGAAGCCATCGTTGTGCTCGGGGATGGTGAACGGGCGGTGATTGCCGGAGGTTTGCAGGTAGGCGAAGAAGGGCTGCGCCTTGGGTACAGCGCGCAGTAATGCGTCGCCTTCCTTGAACAAGTCCAGGTCGGAAATGCCCCACACGTCTACCCGTGGCGAACGCCAGTGGCGCTCTTCAAACAGCTGCACGCCTTCGATGCTCTGGCGGATCAGGGCATTGATATTCGCCCAGCCGGCGTTGCCACCGATCATGTAGAACTTCTGGTAGCCCTCGAAGGCGTTGATCAGCGTGTGTTGCCGCGTGATCAGCGGGTTACGCGTGGCGGTCTCCTGGCGGGTGACATCCGGCACGCCGGTGATGCTCGCCCACACGGTCTTGGCGGTGCCCGTGACGGGGACGTAGAAGTGTTTGAAGAACCAGCTTTGCGTGGCCAGTTTGTCCAGGTTCGGTGTGGGGTTGAGTGGATTGCCATAGGCACCTACGGCGCTGGTGCCGAGGGATTCGAGCATCACGAAGATCACGTTCGGCGGGCGTTCGACGGCCAGGCGATAAGGCTGCACGCCTTGTGTGCGGGTGAAGTCCAGTTGCTCGGCATCCGGCTGGTCCACGCCCAGGTACTGAGCGACCTGTGGGTAATGCTCGCGTACCTGGGCTTCATCGAATTGCGATTGACCAACCTTGAGCGTGTCGTACAAAAACAGCACCGGGTTCAGGCCCACCGCCGCCACCTGCGCGTTGCCGGAGAAGAACGCGTCGCTCCAGCGCAGCGGCACTGGATTCTCCAGGTTGAGGTTGGCGACGCGACCGAGCAGGGCCAGCAGCACGCCGACCACGCCGATGATGGAAACAGCCACCAAAGACAGTTTGCCGCTGGCACTGGGCGCACGGTCCAGGGTCAACCGCTCAAGGCACACCAACGCCCACACCCACAACGCCACCGCCGCCAGCCAGCACGCGGTTATCCACAGCACTGGATAGGTTTCCCACACCATCTGTTGTGAAATCTGTGCGTCTTGCAGGTAACGCAGAACCGTCGCATTGATGCGCACGCCAAGGTAGGCGTAGTGGCCGAAGTCGATGATGTACACCAGGCCGACCACGGCCAGTGCCACCATCAGGTAGGCGCGGGCCAGCCAGCGCAGGGCGGGGCGTGTGGTCAGGTTCCAGCGTGGGATCCAGGCGAGCAGCGCCAGCGGCAACAGGAGCAGCACCGCCAGGCGCAGGTCGAAACGCAGGCCGATGCCCAAGGTTTCCAAGAGTGCCGGGGTGCCCAGATCAAGGCCGGAAAAACCCAGCACGAACACCAGCCGCAGCGCGACCAGCAAGGCAAACACCAACCCGATCGCGCCCACGCCGTAGCGCAGGCGGCGTGATTGCAACGCACCCATCATTGACCTCTGCTCAATTTCATAAACACCACAATCAACTGTGGGAGCGGGTTTGCTCGCGAATGCAGTGGTTCAGTGCCAGCCATGCTGCCTGACTCTGCGCATTCGCGAGCAAGCCCGCTCCCACAGTTTGAGTTGCATCAATCCCGCGACCACGCAGTAACCCGCCAACAGCGGGTCGACCAGGTAATCCCAATAGTTTTCCGACGCCTTGAGCCGCAGCGCGAAGGCCAGGGTGCCCACCGCCAGCATCCACACGGCCAGTGCATTACGGCGCCACAGCATCAGCAGCGCCAAGGCACCCACCAGCACAATCATGGGCCGAGGGTTGAAGCCCCAGCGGTACGGATCGACATAGGTCAGGCCCAAGGTGGCGGGGTACAGCAGCAGGCTCAACACTGCGAACAGCAGCAACATCTGCACCTGATGCGCACGGCTGATCGGCTGTACCACCCCCAATCGGCGGAGTACAACCCACGCCAGCAACACCAGCGTGGTGATCGCCAGGTCATCGGTAAAACTGCGCACATACGCCGCCAGCGGCAGCTCATTGACCGGGATAAAACTCACCGCCGCCACTACCGGCAACCACCACGGGCGCCACGGAGCGCTGAATCGAAACGCACTCAACAGCACAAACCCCAGCAGCACGAAACTCAAATGAGCCTGCCATAAAGAAACCATTACAGGCGCTCCGCCAGCCAGGCTTCGTTGAAGCTGACATGTTTGATAAAGGTGTTATTCCACGAGTACACCAAGTGGTACATGCCGTCCGGGCTGCGGCTGAAGTACGGGTACTCGTATTCGAAGTCACAGCCCTGGGGTTTGCACACGCGGTAATCGAGGTTGCTGAGAAAGCGCTGCTCCAGCGGCAGGCGCCTGGCGCCACTGGAAGCGCGGAAACCTTCGCCGATGATTTCTTTATAGGCCTGGGGCGAAAACGGTTGGCCGAGCGGGTCGGGTGACTGGTCCAGCTCTACCACCGTGCGCCATTGGCTGAGCTGGGCGTCGGTGCCGTAGAGGCTGAGCTTGAAGCGGCCATCCTGCAGGTCGTTGAGCGCCACCAGCAAGCCGTCATCCTGGGTGCCCACTGCTGCCAGTGAGGAATTGGGGTTGGCCGGCTCCAGCGGGTACGGCTCGCTCCAGGTTTGCCCGGCGTCTTCGGTGCGGCTGGCAAGGACGCGGTGATGGGTGTCGCCGGCATAGCGCAACATCGCCACGGCGCGCTTGCCATCCAGTGGCACGATGGTCGGTTGCAATGAGTTCTTGCCGCGGCTGATGCGGAATTTATCGATCACCGCCCCGTCGGCGCTCAGGTACAGGTATTCGGCAAACTTGCCCATGAACTCGTGGTACACCGGCAGGCCGATGGAACCGTCGGCATGGAACACCGGCGCGGCGCGCACCAGGGTGCTGATATTGAAGAACGGCGAGGTCACCAGTTGCCTCGGCGGCGACCAGCTGGCGCCCAGGTCGTCCGACACCATCAGGTTGATTGCACTGGTGGCCCAGCCGCCGACTGACACCGACACGTAAAACATCCACAGGCGTTTGTCCGGCCCCAGGGCGATGACCGGGTTGCCCAGTTTGCGAATGTAGCGTTGGGTGCCATCGCGGGTGCTTTCGCGCGTGGCCAGGACCTGCTCGGCACCCCATTCGCCGCTGCGCGCATCAAAGCGTGCGGTGCGCACCTGCACGTCGGCGGCGCCCTCGCGCGAGCCGGCGAACCACACCGCCATCAAGTCACCGCCGGGCAGGGCGGTAACGGACGACGAGTGCACGAAGTCGGTGAGCTGGGTGGACACGAACCGGCTGCTGTACTGCGCCGGGGCCGCCACTTTTGCCGTGTTCGGGCTGGCCTGGGCAAACGGTGCCAATACATGGGGCGGATGGCTCTGCCAGGCGGCAAAAAATACCCCCAGCAGGCTGAATATCAATAAGACGGAGCGCATAGGGGA
Source organism: Pseudomonas sp. MYb13 (assembly GCF_002980075.1). NCBI lineage: Bacteria > Pseudomonadati > Pseudomonadota > Gammaproteobacteria > Pseudomonadales > Pseudomonadaceae > Pseudomonas > Pseudomonas sp. MYb13. The sequence goes on along the minus strand of NZ_PCQI01000006.1, from coordinate 238,338 downwards.
CCTGTGGGTAAAAGGGTTACTGCGCACGCTCATCCGGCAGGCGCTTCCTGCGACCGGTGAGCATGGATAACGGCAGGTTGTCCCGCACCTGGAGGCTTTCAACGATGGCGGCCAGCACATGCACACAGACCAGCCCCAGCAGCACATTGGCGGCGGTCTCGTGGATTTGCCGGGGCCAGTCGGCGCCCCATAACGCGTCGACTTCCTGCATCAGGAAGCCGCTGGTGCCGATGGTCAGCAACGCCAGCAACATCAACAGCATCACCAGCGCGCCAATCGGCGAATGCCCCAGGCGATGCTGGGGCCTTCGGTTTAGCAACGAGCGCAAGTGCGCATTCAGGCGTTTCGGCGTCGGCCAAAAGTCCGCCCAGCGCGCGCTGCGCGGTCCGACAAATCCCCACACCACGCGTACCAGCAGCCAGGCCATGGCGTAGTAGCCCAGCCAGACATGCCAGTCATCGCCTGCTTCGTTAAAGAAGTAATTGGCGACAAAGACCCCGGCGATCGACAGATGAAACAGCCTCACCAGCGGGTCCCACAGGCGCAGGGATTCGCCTGGCATCAGCCCTTGATCTCGGTCTTCACGGCTTTGCCGGTGACCGGGTCGTGGTAGATCTCGACCTTGCGCTTGTCTTTGTCGAAGCCGTAGATCTCGTAGCAGTTGCCGTCAGTGACCTTGAACTTGCTGATTGTGTAGCCTTCGGCCTTGAGCTTGTCCTGGAAGGCCTTTTCGTCTTGCCATTGCGAGCGCTCGGCGGTAGTGCACTGCGGGCCGGCGACGGCCAGGGGGCTGGCGAGAATCAGGGACAGCAGGAGAATTTTGCGCATGGAAAAGCTCTCAGCAGAAGTGGGAGGTTTCACAGTGCAAAACCAACCTTAGCGCAACCTTAGTTGGCAATGCGCCGTAACATCTTTGCCGAAATAGCCTGGGCCAGAACCCGGCATGATGCCGCCGATTCCTACAGAGATTTTACTATGCGCCTACTCCTTGTCGAAGATGACCGTGCCCTCGGCCAGGGGATTCGCGTGGCGTTGGGCGCCGAAGGCTATACCCTCGATTGGTTGCAGGATGGCCTCGCGGCCCTGCATGCCCTGCGCACGGAAAGCTTCGACCTGTTGCTGCTCGACCTCGGCTTGCCGCGCCTCGATGGCCTTGATCTGTTGCAGCAATTGCGCGCCGAGCAACACGACGTGCCGGTTCTGATCCTCACCGCGCGAGACGGCACCAGCGAACGCATCGCCGGCCTGGACGCGGGTGCCGACGACTACCTGGTCAAGCCATTCGATGTGGAAGAACTCAAGGCCCGCGTGCGCGCCCTGCTGCGCCGCAGCCAGGGCCGCGCGCAACCGATGCTGGAACACGCCGGCATCAGCCTCGACCCGGTCACCCAGCAGGTGCGCTACCAGGACGCCGACATCATCGTCACCCCGATGGAATACCAACTGCTGCACCAACTGATGGTGCGCCCCGGCAAAGTCGTGACCCGCGAGCGGTTGTCGCGTGCGTTGTATGGCTGGCAGGATCGGGTCGAGAGCAACACCTTGGAAGTGCTGATCCACAACCTGCGTAAAAAATTATCCACCGAGCTGATCCGCACTGTGCGCGGTGTCGGCTATGTGCTGGCGCTCAAGCCATGACCTCGGTCCGCGCGCGTATCCTCATCCCGGTATTACTGCTGATCCTGGCGGGTGACGCCCTGATCAGTTGGTTGGTGCTGCGCGACAGCCACCACGAGATCGAAGAAGTCTACGATGCCCAGCTCGCCCAGAGTGCGCGTCTGCTCCAAGGTGTGCTGCGCCAGCGTGATCCAGGGGAAGCGGATTGGGAGCGTTTGTACCAGGCGTTCGACCAGGCCATGAGTCGCGTGGGGGAGGATGGCGTGGCCCACCCCTATGAAACTCGCCTGACCTTCCAGGTATGGAACCGTGAGGGTGAATTGCTCGTGCGCTCTGCCGAAGCCCCCGTGTTGGCAGCGCCGCCGGCGACCCTCGGTTCCCACGACCTGATGGACAACGGCAACGACTGGTGCGCCTTCCTCCTCGCCGACCCGCAGCAAGGGCTGCTGATCTGGGTGGGCGAGCGCGATGACATACGCCAGGACCTGATCCAGCGTATCGTGCGCCACACCCTCTGGCCGACGCTGATCGGCGTGCCGTTGCTGGCGCTGTTGATCTGGCTGGTGATCGGCTGGGGCTTCACACCCCTGCGCGCGATGGCCCTGTCCATCCGTGGGCGGACTGCCGAAACCTTGCAACCCTTGCACCTCAAGCCTTTGCCCAGCGACTTGGAACCCATGCAAACCGCGCTTAACCGCCTGTTGGTTCAAGTGGATGAGCTGCTGGAGCGCGAACGCCGTTTCATCGCCGACGCTGCCCATGAACTGCGCACACCGCTGGCGATCCTGCGCATTCACGCCCAGAACGCGCAGACTGCTGTCACCGAGGAGCAGCGCGGCGAAGCGTTGGAGTTCCTGGTCAACGGTGTCGACCGCGCCACGCGCATCGGCAGCCAATTGCTGACCATGGCGCGCATCGAACCGCAGTTGAACAACCCCGTGTGCGGGCGTGTGCACCTGACCGAACTGGTGCGCGAAGAACTCGCCGAGTTGACGCCACTGGCCATGGAAAAAGGGGTGGAACTGGTGCTCGAAGGCAATGAGGATTGCTGGGTAGAAACCGAGCCTGTGGCATTGGCCATTGCGTTCCAGAACCTGGTCACCAATGCCCTCAATTTTTCCCCTGTGGGCAGCGAAGTGAAAGTGGTGATTGGTGCTCATTGCCTGAGCGTGAAAGACCAGGGACCGGGGATTCAAGAGGCGCACATCGAGCGCCTGTTCGAGCGGTTTTACAGCCGTGGCAATGCCAATGGCGCAGGGCTGGGGTTGGCGATCGTGCAGATGATCGTCGGCAAGATCGGCTGCCGGTTGGCACTGCATAACCGCAAGCAGGGTGGGTTATGTGCGCGGTTGGTGTTTAACGAGCCCTAAGGGGAGCGCAGAGCGACGCCGATTAAATGTGGGAGCTGTCGAGCCCTGGCGAGGCTGCGATGGCGGCGGCATTGCGGGTATCTTCTTCGGCTGATACATCGCTTTCGCAGCCTCGCTGAAGCTCGACAGCTCCCACAGGGGATGTGCGGTGTCGGCTTTATTTAGGTCTGAAGTGTGAGCGCAATTTTTGCTGCGACGCCGATTAAATGTGGGCGCTGTCGAGCCCTGGCGAGGCTGCGAAGGCATCACCTCGGTATGCCTGCCAAACCACAATGCCTGTATCGCTGCTGTCCTTCAGCCCGACAGGCACACATCCCCCGTGCGGAACAATTTGTTTAAATTCGGGTCCAGTTCTCACTCTACATCCCCGATAAGGACATCCCCATGAAGCGCATCGCGCTGCTTTGCATCGCCCTCTCACTGGGCGCCTGCCAATCCAACCAACGCGACTCATCGCCCAGCCTGCTCAAGGACGGCATCCAGTTTCGGCAGAAAACCGTGGCCGTCGATGCGGATCACGCCAAAGTCATCATGAAAGCCTACGGCGGCACCGCCCCCGTGGAGTTCTCGATCCGCCGCGAAGGCGACCCCGACCAGCGCATGGAAACCCTCGGCACCGTGATGGACACTGGCGAAGGCCGCGTCCTCAACTGGATCGCCAAGCTCAACCAAACCGTTGCCAGTGCAGGGTTCAAGCGTTTTCCACAGCTGGAAATCCAGGCCGATCCTGGCAAGCAACTCACCGTGGCCAGCACGGCGAGCAATCGGGGCAACGGGGTTTACTACAGCTGTGGGCCGGTGATGAGCACCTTCAGCCCGGAGAAGGCAAAGGTGTACCTGGTGGAGTTTCAGTTCAAGCTGGATCCTTCGGCGTGTGCGCTGCAGGTGTTTGATATTACGGATCCGGGGAATCGTGTGTTGATTGGTGGGGCGGGGAGTGAAGCGAAGGCGGGGTGAGTAGGGTTGATTAAGCGGTGGGTGTTGCCCGCCGTTTGCGTGGAAAAGGGCGGGCGAGTACCACACCGTTGAACGTATGGGTGCAGCAATCACAATCGGGTTTCATCTGCTCGGGTGTCAGCTGTGGGTTGACCTTTTGCAGCAGGCCTGCTTCGTCGATACACAAACCGCTGTAGTAGCTGTTCTCATCCGTTCTCACGGACTCCTCCTTGTCGCCTTCATGCATCGCAACGATCCAGAATACGGGCTCCGGGCGATCCAAGCGGGCTTTGGCTTCGCTGAAAACCTCATCCCACGGGTGGCCGACTTTGGATAGGAGAAACCGGAATAGCGGGGTGTAATCAAAGCCGTGTCGTAGATGGCTGTGCATCGAGCCGCGGTTTGAAAGTTTGCCTTTTTCGCTTTTGGTGTGCCGCTCGTACCGGTAGGCGCGACAACTGCCGTGGCGCACGCCGTGGGTTCGGGTGTTGACTGAGCGGTAGAGGACGGGCTTTTGCAGTGTGGGTTTCATCACATCAGGACGCCTTTTTGGGTTGCTTTGGGGGCGGTGGCCAGGCGCCTTGGTAGTGAAAAGAAATCTGGAAGTCGAAAAGATCGGGCTCTATCACCCGCCGGAAATGTGGCTGAAGAATCACTATCCAACTTGGGAGTACGTCAAATCCGCCTGCATAGATTTGCGGTTCCTCGTGTAAATCGAGTTCTTCAAGAATACTGTTGTCTTCCTCAAAGTCTGCTGAGTATTCAGCTGCCTCCAGGATTTCTGTTTGTTTGTTGAACCATTGCAACCGTATTTTCATTGCCATCGCAAACGCTCCACTTATTTCTCTATACGTCTTTCATCTTTGGCCGGGCCACGCCGCTCACCGGTATAAGGGTCAAATGAACCTAGGTGTTTCACATCACTGTATCGGTAGACTTCCAGTTCACCTTTTTCTGAATCCCATTCAAAAAGTCGCTTTCCTTTCGCGTCCTTCCAACGCTCCCGAAGACCGCCACCATTACGTTTTCGCGTCTTTCTCTTCTGTTCTATCAAACCAGGGAAACCCGTAATGTCCTCGGTTTTGGGTGCCGGAAAGTAACTGTGGTCTGGGTTTTTCAAGCCCTTCCGAGGCTCATTCACCACCACATACAGCGGCCGAACCCCCGACTCCGCCGGGAACACCAGGATAAAATCCCGGTACTCCGGTGGATAAATCGGGTTCACCAGAATCTGCGCGGCCTTCTCCGTCGGCGGATAAATCCAGATCACTGGCGCTTGCGGCGCAGCCTCCAAGGCTGGAATACCTAAGGTGTCACTTGGATCAACGGCGGGCGTCCAGATCAACTCCACACCCTCATCCAGATCTGCCACAAACTGATCGCCACGGTGTTGGAACTGCACCACATCAATCATTTGCCAATCGGCATGGTTGCCCGTGTAAAACCCATACCCCTTGAGCGTGCCGTCCTCGCGTTGCTCGATATGCAGACGCATGTGCGAACGCGCCCGTTGCATCGTGCGTAACTGCTCCTCGCTGTAGAGCGCGCTATCACCCAGCTCCGACGGCCAGGCCAGCGCCACCAACCCCGTGAGCAGGCCCCCGGCAGCGGACCCGACGGCAGTCACCGCCGACTCCAGAACCGCCGAGCGCAACGCCAATTGCCCCAGGCCTGCGGGCAGTGCACTGCCGCCAATCTTGCGCAAGGCGACTGTGCCCTGGCTGCCCACCTCACGCCCGCCCAGCAGGCTTAAATGGGCGTACTCCTTGATGAGTTCCAGCGGGACATACCCGGCCGGGTTGAAGTATTGGGTGATGCCGTCAGGCAGTTGGCAGGGCTTAAGGAAAACGCAGCCGGGCGGTTTGGCGAGCGTGGGGGCCGGGGCAGGGGGTGGTTCGAAATAATCAACAGACGGCAAATAGGACACGCGCGATGGCTGCGGAGTCAGGATCCGTCGTTTGCGTATCGCTTCTTCGGTGGGCGGATAAAAGCGTTCTGACATGACGGGCTGACTTCCTTGTGCGAGGAAGTGAGCCTACGAGGGGGGCCCAGAAGGTTATGTCGGCTTAATTCGGTGGTTGGCGTGGGAAAAGTGGACAGTGCTTCCTTCGGCAACTTGTTTCGAATATTGCGATTTTCGTTTGTTTCGTTTAGCTTCGGTCGCAACTGAATTAAGTGTCGCCGGAGCTGCATCATGATCACCAATCACCTTCCCAAAACGATCCTTCCGCTGGAAAAGGAAGTCGAAGCCGCCGTACAAGGCCAGCGCGAATTGGCGTCCTTGCTATCGACCAAATTTGAAACCCAGCGCATCGACATCTTTGACAAAGAAGACAAACCCCACACCCTCGTACTCCCAACCTCAGCACTGCGCCTGTTGGTGGATATCCTGGGCGAGTTGGCTATCGGCAATGCCGTCAAGGTAGTCCCGGTGCATGCCGAACTCACCTCGCAGGAGGCCGCTGACCTGCTTAACGTTTCACGGCCACACCTGGTCAAGATGCTGGAGGAAGGCGCTATTCCCTTTACAAAAACCGGTCGGCATCGGCGAATCCGGTTTTCGGATTTGATGGCGTTCAAGCAGCGGCGAGATGAGGAAAGCCAGGAAGCAATGGAAGCGCTGGCGAATCAGGCCCAGGAGCTGGGAATGGGGTATGACGGATGAGGTGTTCGCCTTTTACCGCTGTATATGATGCTTGTGTTCTCTACCCGGCGGCGCTTAGGGATTTGCTGATGTGGCTTGGCCTGTCAGGGCTGTATCGAGCGAGATGGACTAGCCAGATTCATGAGGAGTGGAAGCGCAACGTACTCAAGAACCGACCCGATCTCACTGCTGAGCATGTGAATTGCACGTCAGCGCTGATGGACAAGGCTATACCTGACGCTTTGGTTACTGGATATGAGGATCTGTGTTCGAGCTTGGATCTGCCCGATCCGGATGATCGTCACGTACTGGCGGCCGCAATTCGGAGTAAAGCTGAGGTTATTGTGACCTTCAATTTGAAAGACTTCCCGACGCAGATCCTGTCTGCTTATGACATTGAGCCGATGCATCCGGATGACTTTATTTCGGATCTATGGGATCTGGATCAGGCGGCGGTGCTGGGGGCTGCGCAAAAGCAGAGGCGGGCGTTGAAGCGGCCTCCGATGGAGGCGGGAAGTTATCTTGAGATGTTGATGCGACAAGGGCTGGCACAGACAAGTAAGCTGCTTGGACCTTATGAGGTCATGCTATAAATTTTATATGTGAAGGTGTGACTTTGACTGAGGGTAACTGCGCCTGAAAAACCGTAAGGCAATAGCGCGCCTGCAGTAAAGAAGACCTCGGGACGCCAAGGTCTTTTTTTGCCCGCCGATCAGCCCAGCAGATGCTTGGAAATCAACCGCGAGATTTCCACAATCGACGTCTTCCCCGTGAACTCGAACTTCACCTTCCCCAACGACGAAAAGTAAATCTCCAGCTCCGAGTCCAGATCAAACGTCCCGGACGTCTCCACCGAATACGCCACGATGTTCTTATACGGCAGCGAGGTGAAGTCCTTCTTGCTGCCGGTAATGCCTTGCACGTTCACCGCGATGATGCGCTTGGTGGTGAACACCACACCGTCACGCATGGCCTTGTAGGCGTCGACCACTTCCTCACCGTCGAGCAGCAGGGCCGAGACGCGTTCGGCGTATTCATTGTTTTGCTTGAGCTTGAAGAAGCCTTTGTTGTTGAAGTCGATCATGGGCCTGCCCTTGGGTGAGTGGTGCGGTGGGTGTATGACGTTTTGCTCGCGGATCTGTATCTAACACGCGCATTTTGAACGCCCTACCATGGCGTCCAAGCCTACAACGTTGGCCAAATGTTTCACGTCGACAGAACAACAATCAAGGAGCCAAACGATGCCTGAAGTGTCCAGCTGGTTGGCCTATGCGCTGATTTCACTCGGCATGGTGCTGACGCCCGGCCCGAACATGATTTACCTCATCTCGCGGTCGATTTGCCAAGGGCGTACCGCGGGCTTTATTTCCTTGGGCGGCGTTGCGTTGGGCTTTTTGGTGTACATGCTGTGCGCGGCATTGGGGATCACCGCGTTGGTGATGGCGGTGCCATTTGCCTACGACGCCCTGCGATTGGGCGGTGCACTGTACCTGGCTTACCTGGCCTGGCAGGCGATCAAGCCGGGTGGCCGTTCGCCGTTCCAGGTTCAGTCCCTGCCCCAGGACAGCCCGCGCAAGCTGTTTACCATGGGCCTGGTGACCAACCTGCTGAACCCCAAGGTGGCGGTGATGTATATGTCGTTGCTGCCCCAGTTCATCGACCCGAACGGCCACGGCAGTGTGCTGGCGCAATCCTTGGTGCTGGGCTTTACGCAGATTTTCATCAGTGTGAGCGTCAACGCGCTGATTGCCACCATGGCGGGTTCGATCGCGGTGTTTTTTGTCACCCGCCCGGGCTGGCAAGTGGTGCAGCGCTGGCTGATGGGCTCGGTGCTGATGGGGTTGGCGGTGCGGATGGCGGTTGAAGGGCGGCGGTAGAGCGCCTTACTGGATGTCTTTGAGGTAATCCTTCAGGTTGGTCAGTGGTCCGCGCAGTTCATCCAACTGAGCAGCGTGTTGCACGTCACTCGCCAACCGTTGCAGCTCGCGGCCCATCACCGTATCGGGGCCGCCCAATGCCTCAAGTGCTTGATCGACACATTCCGCTAGTTTGGATTGAATAACGGCCAAATTGCCTTGCCGCACCAACAACCCAAACACTTCCCGCTCATACCCGTCCATCACCGGATCATCCCGCAAAACTGGGCTGCCGCCGTCCGTCTCGTGCACCAGCTTCAGTGCAAAAAGCGCAACCGCTTCCAGCGTCAATTCCATGGTGTCGGTTCCTCGGGGTGTGGGGGACGGCGATGATCACTGTTCTGCGCGTGAAAAAAAAGACCCACTACCGTGAACGTGGCGGCTCCCGCCACCGCAAAGTCCTGGGCCCGAGGAACGATATTAGTTAGCCATGTTCCAACTGGCCGTGCCAAGCGCACCCGGCCACCAGACGGAGAGGGTGCACGGCTTAACCCATTACAAGGACGCAAACACTCATGCAGTCATCGCCCACCCAAGCACCTTCCGCCACCGGCGAACGGGTCGCCAGTTTTCGCCACGGCAAGGGCTTCCTGATTTTCAGTGTGGTCTTCGGGGTTGTGTTGCTTGCCCTGGCCGGTTTCGTGCTGTACCTGGGCACGATCCTGCCACCGGGCAACGATGGCCCGGTCAACCTCCAGACGTCACGTGGCATGGCCTTGAACTTCGCCAACCCGCATACCCTTATCTACGCCACCAGTGCCTTGCTGGCCGTACTCGCCCTGGGCGTGTTTGCGGCCTACGCCTGGCACAAAAAACTGCGCGCCCCACGCTACAACGTGTTTGAGTTCGGCATCGAGCGCATCATCAACGAGCAACGCGAGTACACGGCGTTCGCCGATATCGAAGACCTGTACCTGTTCGGCTCCGGGCAAACCGTGATGACCGGCATGATCACCAACCTGGCCTATCGCCGTAACGCATCCGAGCCGTTCCATCGGGTGACTGAAAGCCTCAAGGGCTTCTACGAGTTCCAGCAATTGGTGCGCGAACTGCACGTACGTGCACGCATGCCGGCAGTGATCGCGACGCTGGAGATGGGTGCGGCGGTGACGTTCAACTGCATCAGCTCGGGGCAGGTCTGGGGCAAGCGCGTGAGCGGCAACTTCCTGAAAATTACCACCACACCGATCTTGGTCAGCCGCGCATTCCTGGAGTACCAGGGCCGCAACGTGCCGATGTCGTCGCTGCGCACCGTCGACCTCAACGCCTGGACCGAAAAAGTGGTGATCAAGGACGAGAGCGGCAACCCCGTGTTGTCGACCATCGCCACCGGCATTCTGAGCCACGACCTGTTCCTCAATACCCTCGACGCCGTGTTTGCGGCTGAACGACACACACGCGAGCTGGCTTGAGCCGGCCGCGTCATAGCTGAGGATAAAACGATGATTTATCGCGGCGCAGGCTGGCTGACGTTGTTTACACCGGTGGCCATGGTGCTGCTGTTGATGTGGCTGTGGCCCGACCCCAGCGTCAAACCCGGCAACACATCGCTGATGCAGGTGTTGATCGGCTTCGGGGTGGGTTCAGCGATCAACACCGTGCTGGGCGTTGTACTGAACCGACAACCGCACACCGATGGCGTGCGCCACCACTTCTTTTTTATGCCGATGCAGTGGCCGGCGCTGGCGATCACGGTGGTTTGCACGCTGATCGCCTTACTGAAATAACCCTACCGGCCGCTCGGCAAGGGCGGCCGCGTCTCGGCCTGTTCAAGGCTGACAGGGTAAGTGGTGTCAGTATCGCCGTCTTCCACGTGCAGGTTGCTTGGGTTCGTCGCAAGATCATCTACGGTTCGAGCGGGCGGGCGACCTCAAGCAAATGCCAGCTTCAGATCCACTGATCATTCACAGCGGTACGCTCCCCACCTTCATGCCCGGTATTCAAGATGCCCCGTGGCTCGATCATCATCAGCTTGGCCTCGCCTTCGGAGGCTGTGCTGTGCTCTACGCCGCGAGGGACCACGTACAGCTCACCTTGCGCCACATAGACCGGACCGCCTGGAAGGTCGATACGCAGGGTGCCTTCGAGTACCAGGAAGGCCTCGTCGGTTTCGGGGTGGGAATGCCAGATGAACTCGCCTTCGATGCGTACCACCTTGAACTGGTAGTCGTTCATCTCGGCGACGACGCGTGGGCTCCAGTGTTGGTCGATCAGGGAGGCTTTATGAGTGAGGTTTATGGGGTGGGTTGAGGGCAGTGGCTGGACCATGACGGGTGCTCGGATGGGGGGAGACGTCAGGTTAGCGAGGGAGGGGGTGGTGGGGCTTGTACGATCTTGCGAGGTAGCGGTGGTTGATTGTGTAGGGCGCGCACTTTTCTACAGAGGAAAAACGGTCGTGAGTTTCATGGTCTTTTTTTAGGATGGGCCGAGGGAGACTCGCGTGTTTCATATAAATCGTGGTTTGCAGCTCAATTATGTAAGCAGGGATACAAATCCCTATGGCCTGCTTGAGTGCGCGCCTGCGTTGGTAAGTGCTCCCCGTTGATAGAACCTTAAGTCGTATGGCACGGGTTGCAGCAGTGGAAGCATCCGTTGATCTTCTCGTTCACCCATGTTGATAGAGCTGCAACTGCAGCGCTGTGGCATATGAATACAGCCGGTTGTGGTGTTGTGTATCGCCTAGTCGCCTTTAGGCTGAACATTCTTGTTGATGATGAAAGACTGCACCTGCCAAGCCCTCGCGAGCTATCTATTCACGGAGGTTGTTATGAGGTCATCAGACTGTTATCGGTGGAATTTCAAGTGAATCGCTGTGTTTTCTTGGATGCGGTTTGACCCTCAGCGCTTGCGCAGCGAGGGTCATTGCCGCTTGAGAGTTTGCTCTATCTTAGTTTGAAACCTGTTCAAGGAAGATCAGTTGCAAAGGCTCCTTGAGCAAGCTATCGGCATTTGCTGCAAATTCCTTGAAGTACGGCGTTGCAAAGTGCGCATCGAGGGCGGCCTGATTCTTAAAGGCTTCACGCATGTAGAACGTACCCGGCTCGTCACGCAGCTCAAACAGCACATAGTCAAGGTTACCGGGCTCGGTGCGCGTTGGTTCAACCAGCGCCAACAAGCCTTGCTTGAGTGCCTGCTGCTGACCGGGTTTGGCCTTGAGCACGGCGATGGATACCAAGGGCTTTTGCATAGCGGTCGCTCCGTTGGGGGAAAGGTTCGGGTGTTGGCTGGCGCAGCCTGAGGTCATCGACACCATCAGCGTCAACCCCATGGACTTGATCAAGGTATTCATGCAAACCCCTCCAGCACAATCTTGCCACGCGCCTTGTTGCTCTCGACCAGCGCATGGGCACGGCGCATGTTGGCCGCATTGATAGCGCCGAAATGCTCACCCAGGGTGGTCTGCAAAATGCCTTGGTCGATCAGTTTGGCGATGCGATTGAGCAGATGATGCTGGTGGATCATGTCCGGGGTTTCGAACAGCGAGCGGGTGAACATCAACTCCCAGTGCAGGGACAATGACTTGAGCTTGAGCGGCATCACGTCCAGGCTGCGGGGATCATCGATCACTCCCAGGCGCCCTTGTGGTCGCAACACTTCGATCAATTGCGGCAAATGCTCTTCGGTGTGTGTCAGGCTGGCCACATGACTCACCTCGCCAACGCCCAGCGCCTGCAGTTGGGCCAGCATCGGCTGGCGATGGTCTATCACGTGATCGGCGCCCATGCGCTTGACCCAGTCGACAGTCTCCGGGCGCGAGGCGGTACCGATCACGGTCATGCCGGTCAACTCGCGAGCCAGTTGCACCAGCATCGAGCCCACGCCGCCGGCGGCACCTACCACCAGCAACACATCGCCATCGCCGCCGTCTTCGCGTACACCCAGGCGATCAAACAACAATTCCCAGGCGGTGATCGAGGTCAGCGGTAAGGCCGCAGCGTGGGCAGCGCTCAACGACTGAGGCCGGTGCCCGACAATACGCTCGTCCACCACCTGCAGTTCACTGTAACTGCCTGCCCGGGTCAGCGAGCCGGCGTAGTAGACCTTGTCCCCCGGCTTGAACAAACGGACTTCGGCGCCGACGTCGCGCACGGTACCGGCCGCGTCCCAGCCGAGCACCTTCGGTTCCTTGGCGAAGCTGCCGGAGCGGACTTTGGTGTCCACCGGGTTGACCGCGACCGCCTCCACTTCCACTAGCAGGTCCCTAGGGCCAGGCGTTGGCGCGGCAATATTGACGTCTTGCAGTGAGCGCGGGTCGTGGATGGGTAGACCGTGTTCGGTAAAGGCGATGGCTTTCATGGCAACTCATTGATGAGGGGGTTGCGAGCATCTTTACCGTTTCCACTACAAAGAAAAATCAACACAATGCAGCAACACTTTCACTCTGGTAGCGAAAATGATCCGTATCGATGACCTTGCTTTGTTCTTGCGCAGCGCCGCCCTGGGCAGCTTTACCGCCGCCGCGGTTGAGGCTGATTTGCTGCCGGGGCAGGTGGCCGCCGCGATCAAGCGGCTGGAGCGGGAACTGGAGGTGCGCCTGTTCACCCGCACGACGCGCAGCTTGCGCCTCAGCGCTGAAGGTGAGCAGTACCTGCCCACGGCGCGGTCAGTGCTCGAACACCTGGAGCAAGGTCGGGCCAACCTGCACGGTGACAATGCGCCGTTGCGTGGCACCCTGCAGATCGCCGCCCCGTCGGACCTGGGGCGCAATATCCTGCTGCCGTGGCTCACCGAATTCCGCCGCTTGCACCCCGAGTTGAACCTGCGTTTTCTGCTCTCTGACCACGTGAGCAACCTGTTTCGTGACCCCGTGGATGTGGCCATTCGCTACGGGCTGAACGAAGACGCCAACTACATTGCCTTGCCCCTGGTGCCCACTAACCGTCGGGTACTGGTGGCGTCTCCGGACTACCTGGCCCGCCATGACGCGCCACGAACGCCGCAGGACCTGTCGCGTCACGCGTGCCTGCCCTACCTGCAAAACGGTCGGCTGCATGACCGCTGGCAATTGGGTACGCAAACGGTGCACGTCGCCGGCCCGTTGTTCAGCGATGACGCCGATATAGTGCGCCGCTGGGCCCTGCAGGGCGAAGGGATCGCCTACAAATCCTGGCTGGACGTCTGCGCCGACGTACACGCAGGCCGTCTGGTGGTGCTGCTGACCGACTATCCCGGCGATGTGTACCCGCTGAGTTTCGCCTGCCCTCATCGCGGTCAGGTATCACGGGCAGTGACTGCGCTGCATCAATGGCTGAGGGAGCGCTTCATCGCCATTCCTCCTGTTGTCAGCGACGATTAGAACATTCTCATTTTGACAATCCTTCTGAATCGCCAAGCCATCTCTGATTATGAAAATTAGGCCAGTGTTCCTTGAGTATTACGGTATCGGCTCTCTACCAAGGCCAGTGCTAACTGGCTCATGTTGTGATCAGGGTTGCTTTTGCAGTAGCTATCGGCAAATGCAAGTGCCTTATCGTTGTCAAAAATCTCTGCCTGAAGGTTATTGGCGCTGTGCGTATATTGCTACCGCTGGGGCTGGCGTCTTCGCAGGCAGGCCAGCTCCCACAGGGGGGTGTGTTTGAGGTTGAGAGCAGGCGGTGATCGGTAATTCTGCTGACCGCCCACTTTTCTACAGGCGAAAAAAAAGACCTTGAATTTCAAGGTCTTTTTTTAAGATGGTGCCCGAGGGAGACTGTAGCCTCCCAAGTAATCTGTGGCTTGCAGCTAAATTACACCGTTAGGGATACATGCAGGGATACACCTCTGCCAGGGCTGAGTTCATTGGAGCAGAGCTATAGGCATATCGCGCTAACGGTCGTGCATCGTTGATCGGTCACGCCAAGGCTACAACCAACGATGCGGTGATCATCGGAATTGGCGTAAAGAGGCCTTTCAAATGACGCTCACACCACTGTTAGGAGTACTTACGAAATCCAAAGCCTAGACTCTTTTGCATTTTGATAGTCCGTTGAACTGAAGCGGGTAGGGGGGTGAAAAGCGTCTCTATCTGGGCTAGGTAGTCTTTTGTGACATTCCAGAAGTGTTCGGGCATCCCGTGATCCGCTAGATTCTCAAAGACACCGCCCTTTTTAAAATGGCGTTCCAGGTACATCGCCACGCCGTGGAGCTTGGCCTGCCAGTTCCACGGATAGACATCCTTCATGTCATCCGACATTTTAAGAGAGGGTTGTATAATCGCCGTCCCATGAGCGAGAACGTTACGAAGAGCGAACATGACCGTGATTGCTTCTTTGGCTTCTGCAGTGACTGATTTGTCGACAGATATGTCTGTGTAGAGCTCAATTTGGCGTTTGAGAGACTCCCACCCCCCCGCCATTTCGACTTCGGCATTAAACTTCGCCAGGAGTTGCTCCATTTTGCTTGGAGCGGTTTGTCCGGCAGCCATACCTCGCTCAACTGCCTCGCTGATGTCATCACGTAGCTTGTGTGCAAGGATGCTGCGAAGTGTCCCTTCGATTATCGAAGCATTCAGAATCAGCAGCGCGAAGGCGTTATTGTAGTTAGTCCACTGAAGTGGATCTGTGCTTTGACTTTCCGCTCGATACTGCTCTGACTCCCACGCCTTCTTGTGGGCCATCGCTAAGCTCTCATAAGCCACCACCAGCGAAGTGGCGGTTTCTAAACCTTTGTAGGCAGCCATAAATACTCCTAGTAATTGGACTCATATCCCGAACGGCGGCCATATCCTACTACTCATTTTTGCAATGATCCGCAGTGAGTGATTGGTTCTGGGGGCATTATCAGTCTTCATTGGCTTCAGGACGTCGTAGGAATGGTGGGGCCCCTGAGGAATACCTTGTGACACGGGGTCAGAAACCCGCGGGATCGTGGTAGCGGCAGCCACACCAGCTTACTGAAATTTCAACATTGAAATTGAAAGGATCTTGAAGAGAAAAGGGCATCCTTACCGGATCTGTAACGGTGCATGGTTTCGTTCAGGATTGTGAACGATTGGCTCGGTCAACTCGGTCAACCAGTCAACTAACTTTGGAGCCCAGCCACTAATGAGATCCGGCGGGTTCTATGCCCCGTATCTAAAAGAATTCTCCAGGGTCCCCACCATCGAACCAAAGCCAAGAGCATGACCCACCTCGCTCGCTGAAGGAGCAATACGCTAGGGGCTAGGGGGCTACCCTAATAAAACCGTGTTACCGGTGTTACGCGTGTTACATAAGTATATAACTATATGATTTTAATGGATTTATATCGCGTTACACATCTGTGGCTGGTTTGCCGATATGCGTGTTACATGGCGAAAAGGTGTTACACCAATTAATGCCTTGGTAGAGCTGTTTTTGATGATTGCAGCAGGTGCCGTCGACCTAGGGGCTTCGTTTAGAAGGGCAGCTACCGGCCAATAGCAGTCATTGCTTAGGCGCTGAATCAGACGCTGTAGACGCCTAAAGTCATGAGGGTGCGAATCTCTCCTTAATTGCCACATTCATAAAGCACAACATATTGATTTTAATAAATAAAATCTGGAGTTTGTGGTATTTGTAATCTGAAAAAAGGCCATATGGGACTGAGATGGGACTGGAGCGATATTTTGGTGCGATAGTGGCGACCACCGAATGGGGGCCTGACCTTCGCCAGCTATTTGATGAGCTAGGCTTCTGCGAACCGAACTCCAAGGAAGGCTGCTATGCCAAATAACTCAGATTCCAACATTGCCACTGCAGACGCACTCACGTTGCTATTGCACAACCAGCATGCACTTGGAGCGGCAATAGAGGAGGTCACAAGCTGGCTTTCAGGGAATGGCTTAGAAACCGTGGCAGAAAACGCAGTCATGGCGATGGAAACCTTGGACACAAATGCCAAAGCAATCAGAGATGCGATTATGCGTCTGCGGCAGTCCTAGAGAGTTGACTCTGATTCGGCGAACGAAAATGACCGGATTTTTTTAAGAGTTCGCGATAGTCATCTATCGGCCAAAAGGGATCGGAATAAATTCTGCTCCCGCCGCCAGATTGCGTCGCTCCTACTACACATCAGCACGATAGAAATTCCATGCTGAGGTCATCCAGTTGGCTTCTCGTAGACTCAATTTTACCGACTATTAGGTCGAGCGAGTTTTTGGAAAATTGGACAAGTTCATGTTCAAGCCCCCTCTTGCTGAATTTAATTTTGACTTGGGTGTACCCATCCACATTGGTTTGCATCCAATTCGCATGAACCACCTTGTTGCGGAGGCTTCCACACTCTCGTAGGTCTGAAAGGAGCTGTGGGAGCCAAGCAGGCTGATTCCCTCTCTCGCGGAAAAAATCAGAAGTGAATCGTTCGAACAAATCCAATTTTGTGGAGTACATCATATTCCCCACGACCAAGAGACCTTTTTGATCTGTTCGGTCAGATATGAATCCGCACAGGATGTTATCGATGTCCGCCTCAAGTGTATTAAACCAGAGGACAACTTCACCGATTAGAGGCATCAACTCGGAGACGTACTCATACGCATTAGCTGTATCTCCGAGACCTTCAATAATCAGTTGGCCTACCGGTATGGTCCTGGTCTTCATGGGTATCCGATCCTCTTAGTTAATCTACCGCACACAGTACGGCCTGAACACTGACGTTACGAGTGGTATCAGGTCGTGCCTTGTATACATCTGACCAGTGCTGTATTACGCACCGCGCTGATTGTTGAAATGAGTCAGCAGATCGGTTTCTTTCAACTCGTAATGCCCCATCAATTGGTAATAGTTGGTCACCGCTCGGTCAAGCAAATCCTTTGCTTCGGCCTTCGGATCAAAATAGACGGTTGAGTCATCGCTACCATTCATGTGTTTTGTCGAATTCTTCGCTTTATTCATTAGGTTATGGATAGCCTTCTCGGTGGCTGGCTCGCCCTCTAAAAATCGCGATAGATGTAGAGCACCGTTCCTCATGCTGTTGAATGATGACTCACCACCTTTCGACTCTACATGCTTACCCAGTATCTCTTCGGCAGCACCGGCAAGGCATATCGTTGCGAAATATTCTGGCGGTTCACTGAAAAAATGACGCAAGGCGGTATCGAGTAATTGGGATGCAATTTCGATTTTTTTCGTAGGGGTAGACATGTTGATTTACCTAATAAGTCTGGAAGGGAGAGACTAGTTCATAAGTAGAATTTTTTTTCTTGGCTGCGGTGACGTTCGATAAGTGATCATCGGTGATTTCTTAACCGCATTCAGCCGGTCGCTGTCAAGACGCGTCGCATGGATCTTTAGGCATGCATGTAATTCCGCCATATGTTCAATCGGCGCCCATACCTAGCCTATGCGAGGGCGCCTTTTCGTGGAACCAAGAGAACCGCTCCCCCAGGACTGGTCTACCATTCCACGACCTTCTGGTTTAAGGACAGGCCGACACTGGATCAAGAGGCGATTCGTCGTTGAGCACAAACAATAATCGGCGCTGGCATTTACGAAGAAGTACTATGCTCGCTCGTCGAGCGACACGCCGTGCGTGAATGCCTGGTGGCCTGGATTGACGGCGACCCCGACTGGGGCCTGTCGACTGCCTGGCCGGCAGCGGGGGAAGCTGGGTGCGACATGAGCCGATACGCAGCTGAGCCAGTCTGACGGCGGTGGGGCGCATTGCCGAGAGCGTCGGCTCAAGTGGATTCAGTGTAGAGCTGTAACCGGTGACAGCTTCAGGGTCACTTGCAACCTGCCCACCACATCCGGTCCGTCCTCATTGATCCACGTCCCGTAGTGCTTACGCATCATGTTGCCGTTGGTATAGCCATCTGTTCAGCGATCCAGTCGGTCGACGCCACGCCGGTGGTAAGCAGCTGACCGGCATAGGGGTGCCGGCATTGACCAGGTCTACGGTAACGAACGCCGGCGGCGAGCAAGTGCGCCTTGAAGAATTGATCGCGTACCACGGAGTCTTTGGCGTGCGGCAGGCCGCTTTTGGTATTCAGGAACACGAAGCGCAGCTTTTGTGGGCGCGCCGTTTTGTTGTTCCGCTCGACGAACTCCACGATTTCCGCTTTTCGGTGGCGGTTCAGCGCATCGATCTTGCGCAGGTCGCCCCGTTCGATGCTGCCATCGGTGCGGGCTTGGCTGCTTGTTTCAGCACTCGTTCGCGAACGACGGTCAGTCGGTCCAGCTCGTTCAGATCGTCTTTGGACAGGCTGCCGACTTTGTCCAGGAGCAGGGGGCAGTCAGCGGTTTTTCGTCCGGCAGCATGTCTTCCCATCCGCCCTGGCGGATCCAGGACTACGACTAGGTGCAACCATCAATCTGGGCGAGAGGATCACCAGCGTGGCCCTTGCCGGCGACCGAATGGACGACGCAATCCGTCATAGCGTAGAGCGGCAATTCCCCGAACTCACCGGCGGCTACCACCTGCCACGCTTTGGCCGAGTGGTGGCCGTGCCCTATGCGCCCGCCGCACCTGGTCTGTGCGACGACTTCCGGCCGCGCTTTGGCGTCGACGTGGAAGTGTTGCTGCCCGATGGCAAGCCAGATCCGAACCTGCCGATCCTGACAGGTCTGCCGCTGCCGGCGCCGATGGGCGGGTAAGAGGCGGGTATGTTTGGCTTCCCTGAAAAGGGAACCATGGTTGTGGTCAGCTTTGCATACGGCCTGCCGAACGAGCCCTTTATTACGCAGATCCTGCCTCATGGCCTTAGCCTGCCCGGGTGCCGAAGGGGGACCTAGTGTGGCAGCACAGCGAAGCTTGTCAGCAGCGTGTAGACGCCGACGGCAACTGGCTGCGCCAAACGGACGGCAAGATCCAGGACAAGGCGATCGAGCGGGAACTGGAGGCGATGAAGAGCATTGGGAGCTTCCAGAGCCACACCAGGACGATGGACGATTATTCAACCGTGAATCGGCGGGCGGGATCAAGACGCTCGAGGCGCTGGGCGCGCTCAAGCTGTTATCGGGTGGATCTGCGAGCCTGGCGGCGGTGGACGATCTGCACCAAGCGACCGGGCGCGGCTTGAACCTAGTGGTGGGGCAGAAGCATAACGCTACGGTGGGAGGGGATATGGAGGAGAGGATTATGGGAATGCGCCAAAGCGTCACGTCGGAAAATTGAGCCTTTAAAGCAAATTAGACTTGGGTAGGATCGGAGAATGTTAGCGTACTCAAGGTGTTGTGCGATTTGCTCGACTTGGTACGGGAGATTAATTTCCATCTGGCGGGACATGTTCGTGGGGCAACTCCGGCACCGGACAATGCGACGGCGTTTGCTCAGGCCGCTGCATCCACGCTGGTGCTCTCGACTCAGCTGACTCCGATTGCTCTCTAATCGCTAGACGAGGGTTTCGCTTCTGTGATTTTAAAACGTATTATTCTGCACCTCGATCTCGGAGCAGTTGGTTGAGGCTGGACGGCAGCGGCCACACGAATCTCGGTAGGCATGGATAGAGACTTGATGAATTCTAATGCTCAACATCAAATTACGTTTGCTTGGTGGAATACAGGGCTTGCTCCTTCTGCGGTCAGTCGCTCTACCCAAGACCAAAGAGACGTAGCTTGCTCGGTTATTATTTACATGATGGCGATCATCCAAGCAGATTTAATTGCGTTAGGTGAAATGTCTGATGAGGACTTTTCATATGTGGCTGAAAAGTGCGCCGCTGAAGGTTATGTTTTTGTCAGTGAGATAACCGATGCAGGTAAGTCGACCTTTGATATTTGTTATGTTTATAATTCGAATAAGCTTTTCGTGTATGGCTCAAAGGATATTATTTCCGGGAGAGGCAAAGCGACGTTGAAGGTTGCCAAGAAGCTTGAGCTACTCGCCCTAGGTTCAAGTTCCATGTTTCACGTTTATATTTCTCATTGGCCTAGTAGGCTCTGGTGTAGTGAAAATAATTTTAAACGAAGCATTCTGGGTGTTCGGCTTCGAGATCAGGTGGATACAATAATCGATAATATGCCAGATAAACCATTGGTTGTTTTGCTCGGAGATTACAATGATGAACCATTCGCGCAGTCACTCAGTGAGCTTTTAATGGCGTCGCGGGATATCGACTTGGTTCGGCGTAAGCCTGATTTGCTCTATAATCCCTTCTGGAAGCACCTGTCAAAAGTCAATGCGGAAAGTCAAACTGCCGGGAGTTATTTCTATAAGGGTGGCGAGGTTACGAAGTGGTTGACCTTTGATCAGGTAATTTTTTCCCATGCCTTCATTGAGGCAAAGGAATGGCGCTTGCTTGATGATTGTGAGCATATTTTAGATTTTTCGGACTATACTAAATTGGTTAAAAGCTCTGCTTCTAAATTTGACCACTTGCCAGTTTATGGAACAATTGAAAAGGTAGCCTGATATGGTTGATTTTATTGGTTCTCTTCAAAAGGGTCTCAGTGCCGCTCATATGGCGGAAAAGAATAAGCTGGAAATAAACTCTGTGTTTTCAATTCTAAATGAGCAGCTTTTTAATGCTTTTGAGGGTAAAATAAAAGTTGGGGTTTATAATAGGGTTAACCCATTTGGAGGGCTTCTAACCTTTTCGTCAAATAAGCCTAAGCCGGAAAGTCAGTTTATTGGAGCGAAAAATCCTCTTGCGGAAGACCAGTCTGCGGTGGAACTTGCAGGCTGGAAAATTGACGCTAATGGATATCCTTGCCATATAATAACGGCTGATGCTGAGACATACTGTGAGAATAAAACAGCGCTAGAGTATGGGTTGCAGTATTTACTTAGTCTGCCTGATGTCGGTGAAAAGGTTTTAGAGCTCTTGGCGCGAAAACCGAAGTCTGTAGTTAAACCTGACTAAAGTAGATTAAGTCCCTGAGCTAGAGGGGTGTTATTTTTGGTGATAGGTGTATGGCCTTGCCATTTATTTTTGCGCCATCATATTTGTGCATCAGCTCGATCGTTGATGCACTCGATTCTCGTAAGGACAAGCGTATTCGTGGCTATGCGCGATAACGTGGCGCCAATCAGTTGTGGCAGCAGCTCTCGCTGTCGGTGTTATACCTGTCAGCAGCGCTGCTATGGTTGAGTTGTAGCATGTCCCGCGCACTCTCACGTCTCCTTCTTTAGTTTCTAGCGTCACGCCCTAAGACGCATTGGTGTAAGCAGCATGTATGTGGCAGAATTGCCTTATTTGTCGCTGCGCATAACATGCAACGCTTTCATGGCGAACTCCTGCGCAATGTTTTCTTGTTCAAACACATTGCACTAATCATCCCACATGATTTCCAGGATCTAACGCAGTGTCGGGCCTCTGCGATCAACATCTTATGATGCGCATCAGGATTTAGCAGTGAAGCCTAGTCATCAGTAGCGCATTCCAAGCGTCGATGGTCGATGGTGTGTGCTTCAGGAGACGCACTTTGCGCGTAGAGCGCCGAGTTTTCGTCACGCGATAGGCCCCGCGCACCTTCGAGCGCCGGAAAGTTAACTTCCCCTGTTTGAGATCGACATTCTCCCGGGCCAACGCGATGGTCTCCGACACCGTGGCCCCGCCCAAATCATGAGCTGCACCATCAGCAGTTCCTGGGTGATATTGGTGGGTGTTTCGAGGATCTGCTTGATTTCCGCCCTGGTGAACGGATCAGTCGCCTCTGGATCGGGCAGGCGCACGAATAACCCCTCAGTCGGGTAGTGTGCGACCTTTTTCCGGGTACGGTCCAGCCGGAACACCTGACGCACGTTGCTGATGATGTCGCGGGTGAGGGAGGTGGCGCAGATCTATGCGGCCAATGAACTGGAGCCTATTCAGGCGCGTATGGCGCAGGTGAATGACTGGCTCGGGAGGAGGTAATGCAATTCAAACCTTATGAGCTGGCCCCTACTCAGTGAATAGGGGCTTTTCCGTCTGAGGGTCAGTCGTCGAAAACAACTTCACGGTCGTTGAGGTCAAAACTTGATATAGAGATCGCAAAGCGTTTGAACAAACCGAAAAAATCATTGAGAGGCATCTCAAGGTCAATCTTGCGAACCTGGACAGGTTGGCCTGATATGACTTCCTCATGAATCGTCTCGTATTTCCCCCCAGATGAAACTAGTGCAGTCACATAAACAGGTTTGTCCTGAACGTCGCCATGAACTTCACCTGACCACAGTTCAATACCGATCAGCGCTTCACCAGGGTTGAGCAGACCCTTTTCCTCTAGATAGTGGGAAAAGTCTCTATTGTCGTGTCGATCTGCTGCTGCGGTCCCTTTTAGGTCGTTGTACTGAACACTTGCCCCGAAAGTATCTTGCCCCATTACTCAATCTCCTTGATCTGAATACCACCGCCTTTATGGCGGTTTTTTTTGCCCTCAAAAGGGCTTGTGTGTGGCTGAAGCTTAGCTGGTCTCAGTGTCAAACTTGCGCTTTGGAAGCATTAAAAATGGCAAATTGACCATAGCATTTCGGGGTTGTCATGGTAACCGTATCCAGCAATTTGGCTCAATAAAGACTGGGGGCGGTGCATTCATGGAGCTCCGGTTGCGCAGCCCGCACGTTCGGGTGGTGAACTGGCGCATATCGTAGGGGAAATGACGTTCTACATGACCCGGCGCTGGCTGTCGGCCCCCTACCTCGCCTGCGGGCTAAATAGGTCGTTTTTTCTGCGCCCCCTGCGGACTACTATCGGCGGCTTTGGTTGGGCGCTTACTTGGCGTTTGGGAGGGGGTAGAAACCTGCGGGACCCTGCGAAGGTGGATATTCATAAGCTCGCAGCCGCCACAGACTGAAAGCCGAAAAATCTAGGGTATTTTTGTAATGGAAGGATATATCGAGGCGGAAGCTTCTTAGGCTTCCGCTTCGTCATCACTCTCCCTTTCTTTTGAGTTGGACGTCAATGAAATCAAGCTCTGCCTTGATTGCATCAATCGTGAGCGTCTCAACCTTGGTGATTTTGTTTGCTCTTGCGTTGAGCTTTTTCATACCAGCGATGCCGACAATTATTCCGTTTAAATGCAGCTTTCGGGCCCTTAGGTCATCAGGCATCTGAGCGCTGTTCTTTGGTAGTGGGTTCATGGTTAGACCGATGGTAGGCCCGAAGCAACCGGCCCTCGCCGGTTGTTTCGGGGAGGGTTTAGATTAGGCCGCCAACAGGTCAAGCAGGCTGTGTTGGTGTGAGCGTTCTGCAAGCTCGCGGAAGGTCCAGCTTCCGAAGTTTTCACCTTGCTCAGGGATTTGCAGCTTCAGCAGAGAAACCGGATCTTGACTAATCAGTCTTCGCGCAGCCCATAGCTTGCCGCCGGTCTCCAGCAGTGCTTTCGCCGCCTCATTCCATTGTTCTTCCAGCACAGTGTTCGCCAGGTGAGCCGCTTTGTTCTCGATCTTGGCGCGTTCTTTTTGTGCCTCTGTGATGTGCAGGTCAATCGTTACCAGCTCTTGCTCCAGCGCTGTGATGATCAGTTGTTGGCGACGGTGATGCTCAGCCGCAGCCGTGAGGTTTTTTGCTGCCTTTTGAGCTTCCGCGTTAGCGGCCTTCTCGCCCTCCACGTCGCCCCAGGCGACTGCCTGCGCATAAGCAGTGGCTGCGTCCGTTTCAGCTTGGCGAGCCTTTGCCATGTCTTCCTGATCGCTCTGGCGGACTTGCTGCAACCTGGTCTCGATGCTGCTGCGCTTTTCGTTAAGCTCCATCTCGTCGGCTTTCCAGTTCGCAATGCCACTGAGGTAGCCCGCAGCCAAGCTCTCACGGTTCGCCAGAGCCTCGAGGCGATCGATTTTTTGATTCAGGAGATAGATCTCATGATCTCGTGAGTCGATGCGTCTTTTGTGATCGTTGATTTCGTCTTGCACTGCCCGTTGGCGGCCCTGTTGGATAATCTCGGGGCTTTCCAGCGCCTCTTCGAGGGGCATCAAATCGCGCTGAATACTCTCCATTTCGAGGGTCAGTGTGTCGCGGCGGTCTTTCAGTTCTTGGATAGTGTTCATCTGTATTGTCTCTGGGTACTGCAGTTGATAGGGATAGTTGTCGAACGGCTGGCGAGGCCGGGAATGAGCCGGCACTACCTCGATCAGCAGGCATGCCGTCAAGCGGCCTTGGCCTCGCCTTCATCCGTTCCGGGAACTGTCTTCACCACATAGCAGCGTTGAGGCCCTAACCCGGGCAGACGAATCAAGCTGTACGCCTTTCCGTCATTTCCCGGCTCGAGCACGCCCCGTTGCAGCAGCTCCTTGTTCACCGCACTAATATTCATGCCCTTGAAGATCTCGGCCCTCCAGGCTTCCGGCAGCACGTAGTAGGTGTTGGTGGTGTGCAGGGCATCACCCATGCCGTGTTCCATCGTCTTGCGAAAGCCCAGTCGATCAATCGTGCGTGGGCCGTGTTCATCGATCTTGGCAGCCGCAGATTCCCAGCGGGTGAAGCGGCTTTCTCCAAAGCGTTCGATAACCTGGTGCAGTCGAGCCACAATCGCATCCCCCTCGAAGTTACCGGCGCCGCCACGCTCGGCTAGCCATGCATGCAGGCAAACCCGTGCAGCCGTCGTGGCCGTACCATCAGGCCAACCGGTGACTCCAAAGGCGGTAGCCAACTCTCCGGCCGCTGCGGCGAGGCCAAAGCGAAGGGCGGCACGCTGGGCCTGCCCACTGGCCGAGGCGGGCAGGTTTTGGGTGATGAACTGTTCCACCGTGCGGCGAATGATCACTGTCCACCTGAGCATTTCCCCGGGCGCGCACAGTGCGTGCAGGAAGGCGGTGAGGGGTGTGCCGTAGTACTTGGCTACGCGAGCCTTGAGCGCATCGGAGAGGGCAGCAGCATCCTCAAAACCATTCAGCACATCGAACATGCCGAGGCCTTTGCTCGCATCCGCAGGCACCGCAAGCATGCGCACCTCCATGCCTGCTTTCAGCTCCTTGTTTGCATCCGCCATGTGCTGCGCCAATGTCTTCTCGCCGGTCGAGAGAAACAGCAAGCGCCACTCCTGCACCTGTCGGCCTGCTTGTCCTCGATCATTCGCCCGGGCCTTGCCGGTGCCGTTTCCGAGCATGTACACCGTTTCCCCAATGATGCGTGCGTCACACATGCCGATTTCATCCAGCACCAGGAGGCCGTCTGAGTGTGCGGCGGCGATGGACTCCAGCGCGTTGTCTGTCGAGCGCCATGAACGCACCAGGCGAGGCCCGCCATAAACCGATGCAGCGACTTGCAGGTGAGTGGTCTTGCCCCCGGAGCTGTCGCCATACAGGTGGAAACCGCCCGACTCATGCCCCAGCATGTTCAGCAGAGGCCCTGCAAACGCCACAGAGACGACAAACGCCAAGCGATGGTTACCAACGCATAGCGCGCCGATTTGCTGCTGCCATTGCTCCAGGGTGCCCGCTTCGCTGATTGGTGGAAGCTGCGCACCGGCTTCATAAAAATGCAGGTGTTCGGCGTGCGAGCCGATTTGCTGTTCGGGCAAAAGGAAGGCGTTGTCGTGCCAGCCCAGGCGCGTCACCAATCGTGCGCGCTGGGCGCTATCGAAGCCGCCGAGATAGCTCTGCAGGTCATTACGGGCATTACGCCCCGACCGACTTCCAGCGAGGCGTAGGCCCATGTCTACCAGTGGCCCAAGTACATCCTTGCCGAAGTCGCCGGTCATGGTTCGGGCCGGAATGTTCCAACGTTTTTTAGCGCCGTCCGGGTCATCGAACTCAACCAACAAGCCCCAGTTGTGGCCCTTGTCGTCGCGAGTGCGGGCGATGATTTCCAGAGGCGAGCACACGGGGCGTGCCTCACCATCGTCGCCGGAATAAAAAACACCTTCAGCGGTCAGACGAAAGCCGCCCGGCAACAGATCATTTTTCGATTTCGCGGGGCGTTTGGCGGGTGCCTTGGCCTTCGGTTGTTGAGGTTCGGTTGGCTCAGCGGCACCGCCGTAAAACTCACCGCTGCGCACCATTTCGGCTAAGTGACCAGCGGTCCAGCCTTTGGCTAATGCGTCTGCTGCATCGTCTCCGTCAGCCCATTTTCCACCTTTGACGAGTGTTGGCTTGCCGCCTTTGCTGCTGGGCTTGAGATTGAACACGTCGAGCGCAATTCGTTGCACTGACGCGGCGCCCAGCTCAATCAGCTTGAGCTCAATGGCCTCCATGCACGTCTTGCCGCTGGCATCGTTATCCGGCCACAGCGCCACAGCGCGCCCTTTGAGTGGCGTCAGGTCGGCCTTGTGCCAAGAGTTGGAGCCGTTCGGCCAGCACGTGGCGACGTGTTCCGGCATCAGTTGAGCAGCGGCATCAGCTGCTTTCTCTCCCTCACACAACACCACGTGCGCATCGGCACGCTGTGCCAGCTCATCCAGGCGCAGCAGTGGCCGAGGCTCTGGCAACCCTTGCCAGCGCCATTGTGTGGTTTGTCCATCGGAGCGCTTGCACCAGGTCAAAGGCGCAAAGACTTTTCGCGGTTTGCCGTCTTCATCGGGGCCCAGGTCGAAGCGATACAGCGCCATGACTGGCTGGCCCTGCACATCGCGATAGATCCACACCTTGGACGGGGCGCCGTGTTGCCGATGTTTGGCCGGGCACTTGTTCATGGCCTCGGCCGGGATCGGCTGAATCGCGATCCACTCCGGCGCTGCGGGCTTTGTCGGTGAGTTTTTGGTGGTTGCAGATCCTGCGGAAACGCTGAGCAGATCCGCCAGCTTTTTGCAGGCCTCAACGTCGGTGCCGCCATCGATGTAACGCACCAGGTCGATCAGGTCACCGCCCTTATCGCCGGTGGCAAAATCCGCCCAGGTGCCTTTGCTCAAATTGATCTTGAGTGAGCCCGCACGTTTGTCAGAGCGGGTAGGGTTTGGTGCTGTGTATTCCTTGCCGCCATCAACACGTTTGCCATTTGGCAGCCAGTGAGCAAGCACACGTTCGATGTTCTTGAGAGCAGCGCTTTTTACGTCTGCAAAGCTGGGGCGTTTTGAGGTGTTGCCGGTGCGCTGAGTCATGGCGCTGTACTCGCTGCGTAGAGAGCATCGTTCACGTCATCGATCAGCGCTTTTGCCATCTCGCCCAGGTAGAACGCCGGCCAACTGAACCGCTCGCCTTTGTCACTCATGGCGGCATCGAGGGTCAGTTGATTGGCGTAGTACTGAAACAGCGATATGGCCTCAAGTGCGTCCTCGATCGGCACGCCTGCATTCACTCGGAATAGTTTCTGATGAGTGTCGTTAGCACAGGAGAACTCGGCACGCCCGAGAGTAGTGGCAGTGTTCACAAGGCACCGCCTTTCTGGCCCATTGGCACAGAGGAGGCGTCACCGTACAAGGCGAGTGTTTTGATCAAGCCCAAGGTGCCGCGCACGTCCCAAATAACGGATGACAGCACGCGGTTGGAGAGCACGGGTTTATCGCCGTCTAAATGATCTTCCAGCAGCATCAGAACTGAATCGGCGCGGTCGAGGGCGCAGGTGATAGCGTCGATGGGAATACCGGCTTCAGCATCCTGGCTGACGCAGAGCAGATCCTCGGGAAGTGAGAAGCCTGGGAGTATGCTCATTGGGCACCCCCTGCGGCTTCCAAGGCTCGCGCTTTGGACATATGGGCGTTGTAACGGGAGAGACGTGTAGCGAGGCTGGAGTTGGCGTGTAAAGCGGCGAGAGCCATGGCTCGATGAGCAGCGGCGCGAATTTTGGACGGATTGAGGGCGTGCATGTGGTGTAGCTCCTTTTCTGTGTAGGAGCTGCCACTGATCGTCGCCAAACGAATTAGGGTGGCAGCTGTGCGCAGGTTGGCGAACCGGGGAAAAGGAACCCGGCAGACCCGAAGGTCTCCCACGCACAGCCACCATAAAATAGGAATGCGGGCACAAAAAAAGCGCCTGCAATCGTAATGGGGGCGCCTGTGCGCCTTTTCTATCCGGGTCGCCAAACCCGGTCGCTGAATTTGCAGCGACGGGCACACAGTAACGCCCGTTTTTTGAAAGTGCAACTGTGCAGATCTCTTGCGGTTTTTTTCGATGCGGCATAAATTGACCAGGCATGTAGATTTACCTCAACGCCTCCGGTTGCCGCCGGGGGCGTTTTCGTTTCAGGCATGGATGTCCCAGCGCAGGGAGACAAAGGGCAACAGGTCGCCTTCGAGGCACGCGCGCGCATCCTCATAGGCATCGATTTGTTGGCCTTCGTCGACGATGATTGCTTGAGGGGCTTGGCAGGGAACTGACAATGCACACCAGATGCCATCCCTCCATCGCATCACCATCACTTCCCGGTGCAGGCGTTTTTGCTCAGTGCGGTAACGTTCAAAACGCTGCATACCGCGTGATGAGAACCCGACCTTTCTGAGTACTGAAAAAGGCTGCAAGATGGCCCTGTTGGCTACACGATTTTTCATGCTGCCACCTGATCGCGGGCAGCGATGCGTGCGCGAGTCCATGCCTGAACTTCTCCCAATACCCACGCAACCGGAGCGCTTCGGGCATTGCTGTTACTCAGCTTCACCGGCAACGGGAATCCGCTTTCAGGTTGACGCATCAGCTTGTAGATAGTCGGGCGTGCGAGCCCTACGATTGAAATGACCTCGGGCATGCGGATGAGAGTCATAGAGGGATCATGCGAGGGAATTGCTTTTAGTACGGTAGTCATAGCGAGCTAACCCTTTGTTAATTGAGACAACGGGTCATACGCTACGCAGGGGAGGGGGAGTGGACTGTGTCCGCTCCCTTTTTTATTTCAGAGGTCTAAGGCCCAGAGCGGTCAAATGCTCTCGAATGGTTTTTTTTGTACCGTGGCCCTTCCGTTCGGAAAGAATATTGGTCAGTTCTGCATCGGACAGACTTCGCATTTCAATTTTCCGACCGTTAATGATTTGCTCAGCAGACGCCTTGATTTTTGCTCGTCTATCCATCGTGTCAGTCTGTATTTTTGAGCTGGGATCTCGGTTCCCCTTACCGGCTTCCTGGCCTCGTCTTGTCGCCTTTTTTGAAAAGGCGTCGTTTAGAATTCGATGCATCAGGCTTGATGTGTTGAAGCCTTTTTGAAATACATTCATCTGCTCCACTTGGCGATAAAGACTCGCCATCAACAGTGCCTGATTCGCCTCTCCTAACAAAGTAGCGAAGTCTTCTCGTGCTCGGATTTCGTTTCCGCTACTGCGGTCCCGCTCTTTTTCAATCAGGGCAAGGTACTGGCGTGGTGAGTCATGTTTCAGCTGCACTATCAGGTCTGCATCAATGCCGTAAGTGGTGAGCTCAAGATCGAACAGCCAATTTGCGAGCGTCTCAACCGCCTGCGTTGCAAGTACCAGGGCATAGGTCGCCACAAGCTGTGAATCTGCTGCGGAATGACTGACCCCAAGAAACCGTCGAATGACACTAGGCAATGATCCTGCCTCTGCATAACTGGCATGCTCGCTAATTGCATCGCGAAGTCGATAAAGGGTTCTTGTTACCGACTCTGCGCACGGAGCGTAGGAGCCGTCCTCAAGCCAGAACGATGTAGCGGTGCTGATCAGATCGAAGGCATCTTTGAAGTGTTCGTTGAACTGCGGAAACAGCACAAGATTGCGAACGGCAATCTCGACTTCGTCCTGATCCCACACCAGGCACGTTATGTCGACGCCTGCAATTTCTAGCTCCTCTGCCTCGATGCCTCGCTCAATGTCCATCTAGGTCTTCCCGACGCCCCGAGGTCAGTGGGCTAACGCAGCGATTTGCGGATAAAAACGCCGATGCCAGCAGGGTCACGGGTGTGGCCGTTCTGTAACACGACTCCTCCATGTAACACGTGCTGCTCACAAGTTTTTCAGCGCGTGTAACGCTGAATATATTCAATAAATACAATGGTTTATTGGTTTGCGTAACACGCGTAACACCCGTAACACGATTTTTGAGGGGGTATAGGGTTGACGGCTTCACACGGCCTTCCCAAATTGACCTTGCACTACATTTCCGGCCTCTAGGGAATCAAGGTGATCGGCGTACCATTGCATCATTTTTACGCGTTGCTCAAAGTATTGGGCCTTGTTGTATACCCCCGAGATGCCTTCCTCTTTGTGAGCCAACTGCGCTTCAACGTGTTCCTTCGGCCAGCCATGCTCTCTAAGTAACGTGCTCGCGGTGTGTCGAGTGCCGTGGCCTACGAGACGACCTTTGTAGCCGATGGTTGCGAAGACTTTGTTGATTGTGTTTTCGCTGATGGTTGGGTTCTTCGCTCCTACACCGGGGAAAAGCCAACGACTCCGCCCCGTTAAGCTGTGCAGATCCCTCAACGCTATAACTGCTTGATGGGGAAGGGGGCATACAAAGTCCCGGCGCATCTTCATCTTGGCAGCAGGCGTCGTCCAAATTGCCCTCTCAAGGTCGAACTCTTTCCATTCAGCCAAGCGGACCATGCCTGGTCGGGAAGCCGTCCAGATACAAAGCCATGCGGCGGTGCGTGCCGTCAGTCTGCTCGGAGTGTATTTGAGTGCTTGGAGGAACTCAGCCAATTCAGGCTCCAGCAAGTGTGGATGCTGCTGAGTCTTGGGTGCCTGCGCGGCAATATCGCGAAGTCGGCTACCTGGATCGTTTTCGGTGAGTCCTAAACCAATCGCTCGGCCGAAGATTTGGTTGATCCAGGTGCGGCACTTTTCCGCCACGTTATGAGCGTCTCTGGCTTCGAGGGATGCCTGGAGATCTGCACAGTCGGTACGGGTGATTTCGTCGAGGGGCTTGTCTCCCAATGCGGGGAGTATGTCCTTGTCGAGGTAAGTGCGGATTTTGTGAAGGGTGGAGGGGGCGAGGCCCTTTTCTTCCTTGGCCTTGAGCCAAGCTTCAGCAGCAGCTCTAAACGTTCGGGCTTTGGCCGCATCGATTGCAGCTTTAGCGGATCGTTTCTGCTCAAGCGGATCGGCACCGCTACTCACTACTTTGCGTAGATCGGCAGCTTTGTCTCTTGCCAGCGCACCACTGACCTCTGGGTAACCCCCGAGCCCCATCCAAGCCCAATTGCCTGCCGGACGTTTGTAGCGTAGCTGCCAGGATTTACCACCATCAGGTTTGACCCTGAAGTAGAGGCCGTTTCCATCTAGCTCCCGGTATTCCTTTGACTCCGGCTCCAGCCCTGCAAGCGTTGTGTCTGCGAGAGGGCGGCGCTTGATATCTGCGCGCTTCATCCTTGTATCCCAAAGTTCGGTATTTTTCTCAGGATACAAGCAGGGATACAGGGATACAACGGATAAGGGGATACAGAGGTAGATGGCCAGACACAAAAAAACCGGCTCAAGTGGCCGGTTTCTCTGGTGCTGAGAGTCTGGTAGAGACTTTCAGATACTGCTATATGGTGCCCCGAGGGAGACTCGAACTCCCACTCCTTTCGAAAACGGATTTTGAATCCGCCGCGTCTACCAATTCCGCCATCAGGGCTCAATGGCGGCGAAGTATAGAGAGGTGATTACCGTTGGTCAATCACGTTTCATGGTCAATTTTGACTATTTCCGCTAGACTTCCCGGCCCTGCTAGACGAACCCCATCATGCGCGTTGCTGACTTTACTTTTGAGCTCCCTGATTCGCTGATCGCTCGCCACCCTTTGGCCGAGCGTCGCGCCAGTCGACTGCTGACCCTGGACGGGGTGAGCGGTGCCCTCGCACACCGTCAATTTACTGATTTGCTTGAGCATTTGCGCCCAGGCGATCTGATGGTGTTCAACAATACCCGGGTGATTCCGGCGCGGCTGTTTGGCCAGAAAGCTTCCGGCGGCAAGCTGGAAATTCTGGTGGAGCGGGTGCTGGACAGCCATCGCGTGCTGGCCCATGTGCGCTCCAGCAAGTCGCCGAAACCGGGGTCGAGCATCCTCATCGATGGCGGTGGCGAAGCCGAGATGGTGGCGCGTCATGATGCGCTGTTCGAACTCAAGTTCGCCGAAGAGGTCTTGCCGCTGCTGGAGCGTGTCGGCCATATGCCGTTGCCTCCTTATATAGACCGCCCCGACGAAGACTCGGACCGCGAGCGCTATCAGACGGTCTATTCGCAGCGCCCTGGCGCTGTTGCCGCGCCAACGGCCGGGCTGCATTTCGACCAGCCGCTGCTGGATGCGATTGCGGCCAAGGGCGTCGAGACCGCCTATGTGACCCTGCACGTGGGGGCCGGTACGTTTCAGCCGGTGCGTGTGGATAACATCGAAGACCACCATATGCACAGCGAATGGCTGGAAGTCAGCCAGGACGTCGTGGGCGCGGTTCAAGCGTGCAAGGCGCGCGGCGGGCGGGTGGTGGCCGTGGGCACCACCAGCGTGCGCTCGCTGGAAAGTGCGGCGCGTGATGGTGTGCTCAAGCCGTTCAGTGGCGACACCGATATCTTCATTTACCCAGGCCGGCCGTTCCATGTGGTCGATTGCCTGGTCACCAACTTCCATTTGCCGGAATCCACGCTGTTGATGCTGGTGTCGGCATTTGCCGGTTACCCCGAGACCATGGCCGCTTATCAAGCCGCCATCGACAATGGGTACCGTTTTTTCAGCTACGGTGATGCGATGTTTATCACCCGTAACCCGGCGCCACGCGGCCCAGAGGAACAACTATGAGTCGTATGTCGTTTGAACTGCTCGCCACCGACGGCAAGGCCCGTCGTGGTCGCCTGACCTTCCCGCGCGGCACCGTCGAGACCCCGGCGTTCATGCCGGTGGGCACCTACGGCACCGTCAAGGGCATGCTGCCGCGTGACATCGTTGCCACCGGCGCCGAGATCATCCTCGGCAACACGTTCCACCTGTGGCTGCGCCCGGGCACGGAAGTGATCAAGAAGCATGGCGACCTGCATGACTTCATGAAGTGGCAAGGCCCTATCCTGACCGACTCGGGTGGTTTCCAGGTGTTCAGCCTGGGCGCCATGCGCAAGATCAAAGAGGAGGGCGTGACCTTCGCCTCGCCGGTGGACGGTTCCAAGGTGTTCATGGGCCCCGAAGAGTCGATGCAGGTGCAGCGCGACCTGGGCTCCGACATCGTGATGATTTTCGACGAGTGCACGCCGTACCCGGCCGACGAAGACGTCGCGCGTATTTCCATGGAGCTGTCCCTGCGTTGGGCCCAGCGCTCCAAGAATGCCCATGGCGATAACACGGCGGCGCTGTTCGGTATCGTCCAGGGCGGCATGCACGAAAGCCTGCGCAAACGCTCGCTGGAAGGCCTGGACAAGATCGGTTTTGACGGCCTGGCCATCGGCGGTCTGTCGGTGGGCGAGCCCAAGCACGAGATGATCAAGGTGCTGGATTACCTGCCAGGCCTGATGCCGGCTGACAAACCTCGTTACCTTATGGGCGTTGGCAAACCGGAAGATCTCGTAGAGGGTGTGCGCCGCGGTGTGGACATGTTCGATTGCGTGATGCCAACCCGTAATGCCCGCAATGGGCATCTGTTCATCGATACAGGCGTGCTGAAGATCCGTAACGCGTTCCATCGCCATGATGATTCGCCGCTGGATCCTACCTGTGATTGCTACACCTGCCAGAACTTCTCCCGTGCTTATCTGCACCATCTGGACAAGTGTGGGGAAATGCTGGGTAGCATGTTGAATACCATCCACAATTTGCGTCACTACCAAGTCCTGATGGCTGGTTTGCGCGAGGCTATTCAACAGGGTACATTGGCCGCCTTCGTCGATGCCTTCTATGCCAAGCGCGGGCTCCCTGTGCCGCCCTTGGACTGAGTTTTCCGACCCTAAGATTCACTATTTGCAACTGGAGTGCTAAATGAGCTTTTTTATCTCTAACGCCATGGCTGACGCCGCTGCGCCTGCCGCTGCCGGTCCTATGGGCGGTGGTTTCGAGTGGATTTTCCTGGTCGGCTTCCTGGTCATCTTCTACCTGATGATCTGGCGTCCACAGGCCAAGCGCGCCAAAGAGCAGAAGAACCTGCTTGGCAGCCTGCAGAAAGGTGACGAAGTTGTGACCACCGGCGGTATCGCTGGCAAGATCACCAAGGTTTCCGATGCTTTCGTGGTACTGGAAGTCTCCGACACCGTAGAAATGAAGTTCCAGAAGGGCGCCATCGCCGCCACGCTGCCAAAAGGCACGCTCAAAGCGATCTAAGTAACAACCTTTACCAATCGACGGGGCGCGCAAGGCGCCCCGCGTTATAAGCGGGCGGCGTGATGCTGAACAAATACCCTCTGTGGAAATACGTACTGATCCTGGCGGTGCTGGCGATCGGTTTTATTTATTCCGCTCCCAATCTCTATCCTGATGACCCGGCGATCCAGATCACTGGCGCCAGCACTTCGCTGCAGGTCAATCAGGCTGACCTGGAACGCGCGAGCAAAGCGCTCACTGATGCGGGTATCCAGGTCAAGGCGGCAACATTGGCGGCTGATGCGAAGGGCGGCTTGTTGCGCCTGACCAAGGCAGAAGACCAATTGCCAGCCAAGGATGTCGTACGCAAGGCCATGGGTGACGACTATGTTGTCGCGCTCAACCTGGCACAGACCACGCCAACCTGGCTGCGCAAGATCGGCGCGCACCCGATGAAGCTGGGCCTGGACTTGTCCGGTGGTGTGCACTTCCTGCTGGAAGTCGACATGGACAAAGCCCTCGACGCGCGCTTGAAGGTCTACGAAGGCGACGTGAAGAGCCTGCTGCGTAAAGAGCGCCTGCGTTATCGCAGCCTGCCGCAGCTCAATGGTGCCATCCAGCTGGGCTTCTCTGACGAAGCGTCCCGCGAACAGGCCCGTGCCCTCATTCGCAAGAACTTCAACGATTTCGACATCGTACCGGCCGACCTGAACGGTCAACCTGTGCTGCGTCTGGCGATGACCCCAGCCAAGCTGGCGGAAATCCGCGAATACTCCATCAAGCAGAACTTGACCACGGTGCGTAACCGCGTCAACGAGCTGGGTGTGGCCGAGCCGATCGTCCAGCGCCAGGGCGCCAACCGCATCGTGGTTGAGCTGCCGGGCGTGCAGGACACCGCTGAAGCCAAGCGTATCCTGGGCAAGACTGCCAACCTGGAATTCCGTCTGGCGGCTGAGCCGGGTGCTACCCGCGCCACTGCCGAAGAGTTCGAGTTCCGCGAAGGCAACCGTCCTCCAGCGCTGATCGAGCGTGGCTTGATCATCACCGGTGACCAGGTAACTGACGCCAAGGCCGGTTTCGGCGAGCACGGCACCCCTGAAGTGAACATCCGCCTGGATGGTCATGGTGGCGAACTGATGAGCCGCGCCACGCGCAGCAACGTCGGTCGCAGCATGGCGGTGATCTTCATCGAGCAACGCCCGGTGACCACCTATACCAAGCAGATGGTCAATGGCGTCGAGAAAGACGTGCCGGTTCAGACCTTCAAGGAAGAGAAGAAGATCATCAGCCTGGCGACCATCCAGTCGCCGCTGGGTGCTCAGTTCCGTATCACTGGCCTGAACGGCCAGGGCGAGTCCTCGGAACTGGCCCTGCTGCTGCGTGCCGGTGGCCTGGCTGCGCCAATGTACTTCGCTGAAGAACGTACCATCGGCCCGAGCCTGGGTGCCGACAACATCACCAAGGGTATCGACGCGGCCTTGTGGGGCATGCTGTTCGTGTCGCTGTTCATCATCGCCATCTACCGCTTCTTCGGCATCATCGCCACCGTGGCCCTGGCGGGCAACATGGTGATGCTGCTGGCCTTGATGTCGCTGCTGGGCGCTACACTGACCCTGCCAGGTATCGCCGGTATCGTACTCACCATGGGTATGGCGGTAGACGCCAACGTACTGATCTTCTCGCGGATCCGTGAAGAGATCGCGGCGGGCATGACCGTACAGCGTGCAATCAACGAAGGCTTCGGCCGGGCATTTACCGCGATTCTCGACTCCAACTTGACCACCTTGCTGGTCGGCGGGATTCTCTTTGCCATGGGCACCGGCCCGGTCAAAGGTTTTGCGGTGACCATGTCCCTCGGTATCTTTACCTCGATGTTCACGGCCATCATGGTGACCCGCGCAATGGTCAACCTGATCTTTGGCGGGCGTGACTTCAAGAAGTTGTGGATTTAAGGGGCTGCCATGTTACGTACAATCAACTTCATGGGCGTTCGCAACGTTGCGTTCGGCGTCACCGTGCTCCTTACCGTTCTGGCGTTGTTCAGCTGGTTCCATAAGGGCCTGAACTACGGTCTGGACTTCACCGGCGGTACGCTCATCGAGCTGACCTACGAGAAGCCGGCCGACGTTACCCTGGTGCGCAACGAGCTGGTCAAGGCCGGCTATCACGAAGCCATCGTGCAGAGCTTCGGTGCCACCACCGACCTGCTGGTGCGTATGCCGGGCGAAGACCCGCAACTGGGTCACCAGGTTGCCGAGGCCTTGCAGAAGGTCGGCGGCGATAACCCGGCGTCGGTCAAGCGCGTCGAGTTCGTGGGCCCGCAGGTCGGTGAAGAGCTGCGCGACCAGGGCGGCCTCGGCATGCTGATGGCGCTGGTCGGCATCATGATCTACCTGGCTTTCCGCTTTCAGTGGAAGTTCGGTGTCGGCGCCATTGTGTCGCTGATCCACGACGTGATCGTGACCGTGGGTATCCTGGCGTACTTCCAGATCACCTTCGACCTGACCGTATTGGCGGCCGTGCTGGCGATCATTGGTTACTCACTCAACGACACCATCGTGGTATTCGACCGGGTTCGTGAGAACTTCCGTGTGCTGCGCAAGGCGACGCTGATCGAGAACATCAACATCTCGACCACCCAGACCCTGCTGCGGACCATGGCGACGTCGATCTCCACCTTGCTGGCGATTGCCGCGCTGATGATCTTCGGTGGCGACAACCTGTGGGGCTTCTCCCTGGCGCTGTTCATCGGCGTCCTGGCGGGCACCTACTCGTCGATCTACATCGCCAACGTGGTGCTGATCTGGCTGAACCTCAACAGCGAAGACTTGATCCCTCCTGCCGCCACCGGCAAGGAGGTCGACGACCGCCCTTGATGGGTGTTTGTCGATCGCTGTTACAAGAAAGGCGCGAGTATTGAACTCGCGCCTTTTTTTTTGCTCCAAGGCTGGGTATAGCGCGGACGTTTCGGTCCGCTTGTGATGGTCAGGAGGTTCAACGTGAACAAGTCGTTGCTGGTTGGTGCGGTATTGGGTGCTGTCGGTGTGACTGCCGGGGGTGCTGTTGCCACCTACAGCCTGGTAAAAAGCGGCCCTGAGTATGCGCAAGTGCTGGCGGTGCAGCCGGTGAAAACCCAGATTAAAACCCCGCGCGAGGTCTGCAAGGACGTCGCTGTGACCCGGCAGAAGCCGGTTCAGGATCAACATCAGATCGTCGGTACCGTCGTGGGTGCCCTGGCTGGTGGCCTGCTGGGCAACCAGGTCGGTGGCGGTAATGGCAAGAAGCTGGCTACGGTGGCCGGTGCGGTCGGTGGCGGTTACGCCGGTAACAAGGTTCAGGAAGGCATGCAGAACCGCGATACCTACACCACCACCCAAACCCGTTGTAACACCGTCAACGACATCAGCGACAAGGTGGTCGGCTATGACGTGCGTTACAACCTCGATGGCAAGGAAGGCACCGTGCGTATGGATCGCGACCCGGGTGGTCAGATTCCAGTCGACAAAGAAGGTCGCCTGGTCCTCGGCCAGAACCAGCAGTAATCCCGGGCTGGCGTCGGTCCAGATGGGGGAGTGGGCACGTCGGCTCCCCATTGGATTGAGTGTGCATCCGTGGGTATTGGGTGTTCCCAACGCCCAGGCATAAAAAAAGCACCCCTCGGGGTGCTTTTTTTGTGCTCGCTCGCTTAGCGCTTCAGCGAAGCCGGCAGGTGCGGCTGGATAGCCGTCAGCACCGCCTTGAAGCATTTGGTGTTGCCGGCAACCACGTGGCCTTTCTCAAGGAAGTCGTGACCGCCGGTGAAGTCGCTCACCAAACCGCCCGCTTCCTGGATCAGCAGGGCGCCTGCAGCCATGTCCCACTCGGACAGGCCCGACTCCCAGAACGCATCGAAACGACCCGCGGCCACATAAGCCAGGTCCAGGCTCGCTGCACCGGCGCGACGGATGCCGGCAGTCTGGCCAACCAGGGCGCGGAACATACCCAGGTAGTTTTCCAGGTTGTCCATCTGGTCGTCACGGAACGGGAAGCCGGTACCCAGCAGGGCGCCGTCCAGGCTGGTACGACCGCTGACGCGCAGGCGACGACCGTTCAGCTGGGCGCCACGGCCACGGCTGGCGGTGAATTCTTCCTGGCGGACGGGGTCCAGGACAACGGCGTGTTCCAGGCGGCCACGGTATTTGCACGCGATGCTCACGGCAAAGTGCGGGATGCCGCGCAGGAAGTTGGTGGTGCCATCCAGTGGGTCGATGATCCACAGGTAGTCTTCGCCTTCGCCGCTGCCTTTGTGCAGGCCGGTTTCTTCACCGAGGATGCCGTGGGTAGGGTAGGCCTTGCGCAGAGCGTCGATGATTTTCTGTTCGGCGGCGCGATCCACCTCGGATACGTAATCCTTGGCGTCTTTTTCGTCGACCTTGATGGTATCCAGGCGCTCGATGGAGCGGAAG
Source organism: Pseudomonas sp. MYb13 (assembly GCF_002980075.1). Lineage (NCBI taxonomy): Bacteria > Pseudomonadati > Pseudomonadota > Gammaproteobacteria > Pseudomonadales > Pseudomonadaceae > Pseudomonas > Pseudomonas sp. MYb13. The sequence continues at coordinate 199,544 of NZ_PCQI01000006.1, read as the reverse complement.
ATCAATTCACTGGCGCTGCGGGCGGCGCGCAGCGCGATATTCAGCATGGGCTGCATGGATGTGTCACCTAAGGTTGTTAAAGAAAGCCGAGCATTCTAGCAGAAACTTTCTTCAGGTGAAGGACGACGTTAGCTTTCATGGCATAACCTTAGGCTGTTCTGTAAGATTTGCTCCCCTTTCCCGTGTCCGAGAGCGCCTCCCTTGCTGCAAAACATTCGTGTCGTCTTGGTCAATACCAGTCATCCCGGCAACATCGGCGGGGTGGCGCGAGCCATGAAAAACATGGGGCTGACGCGCCTGGTGCTGGTCGAACCGCGTGTGTTCCCGCACCACGAGGCTGATGCCCGTGCGTCCGGTGCCAATGACATCCTGGAAAAAGCCCAGGTCGTCGCCACCCTGGAAGACGCCTTGGTCGGCTGCAACCTGGTGCTCGGCACCAGTGCCCGTGACCGTCGCATCCCCTGGCCGCTGCTGGATCCGCGCGAATGCGGCACCAAAGTGGTGGAAGAGGCCGCCGGTGGCGCTGAAATCGCCTTGGTCTTTGGTCGTGAAGACTCCGGCCTTACCAATGAAGAGCTGCAGCGATGTCATTACCACGTGCACATCCCATCAGACCCTGGGTTCAGCTCGCTGAACCTCGGGGCGGCGGTGCAGGTGTTGAGTTATGAAGTGCGCATGGCCTGGCTGGCCGCTGAAGGCCAGCCGAGCAAGGTGGAGAAGGACGAAGTGGCGTCGACCAAGAGTGGCGAGTTGGCCACCATGGACGAACTGGAGCGGTTCTATGAGCACTTGGAGCAAACCCTGGTGGCCATCGAGTTCCTCGATCCGGAAAAACCACGGCACTTGATGGCACGCCTGCGTCGCCTTTACGGACGCAGCTCGGTCAGCCGGGCAGAAATGAATATATTGCGTGGCATCCTCACGGAAACCCAGAAAGCGGCCCGTGGCGAGCTTCTTAAGCGGAAGGATTAAAAATGTTCGAGCGTTTGCGAGAAGATATCCAGAGTGTGTTCCACCGTGACCCGGCGGCGCGCAACGCCTTTGAAGTGCTGACGTGCTACCCCGGCATGCACGCGATCTGGATCCACCGCCTGTCTGGCGCCTTGTGGGGCATGGGCTGGAAATGGCTGGCGCGGCTGGTGTCGAACTTTGGACGCTGGTTGACCGGGATCGAGATTCACCCGGGTGCCAAGGTCGGTCGTCGCTTCTTTATCGATCATGGCATGGGCATCGTGATTGGCGAGACCGCCGAGATTGGCGATGACGTGACGCTCTATCAGGGCGTGACCCTGGGGGGTACGAGCTGGAACAAAGGCAAGCGTCATCCGACCCTGGAAAATGGCGTGGTGGTCGGGGCGGGCGCCAAGGTGCTCGGGCCGTTCACTGTCGGCGCGGGTGCCAAGGTGGGTTCAAATGCCGTGGTGACCAAGGCGGTGCCGCCTGGCGCAACGGTAGTGGGTATCCCTGGCCGAATCATCGTCAAGCCGGAGGTTGGCGACGAGCAGGAAGCCAAGCGCAAGGCCATGGCTGAGAAGATCGGCTTCGATGCCTACGGTGTCAGCGAAGACATGCCTGACCCGGTAGCGCGTGCCATTGGCCAATTGCTTGACCACCTCCAGGCGGTGGACGGCAAGCTGGAGGGTATGTGCGGTGCGCTGAAGGATCTGGGCAGTCCGTACTGTGCGAAAGATCTGCCCGAGTTGCGCGAAGAGGACTTCGCCGAAATCAAGGATGAGGCCGGTGCGACCAAGGCTGGCTAGATTTCAAGACCGGTAAGATCCCTGTGGGAGCTGGCTTGCCTGCGATTGCGGTCTGCCAGCCTCCCTTGAGTGGCTGATCCACCGCCATCGCAGGCGAGCCAGCTCCCCCATTTGATCTCCATTGGTCTTGAGGTCGGGCGTTAGCCCTGTTCCTGCTGTTCGTCCCCACCCCATCCTGCTATGATTCGCGCGCCCTTTTTACGGGTAATCCTGACTAAAGTACTAGGTCTTATAGTTGACTTAAATACTCGGGAATCGCATACTTGCCCACATTCTGAAACACCTTGGTAATTGTCCATGAGACTGACTACAAAAGGCCGATACGCGGTGACCGCCATGCTTGACCTGGCTTTGCACGCGCAAACTGGGCCGGTGTCCCTGGCCGATATCTCCGAGCGCCAAGGCATTTCCCTGTCCTACCTCGAGCAGTTGTTCGCCAAGTTGCGTCGCAGCAATCTGGTTTCCAGCGTTCGTGGTCCAGGTGGCGGCTATCAGCTGTCCCGCGACATGCAGGGCATCCAGGTCGCTCAGGTGATCGATGCGGTCAACGAATCCGTCGATGCCACCAAATGCCAGGGCCTGGGTGACTGCCACGCCGGCGACACCTGCCTGACGCACCACTTGTGGTGCGATCTGAGCCTGCAGATCCATGAGTTTTTGAGTGGTATCAGCTTGGCTGATCTTGTGACTCGCCGTGAGGTGCAAGAAGTAGCCCAGCGTCAGGACCAGCGCCGTTGCAACACCAAGGCGCCGCGTCTGGACAAGATCGAAGCGTCCGCCGTCGAGTGACAGCCGAAGAGCTAACGGCACGCCAGCCAGCCTGATTTAGGAGAAAGTCCATGAAATTGCCGATTTACCTTGATTACTCAGCGACCACCCCGGTTGATCCGCGTGTCGCGCAAAAGATGAGCGAATGCCTGCTGGTTGACGGAAACTTCGGCAACCCGGCCTCCCGTTCCCACGTGTTCGGCTGGAAAGCCGAGGAAGCGGTCGAGAACGCTCGTCGCCAGGTCGCTGACCTGGTTGGCGCAGACCCGCGTGAAATCGTCTGGACCTCCGGTGCCACCGAGTCCGACAACCTGGCTATCAAGGGCGCGGCGCATTTCTACGCGACCAAAGGCAAGCACCTGATCACCACCAAGATTGAGCACAAGGCTGTCCTCGACACCATGCGCCAACTGGAGCGTGAAGGTTTCGAGGTCACCTACCTCGAGCCAACCACCGACGGTATCGTCACCCCGGCCATGATCGAAGCCGCGCTGCGTGAAGACACCATCCTGGTTTCCGTGATTCACGTGAACAACGAAATCGGCACCATCAACGACATCGCGGCCATCGGCGAGCTGACCCGCTCGAAGGGCATCCTGCTGCACGTCGACGCTGCTCAGTCCACCGGCAAGGTCGATATCGACCTGTCGAAACTGAAAGTCGACCTGATGTCGTTCTCTGCCCACAAGACCTACGGTCCTAAAGGCATCGGCGCGCTGTACGTGAGCCGCAAGCCACGCGTGCGCATCGAAGCCACCATGCACGGCGGCGGTCACGAGCGCGGCATGCGTTCGGGCACCCTGGCGACCCACCAGATCGTCGGCATGGGCGAAGCTTTCCGTGTGGCCAAGGAAGACATGGCTGCCGAAAACGTGCGCATCAAGGCCCTGAGCGACCGCTTCTACAAGCAGGTCGAGAACCTTGAAGAGCTGTACATCAACGGCAGCATGACCGCCCGTGTACCGCACAACCTGAATTTGAGCTTCAACTACGTCGAAGGCGAGTCGCTGATCATGGCGCTCAAGGACCTGGCGGTTTCGTCCGGCTCGGCCTGCACCTCGGCGTCCCTTGAGCCTTCGTATGTACTGCGCGCCCTTGGCCGCAACGACGAACTGGCACACAGCTCGATCCGCTTTACGTTCGGCCGTTTCACCACCGAAGAGCAAGTCGACTACGCCGCGCAGAAAGTCTGCGAAGCCGTCAACAAGCTGCGCGTTCTGTCGCCGCTGTGGGACATGTACAAAGACGGTGTCGATATTTCCAAGATCGAGTGGGCGGCACACTAAATATAGAAGCCGCCACCCAAGCTCTGTAGGAACGTGGCGGTAAACGCAGGCGTTTCTACAGGGTTCCAGAGCGGCCCTGATGAGTGAGGATTCAGTACCATGGCTTACAGCGAAAAGGTCATCGACCACTACGAAAACCCGCGCAACGTCGGCAAGATGAACGCGGAAGATCCTGATGTCGGCACCGGCATGGTCGGCGCTCCGGCGTGCGGCGATGTTATGCGCCTGCAGATCAAGGTCAACGACGCTGGCGTCATCGAAGACGCCAAGTTCAAGACCTACGGCTGCGGTTCGGCCATCGCCTCCAGCTCCCTGGCGACCGAATGGATGAAAGGCAAGACCCTGGATGAGGCTGTCACTATCAGCAACACCCAGCTGGCCGAAGAACTGGCCCTGCCGCCAGTGAAAATCCACTGCTCGGTACTCGCAGAAGACGCCATCAAGGCGGCCGTTCGCGACTACAAGCAGAAGAAAGGCTTGATCTAAGCATTTGGCGACGAGTAAGGAGTCAACGATGGCTATCAGCATGACAGAAGCGGCTGCGCAGCACATTCGCCGCTCCCTGAATGGGCGCGGTAAAGGTGAGGGGATTCGTCTGGGTGTTCGCACCACGGGCTGTTCCGGCCTTGCCTACGTGCTGGAGTTTGTCGACGAGGTGGTTGAAGAGGACCAGGTGTTCGAGAGTCACGGCGAGAAAGTGATCATCGACCCCAAGAGCCTGACCTACCTGGACGGCACCGAACTCGATTTCGTCAAGGAAGGGTTGAACGAAGGCTTCAAGTTCAACAACCCCAACGTACGCGGTGAATGTGGCTGCGGCGAAAGCTTCAACATCTGAGGCTATTCGTGGGTACTCCTTGTCATTTCGCTTTATTCGAGCTGCAGCCGAGCTTTCGGCTGGACCTTGAGCAGCTTGCCACGCGCTACCGAGAACTGGCGCGTGGCGTGCATCCGGACCGCTTCGCTGACGCTTCCGAGCGTGAGCAACGCCTGGCGCTGGAGCAATCGGCCAGCCTCAACGAAGCCTATCAGACGCTCAAAAGCCCTCCTAAACGCGCGCGCTACCTGCTCGCGATGAACGGTGGCGAGTTGCCGCTGGAAGTCACGGTTCACGACCCGGACTTCCTGATGCAACAGATGCAGTGGCGTGAAGAGCTCGAAGACTTGCAGGACGAAGCCGATCTGGCGGGCGTCGCGGTCTTCAAGCGTCGTCTGAAAACGGCCCAGGATGAGCTCAACGAAAGCTTCGCAGCCTGTTGGGATGATGCAGCGCAACGCGAACAGGCCGAACGCCTGATGCGGCGCATGCAGTTCCTCGACAAGCTCACCTACGAAGTGCGCCAGTTAGAAGAGCGCCTCGACGATTAACCCAGTGTGCTGCCCGTGATGCACGCCTGATAGACAGATAAGACCTGATTACCATGGCCCTACTGCAAATCGCCGAACCCGGCCAAAGTCCTCAACCGCACCAGCGTCGCCTGGCAGTCGGGATTGACCTGGGCACCACCAATTCCCTGGTTGCTGCCTTGCGCAGCGGCCTGTCCGAGCCGTTGCCCGACGTCAACGGCCAGGTAATCCTGCCATCCGCCGTGCGTTATCACGCTGATCGCACCGAAGTCGGTGAGTCGGCCAAGCTGGCAGCGTCTACCGATCCCTTGAATACCGTGCTGTCGGTCAAGCGCTTGATGGGTCGTGGTCTGTCCGACGTCAAGCAATTGGGCGACCAGCTGCCGTACCGCTTTGTCGGCGGCGAATCCCACATGCCGTTCATCGACACTGTCCAGGGCCCGAAAAGCCCGGTAGAAGTGTCTGCCGATATCCTCAAGGTGCTGCGCCAGCGCGCGGAAAAAACCCTGGGCGGCGAACTGGTGGGTGCAGTGATCACCGTCCCGGCGTATTTCGATGACGCTCAGCGCCAAGCCACCAAGGACGCGGCGAAGCTCGCCGGCCTGAACGTGCTGCGTTTGCTCAACGAGCCGACTGCAGCCGCCGTGGCTTATGGCCTGGACCAGCATGCAGAAGGCTTGGTCGCTATTTACGACCTTGGCGGCGGCACCTTTGATATTTCGATCCTGCGCCTGACCGGCGGCGTGTTCGAAGTGCTCGCTACCGGTGGCGACAGCGCCCTGGGGGGTGATGACTTCGACCACGCCATTGCGAGCTGGATCATCACCAGCGCCGGCTTGTCTGCCGACCTGGACCCGGGCGCGCAGCGCAACCTGCTGCAAACCGCCTGCGCCGCCAAGGAAGCACTGACGGACGCTGCGAGCGTCGAAGTGTCCTACGGCACGTGGTCGGCCCAGCTGACCCGTGAAGCCTTCGATGCGTTGATCGAGCCGATGGTCGCCCGCAGCCTCAAAGCCTGCCGCCGCGCCGTGCGTGATTCCGGTATCGAGCTGGAAGACGTAGGTGCCGTGGTCATGGTCGGTGGCTCCACCCGCGTGCCACGCGTGCGTGAAGCCGTTGCCGAAGCCTTTGGTCGCCAGCCGCTGACGGAAATCGACCCGGATCAAGTGGTCGCCATCGGCGCCGCGATCCAGGCCGATACCCTGGCCGGTAACAAACGTGATGGTGGCGAACTGCTGCTGCTCGACGTGATTCCGCTGTCCCTGGGACTGGAAACCATGGGGGGGCTGATGGAGAAGGTGATTCCGCGCAACACCACCATCCCCGTCGCCCGTGCCCAGGACTTCACCACTTACAAAGATGGCCAGACGGCCATGATGATTCACGTGCTGCAAGGCGAGCGTGAGCTGATCAGCGACTGCCGCTCCCTGGCACGCTTTGAATTGCGGGGTATCCCGGCGATGGTGGCGGGTGCGGCGAAGATTCGCGTGACCTTCCAGGTCGATGCCGACGGCTTGCTCAGCGTCGCTGCGCGTGAATTGGCCTCCGGGGTTGAAGCCAGCATCCAGGTCAAGCCGTCCTACGGCCTCACCGACGGCGAAATCACCAAGATGCTCAAGGACTCGTTCCAGTACGCCGGCGATGACAAGGTCGCCCGTGTGTTGCGTGAGCAACAAGTGGATGCCCAGCGCCTGCTCGAAGCGGTGCAGGGTGCCCTTGATGCCGACGGCGAGCGCCTGCTGGATGCTGAAGAGCGCATGGTTATCGACCTGCAGATGCAGGAACTGGCCGAACTGATGAAAGGCAACGATGGCTACGCCATCGAGCAGCAGACCAAGCGCTTGTCGCAGGTGACTGATGCCTTTGCCGCCCGCCGCATGGATCAGACGGTGAAAGCCGCACTGGCCGGGCGCAACCTGAATGAAATCGAGGAATAATCAATGCCGCAGGTCATTTTTCTGCCACACGCCGAGCACTGCCCGGATGGTATGGTCGTGGAGGCTGAGACCGGCAAGTCCATCCTCGAAGTTGCCCATGACAATCATATCGAAATCGAAAGCGCCTGCGGCGGTGTGTGCGCCTGCACCACGTGCCATTGCGTGATTCGCGAAGGATTCAATAGCCTTGAAAAGGCTGATGAGCTGGAAGAAGACTTTCTTGATCGTGCCTGGGGCCTGGAAGCGACTTCTCGCCTAAGCTGTCAGGCCAAGGTCGGGACCGAAGACATCACCGTCGAAATCCCGAAATATTCCCTCAACCATGCAGCCGAAGCGCCGCATTGATTCAAGGAAATGTCATGAGCCTGAAATGGGTTGATGTACAAGAAATCGCTATACAGCTTGCTGAAGCTCATCCGGAGGTCAATCCTCTGACTGTCAACTTCGTCAAGCTGCGCAACCTGGTGATGGAGCTGCCGGACTTCGATGACATCCCCGACCGGGGTGGCGAGAAGGTCCTGGAGGCGATTCAAGGCCTGTGGATCGAAGAAGCAGACTGAGCCGCCTTTTTACGCAGTTAGGCAATACCCAATAACCCGCGTATAATTCGCGGGTTTAATTTTTCGTAAATTACCGTTTCTGGAGTTACACCATGGCTGTTCAACGTACTTTCTCCATCATCAAGCCTGACGCTGTTGCAAAAAACGTCATCGGCGAGATCACCACTCGTTTCGAAAAAGCCGGCCTGAAGGTTGTAGCTTCGAAACTCAAGCAACTGTCCAAGGCTGAAGCTGAAGGCTTCTACGCTGAGCACAGCGCTCGTGGCTTCTTCGGCGACCTGGTTGCCTTCATGATCTCCGGTCCTGTTGTTGTTCAGGTTCTGGAAGGCGAAAACGCTATCGCTCTGAACCGTGAGCTGATGGGCGCTACCAACCCTAAAGAAGCTGCTGCCGGCACCATCCGTGCTGACTTCGCTGAATCCATCGACGCCAACGCTGTACACGGCTCGGACTCCGAAGCCGCTGCTGCTCGCGAAATCTCGTACTTCTTCGCCGCTACTGAAGTAACCGCTCGCTAAGCATCGGCTTAAAGAGTGAGGGTGAATCCATGACGACATCGACTGTAAAAACCAACCTGCTGGGGCTGACCCAGCCGGAAATGGAGAAATTCTTCGACTCAATCGGGGAGAAGCGTTTCCGTGCCGGTCAGGTAATGAAATGGATTCACCACTTTGGCGTCGACGATTTCGACGCCATGACGAACGTCAGCAAGGCCTTGCGCGATAAGCTCAAGGCCATTGCTGAGGTCCGTGGTCCCGAAGTGGTCAGCGAGGACATCTCCAGCGACGGCACCCGTAAGTGGGTGGTGCGCGTGGCGTCCGGCAGCTGCGTCGAGACGGTATACATTCCCCAGGGCAAACGCGGCACCTTGTGCGTTTCGTCCCAGGCAGGCTGTGCCCTGGACTGCAGTTTCTGCTCCACCGGCAAGCAAGGCTTCAATAGCAACCTCACCGCCGCCGAAGTGATCGGCCAGGTGTGGATTGCCAACAAATCCTTTGGCAGCGTACCGGCGACCGTCGACCGTGCCATCACCAACGTGGTGATGATGGGCATGGGTGAGCCGCTGCTGAATTTCGACAACGTCGTTTCGGCCATGCACCTGATGATGGACGACCTGGGCTACGGCATCTCCAAGCGCCGCGTGACCCTGTCGACCTCCGGCGTGGTGCCGATGATCGATGAGCTGTCCAAGCACATCGACGTCTCCCTGGCGTTGTCGCTGCACGCACCCAATGACGCATTGCGTAACCAATTGGTGCCGATCAACAAGAAGTATCCGCTTAAGATGCTGCTCGAATCTTGCCAGCGCTACATGTCGTCCCTGGGCGAGAAGCGCGTGCTGACCATCGAGTACACCTTGCTCAAGGACATCAATGACAAGGTTGAACACGCGGTCGAGATGATCGAGTTGCTCAAGAACATCCCGTGCAAGATCAACCTGATTCCGTTTAACCCGTTTCCACATTCTGGCTACGAGCGGCCGAGCAACAACGCCATCCGCCGTTTCCAGGATCAACTGCACCAGGCCGGCTACAACGTCACCGTACGCACCACGCGTGGCGAAGACATCGACGCCGCCTGTGGTCAATTGGTAGGGCAGGTGATGGACCGCACCCGCCGCAGCGAGCGCTATATCGCCGTGCGTGAATTGAACGCCGCCGACGATCTGCCGCAAATTGCTGTGAATCGAATCTGAGAGAGGATCTCTATGCCCTTGCGCCTTGCGCTGCTTTTGCTTGTTACCGGTCTAGTCGCCGGTTGTGTTTCATCGGGCCATGACAGCCCTTTGCAAACCGGTAAAGGCCGTGAAGAGGCGCGAGTTGCCTATGTGCAACTGGGCTTGGGTTACCTTCGACAAGGCATGAGCGAACAGGCCAAGGTGCCGTTGAAGAAGGCCCTTGCGCTGGACAGCGACGACGCCGATGCCAATGCCGCACTGGCCCTGGTATTCCAGGCCCAGGCCGAGCCTGAACTGGCCGAACAGTACTTTCACAAGGCCCTGGCCTCCCGTCCTGCCGACCCACGGCTGCTGAACAACTACGGCAGCTTCCTGTTCGAGCAGAAACGGTATGACCAGGCCGCCCTTTATTTCCAGCAAGCCAGCGCCGATACCCTCTATCCTGAGCGTTCGCGCGTGTTCGAGAACCTCGGGGTTACTTCGATGCGCCTTGGCCAGCGTGACAGCGCGCGCCAGCAACTGGAAAAAGCCTTGCACTTGAACAGTCACCAGCCTCGGGCATTGCTCGAAATGGCTGAGTTGTCCTACGAAGACAGGCATTATGTGCCGGCACGTGACTATTACGAGCGTTTTAGCCTGCTCAGCGGGCAAAATGCACGTAGTCTATTGCTCGGTGTGCGCCTGGCGACGGTTCATGAAGAACGCGACACGGCCGCACGTTTTGGCCAGCAACTCGAACGACTCTATCCCGGTACGCCGGAATATCAGCAATACCTGTCGGAGCAATGATGAAAGCGGCGCACCCGGAAGTTGTAGCAGCTAATCGCGTAAACCCAGGCGACACCTTGCGTCAGGCCCGCGAAAGCAATGGTTGGTCGCTGGCGGAAGTGGCCCTCAAGCTCAATTTGACCACCACCTCCCTGGGCAATCTGGAAGCCGGTGCGTTCGATAAGCTGCCGGGGCATACCTTCGCCCGCGGCTATATCCGTGCCTACGCCAAGCTGCTGGGGATCGACCAAGCCGTACTGGTCCAGGAATTTGACCAGTTCACCGGCACCGACTCCCAGGGCAGCAATGTGCATGGCCTGGGTCGCATCGAAGAACCGGTGCGGGTTTCCCACACGATTTTGCGCATTGTCAGCCTGTTGCTGCTGATCGCTGTCATTGGTGGCGGTTTCGTCTGGTGGCAAGACCAGGCCTCCCAGCGCACCAAGGACCTGACCAGCAACGCCATGGAGCACGTCGAGGTCGAAAGCGCCGACGGCACGACCCAGATTCATCCGCTGGATGAGCCGGAAGACCAGGCTGTGGTCGAAGGCCAAGCCGCACCTGAAGCGCCGGTTGCCACTGAGCAGCCAGCACCGGAAACCGCACCCGCCGCGACGGCTGCCGTACCGACTCCCGCGACGCCAGCTGCTCCGGCTCACACCCCGGCTGCCCCGGTTGCCCAGGCCCATACTCCGGCTGCGCCTGTGCAGGCGCCAGCGACTGCAACGCCAGCTGCCCCGGCGGCTCCTGCGATTTCGCCGCCCACCGCTCCAGCATTGATCGCCGGTGATGGCCGCGTACAGATTACCTTCGTCGCTGACTGCTGGACGCAAGTCACCGACGGCAATGGCAAAGTGCTGTTCAGCGGTCTCAAGCGTAAGGGAGATACGCTCGACCAGGGTGGCAAGCCTCCTTTGACGCTGCGTCTGGGCTTTGCCCGTGGCGCGCAAGTGGCCTACAACGGCCAGCCTGTGGACGTGGCGCCGTTCACCAGTGGCGAGACCGCTCGCCTGAAGTTGGGACAATAGTCATGCACGGCGAATCTCCAATCAAACGTCGCGTATCGCGCAAGATCTGGGTCGGCTCGGTGCCGGTGGGTGGCGACGCCCCCATCGCGGTACAGAGCATGACCAACAGCGACACCAATGACGTGGCCGCCACCGTTGCCCAGATCAACCGTCTGGAAGCCGCTGGCGTGGACATCGTGCGGGTGTCCGTGCCGGACATGGACGCTGCCGAAGCCTTCGGTCGCATCAAGCAACTGGTCAAGGTGCCGTTGGTTGCCGACATTCACTTCGACTACAAGATCGCATTGCGCGTAGCCGAGCTGGGTGTGGACTGCCTGCGTATCAACCCGGGCAACATCGGTCGTGAAGACCGTGTGCGCGCTGTGGTTGACGCTGCTCGTGACCGTGGCATTCCGATCCGTATCGGTGTCAACGCCGGCTCGCTGGAAAAAGACCTGCAAAAGAAATACGGCGAGCCTACCCCGGCGGCGCTGGTTGAATCGGCGTTGCGCCATGTTGAACACCTGGAACGCCTGAATTTCCAGGACTTCAAGGTCAGCGTAAAGGCCTCCGACGTGTTCATGGCGGTAGAGGCCTACCGCCTGCTGGCCAAGGAAATCGTGCAGCCGTTGCACCTGGGTATCACTGAAGCCGGCGGTTTACGCTCAGGCACAGTGAAATCTGCGGTGGGTCTCGGTATGCTGCTCGCCGAAGGGATTGGCGATACTATCCGCATCTCCCTGGCGGCAGACCCGGTAGAGGAAGTGAAGGTCGGTTACGACATTCTCAAATCCCTGCATTTGCGTTCCCGTGGCATCAACTTCATTGCCTGCCCGAGCTGCTCGCGGCAGAACTTCGACGTGGTGAAAACCATGAACGAACTGGAAGGACGCCTCGAAGACCTGCTGGTGCCGCTGGATGTTGCGGTGATCGGTTGTGTGGTCAACGGTCCGGGTGAAGCCAAAGAGGCGCACATCGGCCTGACCGGTGGTACACCGAACCTGATCTACATCGACGGCAAGCCGTCGCAGAAGTTGACGAATGACAATCTGGTGGATGAGCTCGAAAGACTGATCCGCGAGAAAGCGGCCGAGAAGGTCGCGGCTGACGCAGCGCTGATCGCGCGCGGCTAAGAACGAATTTAAGGATTTGATGTGAGCAAGTCTCTGCAAGCCATTCGTGGCATGAACGACATCCTGCCGGAGCAGACGCCGCTGTGGCGCTATTTCGAGGGCACTGTCGCGCGCCTGCTGGATAACTACGGTTACAAGCAGATCCGCATGCCGATCGTCGAGTTCACCGAGCTGTTCAAGCGCTCCATCGGTGAAGTGACCGACATCGTCGAAAAAGAGATGTACACCTTTGAAGACCGCAACGGCGACTCCCTGACCCTGCGTCCGGAAGGCACTGCCGCGTGCGTGCGTGCCGTGCTCGAGCATGGCCTCACCGGTGGCGGCCAGCCGCAGAAGCTGTGGTACATCGGCCCGATGTTCCGCCACGAGCGCCCGCAGAAGGGTCGCTATCGCCAGTTCCACCAGATCGGCCTGGAGGTGTTCAACCTCGACGGCCCGGACATCGACGCCGAGCTGATCGTGCTGACCTGGCGCCTGTGGGGCCAACTGGGCATCCGCGACGCGGTCAAGCTTGAACTCAACAGCCTGGGCACCAGCGAATCCCGGGGCCGCTACCGCGTTGCCCTGGTCGAGTACCTGTCCGCCCACCTGGACAAGCTGGACGAAGACAGCCAGCGCCGTCTGAAGACCAACCCATTGCGCGTCCTCGATACCAAGAACGCCGACACCCAGGCCGTGCTGGTCAACGCGCCAAAAATGGCCGATTACCTGGACGACGAATCCCGTACGCACTTCGAGGGCCTCAAGGCGCGTCTGGATGCGGCCGGTATTCCGTACGTGATCAACCCGAAACTCGTGCGTGGCCTCGACTACTACAGCAAGACCGTGTTCGAGTGGGTCACCGACAAACTCGGCGCCCAAGGCACCGTGTGTGCCGGTGGCCGCTACGACGGCCTGGTAGAGCAGATGGGCGGCAAGCCGACCACGGGCGTGGGTTTTGCCATGGGCATCGAGCGGCTGATCCTGCTGCTCGAAACCCTTGGGCAGGTCCCGGAAGAAATTTCCCGTCAGGTGGACGTGTACCTGTGCGCCTTTGGCGAGGCCGCCGAACTGGCTGCCCTGGCCCTGAGCGAAAAAGTCCGCGACCAACTGCCGAACCTGCGCCTGCAGATCAATGCCGGCGCCGGCAGCTTCAAGAGCCAGTTCAAGAAGGCCGACAAGAGCGGTGCGCTGTATGCACTGATCCTCGGCGAAGACGAACTGGCCCAGCAAGTGATAGGTTTCAAACCCCTGCGTGGCCAGGGTGAGCAACAGAACATTGCCTTTGATGCGCTCGCTGCGCACTTGGCCACCTGCGTCGTGCAGGGTTGAAGCTGTCGAACAGCCGAATTTAGCGATTAAGGAGTATTGGGGTGTCGAGTACTGATGATGAGCAACTGGCCGAATTCAAGGACTGGTGGCAGCGTAACGGCAAGCCCCTGGTTACTGGCGGGCTGCTGGCTTTAGTGGTGGTGTTCGGCTGGCAAGCCTGGACCAAGTATCAGGCCAACCAGTCCCAAGGCGCCTCGATCCTCTATCAGCAACTGCTGGAAACCACGCTGACGCCGGACGGCAAGCCTGACCCGGCGCAGGTTGCCGACCTGGCCGGCAAGCTGAAGAACGAATTCGGTGGTAGCACCTACGCCCAATACGGCAGCCTGTTCGTCGCGAAAGTCGCGGTCGACACCGGCAAGCTGGATGACGCCGCCGCTGAGCTGAAGGCCATCGCCGACAAGCCGACCAACCCGACCCTGGGTGAAATCGCACGTCAGCGCCTGGCTCAGGTACTGGCGGCACAGAACAAGGCTGACGAAGCACTCAAACTGCTCGACGGCGATGCTGACAAGGCATTTGTAGCCACTCGCGAAGAGCTCAAGGGCGACCTGTTGGTCCAATTGGGTCGTACCGACGAAGCCAATGCTGCGTACCAAAAAGCCAAGGCGGCGCTGTCTGATGAAGCGGCGGTCGGTGGCTTACAAATCAAGCTGGACGACTTGGCCAAAGGGGATGCGTGACGTGATCCGTTGGAAACATGCAGCATTGCTGGCTCTGGCCGTTCTGGCCGCGGGTTGCAGCAGCAACAGTAAAAAAGAACTGCCGCCTGCGGAGCTCACCAGCTTCAAGGAAGAAGTGGTCCTGCAAAAGCAGTGGAGCCGCTCCATCGGTGATGGCCAGGGTGAAACCTACAACATGTTGGTGCCGGCAATCGACGGTGACAACATTGTGGCGGCTGACGTGACCGGCGTGGTGATCTCCATGGATCGCATGAACGGCGACGTCAAGTGGAAGAAAGACCTCGAATTGCCTGTCTCCGGCGCCGTAGGCGTGGGTTACGGCATGGTCATGCTCGGCACGCTGAAAGGCGAAGTCGTGGCCCTGGATTCGAGCACCGGTGAAGAGAAATGGCGCGCTCGCGTGACCAGTGAAGTCCTCGCACCGCCTGCCACCAACGGCGATATCGTCGTGGTGCAAACCCAGGACGACCGTGTGATCGGCCTCGACGCCAGCACTGGCGAACAGCGCTGGTTGTACGACAGCACCCCTGCGGTGCTGACGCTGCGCGGTACCAGTGGTCCGATTGTGACCAACAATCTGGCCGTTGCAGGCCTGTCGACCGGTAAAGTGGTCGCCCTGGATACCCAGAACGGCGTGCCGGCCTGGGAAACCCGTGTGGCCATTCCTCAAGGTCGTTCCGAGCTGGACCGCGTAGTGGACATCGACGGTGGCTTGCTGCTGTCCGGTGAAACCCTCTACGTCGCCACTTACCAGGGCCGTGTCGCGGCACTGGACCTGCAGAGCGGTCGTGTGAACTGGCAGCGTGATGCTTCCAGCTACGCCGGTGTCGCCCAAGGGTTTGGCAGCGTCTACGTAAGCCTGGCGTCCGGCACCGTTGAAAGTGTCGACGAGCGTTCCACCACTGCACTGTGGAGCAACGACTCCCTGGCTCGCCGCCAACTGTCGGCACCAGAAGTATTCTCCAGCTACGTGGCGGTCGGTGACTTCGAAGGCTACCTGCACCTGCTGAGCCAGGTGGATGGTCGCTTCGTAGGTCGTGAGCGTATCGACAGCGACGGCCTGCGTGCGCGTCCGCTGGTGGTGGGTAACATGCTTTATGTGTATGGCAACAGCGGCAAGCTGGAAGCCCTGACCATCAAGTAAGAACTATGCTTGGGGTAACACCCAGGCGGCCCCGCTTCGGCGGGGCATGCGGCATTTGATTATGCTGCCCCGAGCACCAGCCGCTGCCTTGCAGCGGCTTTTGTATTTTCTGAAATAACGAAGTGGAGAGCCGCATGGTTCCCGTAATCGCCCTGGTGGGCCGACCTAACGTCGGCAAGTCCACCTTGTTCAACCGCCTGACCAGGACTCGCGACGCCATCGTCGGCGACTTGTCCGGTCTGACCCGTGATCGCCAATACGGTGAGGCAAAGTGGCAAGGGCGCTCCTACATTATTGTCGACACCGGTGGTATCTCCGGTGACGAGCATGGCATGGACGAAAAGATGGCCGAGCAGTCGCTGCTGGCCATTGAAGAAGCCGATGTCGTGTTGTTCCTGGTGGACGCCCGTGCGGGCTACACCGCTGCCGACCAGATGATTGGCGAGCACCTGCGCAAGCGCAACAAGCGTTCCTATCTGGTCGCCAACAAGATCGACAACATCGATCCTGAGCAGGCCCGTGCCGAATTCAGCCCGATGGGCCTGGGCGACGCGATTCCAATCGCCGGTGCCCACGGTCGCGGTATCACCCAGATGCTGGAAATCGCCCTGCGCGACTTCCCCAAGGATGACGTCGAGGAAGAAGAGGGCGAGGAAGAGATCGTCGCCGAAGGTGAGGAAGCCAAGCGCATTCCTGGCCCGAGTGAAAAAGACGGCATCAAGATCGCCATCATCGGCCGCCCTAACGTTGGCAAGTCGACCCTGGTCAACCGCATGCTCGGTGAAGACCGGGTCATCGTGTACGACCAGCCCGGCACCACTCGCGACAGCATCTACATCCCGTTCGAACGTAACGACGAGAAGTACACGCTGATCGACACCGCCGGTGTGCGCAAGCGCGGCAAGATCCACGAGGAAGTTGAAAAGTTCTCCGTGGTGAAAACCCTGCAGGCGATCAAAGACGCCAACGTGGTGATCTTTGTGATGGACGCCCGCGAAGGCGTGGTAGACCACGACCTCAACCTGCTGGGCTTTGCCCTTGAAGCCGGTCGTGCCTTGGTGATCGCGATCAACAAGTGGGACGGCATGACGCCAAGCGAGCGCGACTTCGTCAAGATCGAGCTGCAGCGTCGCTTGTTCTTCGTCGAGTTCGCCGATATCCACTTCATCTCGGCACTGCACGGCACCGGCGTGGGCAACCTCTACGCTTCCGTCCAGAACTCGTTCAAGTCCGCGGTCACCCGCTGGCCGACCAACCGCCTCACCCAGATCCTGGAAGACGCCGTTGGCGAGCACGCGCCGCCGATGGTCAACAACCGCCGGATCAAACTGCGTTACGCCCACTTGGGTGGTGCCAACCCGCCGATTATCGTGATCCACGGTAACCAGATCGAGAAGGTGCCTAAGTCGTACGTGCGTTATCTGGAAAACACTTACCGCCGTGTCTTGAAACTGGTCGGTACGCCGATCCGTATCGAGTTCAAGGGTGGCGAGAACCCGTACGAAGGCAACAAGAACACACTGACTGACCGTCAGGTGAACAAGAAGCGTCGCTTGATGACTCACCACAAGAAGGCCGACAAGAAGCGCCGGGATAAAAGGTAGGTAAGCGACGAGTGGCAAGCGCCAGGTAAAAGCGAGAGTGTTTTCAGCGTGTAGCTAATAGCTTGACGCTCAAACCGCCAGGTACAAAAAAGGGCTCTAAATGAGCCCTTTTTTGTGCCTGGCGGTTTGCCCCTTGACCTGCTTGCAGCTTGCAGCTTAAAACTTGCAGCTCACCCGAAGGGGGCTCCCATGATCACCAGCAAGCTGCCGAATGTCGGCACAACGATTTTCACCACCATGTCGCAACTTGCCGCTGAAACCGGCGCACTCAACCTGTCCCAGGGCTTCCCGGACTTCAATGGCCCTCAAGGTTTGCTCGATGCAGTGGGCAAGCATATTGCCCTCGGTCACAACCAATATGCGCCTATGACCGGCCTGCCAGTGCTGCGGCAGCAGGTGGCCGCCAAGATCGCCCGCAGTTATGGCGCGACGGTCAATGCCGACAGTGAAGTGACCATCACCCCTGGCGCCACCGAAGCAATTTTCTGCGCGATCCAGGCGGTGATTCGCCATGGCGATGAAGTCATCGTGTTCGACCCCTGCTACGACAGCTACGAGCCCTCAGTGGAACTGGCCGGTGGGCGTTGCGTGCATGTGCAACTGAGCCTGGACGGCTTTGCCCTCGACTTCGAGAAGGTCAAGGCGGCGCTGTCACCGCGCACGCGCATGATCATCCTCAACTCCCCCCATAACCCCACCGGCGCGCTGATCAGCCGCGCCGAGCTGGACCAATTGGCCGAACTGATCCGCGACCGTGATATCTACCTGGTCAGCGACGAAGTCTACGAACACCTGGTATTCGACGGCGTGCCGCACGTCAGCGTGCTGGCCCATGAAGAGCTGTACCGGCGCGCCTTCGTGGTCAGCTCGTTCGGCAAGACCTATCACGTCACCGGCTGGAAAACCGGCTACGTGGTCGCGCCGCCGGCCCTCACCGCAGAACTGCGCAAGGTGCATCAATACGTCAATTTCTGCGGCGTAACCCCGCTGCAGTACGCGCTGGCCGACTTCATGGCCGAACACCCGGAGCACGTCGAGGCGCTGCCAGCGTTCTACCAGGCCAAGCGCGATCTGTTCTGCGATTTGCTGGCGCCGTCCCGTTTCAGCTTTACCCGCGTGACCGGCACCTACTTCCAGTTGGTGGATTACTCCCGGATCCGTCCGGACCTGGACGACGTCGCCATGTCCCTCTGGATGACCCGCGAACACGGCGTGGCCACCATTCCAGTCTCGGTGTTCTACCAGACCCCACCCCAAGGCCAGCGCCTGGTGCGCCTGTGCTTTGCCAAACGCGAGGAAACGCTGCAACAAGCGGCGGAAAAACTATGCGTGATCTGAGTGCACTGCCGAACCTGAATATCGCCCTGGTCCAGACCAGCCTGGCCTGGCATGACCGCCAAGCCAACCTTGAACACTTCGAGCTGCTGCTTGAGCAAGCCAGAGGCGCCGACCTGATTGTACTGCCGGAGATGTTCACCACCGGTTTCTCCATGGCGTCAGCCACCCTGGCCGAGCCGGAGAACGGTCCGACCCACCGCTGGCTCCAGGCCCAGGCAGCGAAGTACGGCGCCGTGATCACCGGCAGTGTGATTATCCAGGCCGCCGACGGCAGCCATCGCAATCGCCTGCTGTGGGCACGGCCGGAGGGTGAAGTGTTGCATTACGACAAGCGCCACCTGTTCCGCATGGCCGGCGAGCACGACCACTACACCCCTGGCGAACGCCAGGTGCAGTTCGAATTAAAGGGTTGGCGCATTCGCCCATTGATTTGCTACGACCTGCGCTTCCCGGTGTGGAGTCGCGATGCCCAGGACACTGACCTGCTGCTGTACACCGCCAATTGGCCAGGTGCGCGTCGCCTGCATTGGAACCGATTGCTGCCGGCGCGGGCCATCGAGAACCTGTGCTATGTGGCGGCCGTTAACCGCGTGGGCACGGATGGGAAGGGGTTTGCCTACACGGGGGACAGTCAGGTGCTGGACTTCCAGGGCGAGACCCTGCTCAGTGCAGGGGAAGCGGATGGGGTGTTCCAGGTGAACCTGGATGCGGCGGAATTGGCCGCGTATCGCACCAAGTTTCCGGCGAACCTGGATGCCGACAGCTTCCAGTTCGTCTGATCGACCGCTATCGCGGGCCAGCCCGCGAAGAGGCCATCAGCCTCATCCAAGACCCACAGCAAAAAAGGCCCCTGGATTCACACCCAGGGGCCTTCGCATTTAAGCAGGCGTTTTACGCTGCCTTCGCTTCCTGCTGGCTCAACGAGCGGTTCAGCGCACTGAACAGTGCCTTGAAGCTGGCCGTGGTGATGTTTTCATCAATACCCACGCCATGCACCGGGCGCTCGCCGTTTACACGCAGTTCGATGTAGGCCGCTGCCTTGGCGTGGGTGCCTGCACCGATCGCATGTTCGTTGTAGTCCATGATCTCCACGCCAATCGGCAGGCCCGCCACCAGCGCTTCCAACGCGCCGTTGCCTTTACCTTTCCAGTGCAGGTTGGTTTCGCCCTGGCCCTTGCCCGAGACTTCCACCTCGACAAAGCTGTTGCCGTTCTCTTCCTGCAGGCGATGGCTGACCAACGCGTACGGGGTATTGGCTTGCAGGTATTCACGCTGCAGCAAGGCGTAGATCTGCGGTGCGGTCATCTCCAGGCCGACGCGGTCGGTTTCAGCCTGTACCACTTGGCTGAACTCGATCTGCATGCGGCGCGGCAAGCTGATGTCGTATTCCTGCTCCAGCAGGTAGGCGATGCCGCCTTTGCCCGACTGGCTGTTCACGCGAATTACCGCTTCGTAGCTGCGGCCAATGTCGGCCGGGTCGATCGGCAAGTACGGCACTTCCCACAGCGCATCGTCTTTCTGCTGGGAGAAGCCCTTGCGGATGGCGTCCTGGTGCGAGCCGGAGAACGCCGTGTGAACCAGGTCACCGACGTATGGATGACGCGGGTGGACCTGAATCTGGTTGCACTCCTCGACGACTTTGCGCACGCCATCGATGTCGGAGAAATCCAGCTGCGGGTCAAGGCCCTGGGTGTACATATTCAGCGCGACGGTCACCAGGTCGACGTTACCGGTGCGCTCGCCATTACCGAACAGGCAGCCTTCGACACGGTCGGCGCCGGCCATCAGGCCCAGTTCGGTGGCGGCCACGCCGGTGCCACGGTCGTTGTGGGTGTGCAGGCTGATGATCACGCTGTCACGGCGGTTGATATGACGACCGAACCACTCGATCTGGTCGGCATAGATGTTTGGCGTGGCGCATTCCACGGTGGCCGGCAGGTTGAGGATCATCTTGTGCTCGGGCGTCGGGTTCCACACCTCGATCACCGCATCGCACACTTCCTTGGCGAACTCCAGCTCGGTGGCGCTGAAGGTCTCAGGGGAGTATTCGAAGGTCCACTGGGTTTCCGGCTGTTGGGCGGCATATTTGACGAACAGCTTGGCCGCGTTGACCGCGATGGCCTTGATGCCTTCCTTGTCCTGGTTGAACACGATACGGCGGAAGGACGGCGACGTGGCGTTGTACAGGTGCACGATGGCCTTTTTGGCGCCGCGCA
The DNA here is from genome assembly GCF_002980075.1 of Pseudomonas sp. MYb13. Classification (NCBI taxonomy): domain Bacteria; kingdom Pseudomonadati; phylum Pseudomonadota; class Gammaproteobacteria; order Pseudomonadales; family Pseudomonadaceae; genus Pseudomonas; species Pseudomonas sp. MYb13. Next base: position 179,004 of record NZ_PCQI01000006.1, on the reverse strand, counting down.
GGGATTCGAATGTGCGTGCGATCAGGTCTTCACGGCCCTGGGTCAGCACCTGGATGGTGGTGTCCTCGGGGATGTGGTTGTCTTCGATCAGGGTACGCACGAAGTCAAAGTCGGTTTGCGAGGCTGCCGGGAACGAGGCTTCGATTTCCTTCACGCCAACGGCGACCAGGGTCTTCCAGAAGCGCAGCTTTTTCACGGCGTCCATCGGCTCGATCAGCGACTGGTTACCATCACGCAGGTCGGAACTGCACCAGATCGGCGCTTCGGTGATGGTCTTCGATGGCCAGGTGCGGTCCGGGATATCGATGGTCGGGAACGCGCGGTACTTCGAAGACGGGTCTTTGAGCATGCTCATCGGGAAATCCTTTGTTGTAGGGGCCGAGAAAAGGCGGCCTGCCGTAGAACTGTTTTTAGGGATAAAACGTCAAGACGAGGCAGATCGATTCAGCCTGGCAGTCGTGCGCTGACTAGGCACAGGCTGCGGTGCTGGCGGAGCTGAATGAGGGTGTGAGAGGTTTTCATAAGCTCAACCCTAACCGCAGGGGTGAAAGATGGCAAGCAGTCGAGAAAAATTGAGAGAAGTTCTTCTATCGGCGTGGGAAACGAGATTTTATGCCCTTATATGAGGCTGGGTCTGGTTTTAATTGCGCGCCCATTATCGGGCGCGCAATTGAACGATTCAGGGTTGGAACGCGCCGATAAAGATCGCCGGGTCGACCCTCGCGTCGTTCAGGCTGACGTTCCAGTGCATGTGCGGCCCGGTCGCACGGCCCGTCGAACCGACCTTGCCCACCACGGCACCGCGTGCCAGTTGCTGGCCGACTTTCACGTCGATCTTCGACATATGGCAGAACATGCTGATGAAGCCTTGGCCATGGTCAACGAACACGGTGTTGCCGTTGAAGAAGTAGTTGCCGACCAGAATCACCTTACCGTTCGCCGGGGTCTTGATCGGGGTACCGGCCGGCACGGCGAAATCCAGGCCCGAGTGGGGGTTGCGCTCTTCACCGTTGAAGAAGCGACGCACGCCAAACTTGCTCGACAGCGGCCCGTTCACCGGCTTGTCCAGCACCAGGTTGCTCGGCAGGTTCGGGCTGAAACTGCGGTAGGCCTTGATTTGCACCGCCAGCTCGGCCTCGATGCGCTTGAGTTGCGCCGGGTCGGGGTTCACTTGGCTTTTGTTTTTCAGGGTAATGCGTTGTTCCGGGTACTTTTTGTAACCGACGATAAACGGCAGGTTACGCCCGCCGCTGCTGATGCGTTCGTTGCCTGGCTTGACCGTCAACGGAATACCGACAATCGCCAGCCAATTGTCGGCCTCTTTCACCACCAGCACCGGCTTGCCCTGATAGGTGGCTTTCGGGGCCGCCGCTGCGGGACCCAGCTCGACGACGGCAACGCCACCCGGCACCGGTTTGTTCAAGGTGCGGGTGATGTAGCTGTCGGCGTGGGCGTTGAAGGCGAGGCAAAACAACATCAGCAGGCTAAAGAGACGTGGCATCAATCAATCCAATAACGAAAGTGTGACGGGTGTCAGGTGGTTGTCTTCCACCCGCACTTGCAATTGGCCTTCACCGAGGCGCGCGGTCAGGCGCTGGCCGGTGTGGGTCTGTGCGGCGTTGCGAATCGCCTGGCCGCGCTCGTCCAGCAAGATGCTGTAGCCACGGCCCAGGGTTGCCAGCGGGCTGACCACGTGGAGCGTCTGCACCTGGCTTTGCAACTGCAGGCGCCGCGCCTTGAGGCCTTCGCGCATGGCCCGGGGCAGGCGTTCGGCGAGGCCGTCCAGGCGTTGGCGTAGCAGGGCGAGCTGGCGCCCCGGGTGTTGGCCGGCCAGGCGGGTTTCGAGACGGATCAGGCGTTCGCGCCGAGTGTTGAGGCTGCGCTCGAATGCGCGGCGCAAGCGCATGTCCAGGTCATCCAGGCGCTGGGCCTGTTGGCGCAGGCGTTCACCGGGATGACGCAAGCGCCGGGCCATGCCTTCCAGGCGCAGGCGGTCGTGGCTCAGGCGGTTGCGCATCAGCATCACCAGGCGGCGGTGCAGGTTTTCGACCTGGCGCACCAGGTGGCTGGCATCTGGCGCAAGCAATTCGGCCGCGGCAGAGGGGGTAGGGGCGCGTACGTCCGCCACGAAGTCACTGATCGATACATCGGTTTCATGGCCGACGGCACTGACGATCGGTGTGATGCAGGCATCCACCGCACGCGCCACGGCTTCTTCGTTGAAGCACCAGAGGTCTTCCAGGGAGCCGCCGCCACGGGCCAGGATCAGCGCATCGAAGCCGCGCGCATCCGCCAGCTTCAACGCGCGCACGATCTGGGGGATTGCTTCGCGGCCTTGCACAGCCGTGGGGATCAGTGTCAGTTCAATGTTCGGCGCCCGACGGCGGAACACGCTGATGATGTCGCGGATCACCGCGCCCGTCGGTGAGCTGATGATGCCAATGCGCCGTGGGTGCGCCGGCAGCGGTACTTTGCGCTCGGCGCTGAACAGGCCTTCGGCGCTGAGCTTTTCCTTCAATGCATCGAAGGCCAGGCGCAACGCCCCATCGCCGGCCGGCTCCACGGTATCGAGGATCAACTGGTAGTCGCCACGGCCTTCGAACAGCGAGACCTTGCCGCGTACTTTCACTGCCAGGCCATCTTTCAGCGCTTGGCGCACGCGTGCGGCGTTATTGCGAAACAGTGCGCAACGCACCTGCGCGCCGCTGTCCTTGAGGGTGAAGTACACATGACCAGAAGCCGGGCGAGCGAGGTTGGAGATCTCGCCTTCGACCCAGATATTGGTGAACACGTCTTCCAGCAACACCCGCGCGCGGCCGTTGAGCTGGCTGACAGTCAGGACTTCGCGGTCCAGGCCCAGGCGGGCAAAAGGATCTTTAATCATGGGCGGCAGTTTATAGGCATTCGCGCAAGGTTTGGCAGAATTGCTCCACCAGTGCGCTCGGCGCCTGCGCGCAGGCCAGGGCCACGGTGCTGAGGCAGTCCGGGTCGGCCAGGGGTAAAAAGTGCACGTTGGCCGGGGCAATGTCCCGCATGGATTTTGGTAACAAGGCAATACCGAAGCCGGCCTGGATCAACTGCAGTTGGGTAGTCTTGCGTGACCTCACGCGCGCGGCCTTGGGAAAGAATCCCGCACGCATGCACAACTCGGCTGACAGATAACTCAGGCCGCCACGCTGGGGGTGGGGAATCGAGATAAACGCTTCGTCCTGCAACTGCTCCAGCTGGATGGGCGCCTGACTGCGTACCAGCGCATGGTTCGGGGGAACGGCCAGCAGCAGTGGCTCGCTGTACAAAGGCACCACCCGCACGCCCTCGCGCTGGCGCAACACCGGCAAGCGCAGCAACCCGACGTCCAGGCGACCGTCGGCGATGTCTTCCAACTGCGCTTCGGAGGACAGTTTGGCGATGTCCATCGACACCCCCGGGCAACGCTCCAGCCAGGTACTGATGCCTTGCAGCAACAATCCGCTCATCGGCACAGTGCTCGAATGGCTCAGGCGCAGTGTGCCGAGTTCGCCATTGCCCACTTGGGTCGCCATCTCGCTGGCCTTGAGTAACTCAGCCAGCAGGTTGCGCGCGCGTGGGCAGAAGGCCTCGCCAGCAGCGGTGAGGCGCGGTTGGCGTGCGGTGCGTTCGAACAACGGGGTCTGCAGCTGGGTTTCCAGCGCCTTTATCTGCCGGCTGAGGGCTGATTGCGCCACGAACAGGCGCTCTGCGGCGGCACTGAAACTGCCGCTGTCGACGATTTCGACGAAGTAGCGCAGTTGGCGGGTAGAGATCACGCGTCATGCCTTTTCGAGATGGGTAGGGGGCTTTGAAGATATTAGTCGCATCCCTCGCCGATGGCTAAAGTGATGGCTACCTCTAACAAGGAATTACCCATGGGCCCGGTTGAGCTGATGAGTCAGTGGTCGTTTGGTGGTGCGGATTGGCTGGTGATCGGCGTGGGCGTGGTGGTGGCCTACATCGTGTTTGGCATCGCCGGTTTCGGCACTGCGCTGGTCGCGGGGCCGATCCTGATTCTGTTCATGCCGCTGTCGAAGCTTATCCCGCTGCTGGTATTGCTGGATTTTGTCGCGGCATTTGGCAACCTGCTCCAGTCGCGGCACGACCTGAACAAGCCGGAACTGCTGCGATTGCTGCCATGCATGGCGATTGGCTGCACACTCGGCGTGGTGTTTTTGCTCAATCTGCACTCGGATCTGCTGCTGCTGTTGATGGGGCTGTTTATCAGTGCCTACGCGCTTTACAGCTTGGCGGTGAAAGCGCGGCCGACGCAGCTGGCGGCCGCTTGGTCGATTCCCATGGGCACCGTTGGCGGGTTGTTTGGAGCGCTGTTTGGCAGTGGTGGCTTTCTGTATGCGATCTACCTGAACAGCCGCCTGCCCAAGGACGCTGCGCGTGCCACGCAAAGCGCGCTGATCAGTTGCAGCACGGTGGTGCGCCTGAGCCTGTTCCTGGTCGCCGGGGTGTATGCGGATCTGCCGCTGCTGATGTTGGCGCTGTGCCTGTTGCCGGCGATGGCCCTGGGGCTGTGGTGTGGGCGCAGGCTGACGATGCGCATGTCGCGCGAGGCGTTTGTGCGGTTGGTGACCTGGCTGGTCCTTGCCAGTGGCATTGCGTTGATTGGACGGTACTTGAGTACTTGACCTGTGTGGGGCAGGGATTAAGCTGCCAGCCTTCAGGGCTCCATCGCGGGCAAGCCCGGCTCCCACAGTTGATCGCATCCAGTGTGGGAGCCGGGCTTGCCCGCGATGGCGTCAGACGCCACACCGCAGGACTCCCATGAATTCCCAAAGCATCCTTGTCCCGAAAATCTCCACCTTGCCCGTCCACGAACCCCGCGCCCGGGCGATCGTGCGCTGGCTGGTGCGCAAGAACATCATCAAGGAAGCGCCGACCACCTGTGGCCGCACCGGCAACCGCATGGGCTACGCCCTGGCTGACGGTGCGCGAGCGGTCGTGCTGCACCCCGAGGCGCTGCCGTTCAACGAGCCTATCAACGGCCTGGAGATCATCTACAAGCGCTGCATCTATACCCCGGCCAAGGGCTTTCTCGAAGAGGCCGGCTGCCCGGAATGCCTGAAGGAAGTCGGCGAAGCGCTGTTCGAAAGCCTGGAAGATTGGATGCCCGGCCACACCGACAACTTCACCTGCCCGCTGTGTGGGCATGAAGACGACATCAATGGGTTCCTGTTCCTGCAGGAATGCGGGTTTTCCAACCTGGGCTTCATTTTCAACAACTGGGCGGAGGCGGGGTTCAAGCAGAGCTTTATCGACGAATTTGCCGATTGGCTGGACCAGAAGATGAGTTGGGTCAAAGTCGAACTTTAATCCATCTATCAGTATTACCAAGTTTGTCAGAGTTTTACATTGAGCCCGACAGGGTGCATGTATATAATGGCGCGCTTCCATTTTCCCGCTCGGGAGCCCCCGCGATGCTGCGTATCAGCCAAGAAGCTCTGACATTCGACGACATTCTCCTAGTGCCCGGTTATTCCGAGGTGCTTCCTAACGAAGTCAGTCTCAAGACCCGCCTAACCCGTGGCATCGAGCTGAATATTCCCCTGGTTTCCGCTGCCATGGACACCGTCACCGAAGCCCGTCTGGCCATCGCTATGGCTCAGGAAGGCGGCATCGGCATCATCCACAAGAACATGACCATCGAGCAGCAAGCTGCCGAAGTGCGCAAGGTCAAGCGTTACGAAGCCGGTGTGGTGAAAGATCCAATCACCATCGAAGCCGACGCCACCGTGCGTGACCTGTTCGACCTGACCCGCCTGCACAACATCTCCGGCGTTCCGGTACTGCACGATGGCGACCTGGTCGGCATCGTCACTTCCCGTGACGTGCGTTTCGAGAACCGTCTTGAAGTCACCGTCCGTGAAGTGATGACGCCTAAAGAGCGCCTGGTCACCGTCAAGGAAGGCGCCGACAAGAACGATGTGCGCGAACTGCTGCACAAGCACCGCATCGAGCGCGTGCTGATCGTCGACGACAAATTTGTCCTCAAGGGCATGATGACCGTCAACGACATCGAAAAAGCCAAGGCTTACCCATTGGCCAGCAAGGATGACCAAGGTCGTCTGCGCGTTGGCGCTGCGGTCGGTACCGGTAAAGACACCGGTGACCGCGTTTCGGCCCTGGTCGCTGCCGGTGTTGATGTGGTGGTGGTCGACACCGCCCACGGTCACTCCAAAGGCGTGATCGACCGCGTGCGTTGGGTCAAGCAGAACTTCCCTGACGTGCAAGTGATCGGCGGCAACATCGCCACTGGCGCTGCCGCCAAGGCCCTGGCCGAAGCCGGCGCCGACGCAGTCAAGGTCGGTATCGGCCCAGGCTCGATCTGCACCACGCGTATCGTCGCGGGTGTCGGCGTACCGCAAATCAGCGCCATCGCCAACGTCGCCGCTGCCCTTGAAGGCACGGGCGTACCGTTGATCGCCGACGGCGGCATCCGTTTCTCCGGTGACTTGTCCAAGGCCATCGTTGCCGGTGCTTCCTGCGTGATGATGGGCTCGATGTTCGCCGGTACCGAAGAAGCGCCAGGCGAGATCGAACTGTTCCAGGGTCGCTCCTACAAGGCTTACCGTGGCATGGGCTCGCTGGGCGCCATGTCCCAGGCGCAAGGCTCTTCCGACCGTTACTTCCAGGACTCCTCGGCAGGCGCCGAGAAGCTCGTCCCGGAAGGCATCGAAGGCCGTGTGCCGTACAAAGGCACCCTGAGCGCGATCATCCATCAACTGATGGGCGGCCTGCGTTCCTCGATGGGCTACACCGGCAGCGCCGACATCGAAGAAATGCGCACCAAGCCAGAGTTCGTGCGGATCACCGGCGCCGGCATGGCTGAATCCCATGTCCACGACGTGCAGATCACCAAGGAAGCGCCAAACTACCGCGTAGGTTGAGGCTTCCAGCAAAACGTTAAGTAACCGGGGCTGTTCTTTCAGCCCCGAGTTGTTTCTGATTCATTAGACGAGACTGACTTCATGGCCCTCGACATTCACGCCCACCGCATCCTGATCCTCGATTTCGGTTCCCAGTACACCCAGCTGATCGCCCGCCGCGTGCGTGAAATCGGCGTGTACTGCGAACTGCATCCGTTCGACATGGACGACGAAGCGATCCGCGAATTCGCACCGAAAGGCGTCATCCTCGCCGGTGGTCCAGAGTCCGTGCACGAAGCCAACAGCCCGCGCTGCCCGCAAGCCGTATTCGACCTGGGCGTACCGGTCTTCGGTATCTGCTACGGCATGCAGACCATGGCCGAGCAACTGGGCGGCAAGGTTGAAGGTTCCGAGCTGCGTGAATTCGGTTATGCCCGTGTAGACGTGGTCGGCAAGAGCCGCCTGCTGGACGGCATCGAAGACCACATCGACGCCGACGGCCTGTTCGGCCTCGACGTGTGGATGAGCCACGGTGACAAGGTCACCAAGATGCCGGAAGACTTCCACATCCTGGCCAGCACCCCGAGCTGCCCGATCGCCGGCATGTTCAGCGACGAGCGTCGTTACTACGGCGTGCAGTTCCACCCGGAAGTGACCCACACCAAGCAAGGCGGCCGCATCCTGTCGCGCTTCATCCTCGACATCTGCGAGTGTGAAGCCCTGTGGACCCCGTCGAAGATCGCTGAAGACGCCATCGCCCAGGTGCGCGCCCAGGTCGGCACCGACAACGTATTGCTCGGCCTGTCCGGCGGTGTTGACTCCTCCGTGGTTGCTGCGCTGCTGCACAAAGCCATCGGCGACCAACTGACCTGCGTCTTCGTCGACAACGGCCTGCTGCGCCTGCACGAAGGCGAGCAAGTGATGGCCATGTTTGCCGAGAACATGGGCGTCAAGGTGATCCGCGCCAACGCCGAGGACCAGTTCCTCAACAACCTGGCCGGCGAGTCCGACCCGGAGAAGAAGCGCAAGATCATCGGTCGCACCTTCATCGACGTCTTCGATGCGCAGTCCAACAAACTGGACAACATCAAGTTCCTCGCCCAGGGCACCATCTACCCTGACGTGATCGAGTCGGCCGGCGCCAAGAGCGGCAAGGCCCACGTGATCAAGTCCCACCACAACGTGGGTGGCCTGCCTGAGGAAATGAACCTCAAGCTGGTAGAGCCGCTGCGCGAACTGTTCAAGGATGAAGTCCGCCGTCTGGGCCTGGAACTCGGCCTGCCGTACGACATGGTCTACCGTCACCCGTTCCCGGGCCCTGGCCTGGGCGTGCGGATCCTCGGTGAAGTGAAGAAGGAATACGCCGACCTGCTGCGTCGCGCCGACCACATCTTCATCGAAGAACTGCGCAAGGCCGACTGGTACCACAAAGTCAGCCAGGCATTCGTGGTGTTCCAGCCGGTGAAATCCGTAGGCGTCGTAGGCGATGGCCGTCGTTACGCATGGGTCGTGGCCCTGCGTGCCGTAGAGACCATCGACTTCATGACCGCTCGTTGGGCACACCTGCCGTACGAACTGCTGGAAACCGTCAGCGGCCGTATCATCAATGAGATCGAAGGCATTTCGCGCGTTACGTATGACGTGTCGAGCAAGCCGCCGGCGACGATTGAGTGGGAATGATCCCCTGTTGAGCACTCGCTACTGAGTACTCACGGGTTGGTCTGAACGATGCCGCAAGCCTGTGAAGGCTTGCGGCATTTTTTGTAGCGGCAGATTAGAGTGGTTGGCTCCAGTCGGCGAGGGTCAGCCCCATGGCTTGCACGGCCTTGACCAGCTTGATCATGCTTTTGAAACGCTTGCCGCTGATCGCTGGCCAGGACGGGCGTTCAATGAAGTAGCGGCCGCCATCGGTGTTGATGGCAGTAGACACGATGGCGTTGTCGTTGGCGCGATGAACCAGTTGGGTCGGCCCGCGGGACCGTTGCAACGTGAACATCCCCTTGCACGGCAGTATGTCCTCCAGGGTACGGTTTTCCTGACCGGCCCACGGGGTCTCTACCTGCAGAAGCAGGTCGCTTTTGAGGCTATAGGCACGGTGTGGGATTAGTTCGATACCGGTCCTGCCGGGATCGACGATAATGCCCTCTGATTCGCCCTGTGCAACATCTTCGACTCGCACGCCAACGGCTTCTTCCCGTTCGCTGAGGCCTGGTACACCCTCAAACGTGTTCGCGTGGGTTTCCCCCACGAGGGCCACCCATTTATGCACACCCCTGACTGCCTGATCAGTGTTGATGATTGAGCGTGCGTAAAAATTCATCATCTTTACGCGAGGATCATCGAGCGTTTCCACGACGTTGACGCCTTGCGGAGCAACAGGCTCGAAGCCCTCCAGTCGATAGCTGGCCATGCAATCAATGGCTTGCACCTGGATGCGGTTCTGTCGGGCGGCTTTTACCACTTCCAAAAACGTATAGCGCTTGAGTGGGTCGGTGGAGTGGCCGGTGTCCAGACCCGCGAGGTACTGCTCCAGTGCCTCGGGCATCTCCCCGCTGCGGGCGAAGGCGTGCAGGGCGGTTTGATGGAAGTCAGTCAGCAGGTGCTCCATGTACAGGGTTTTCACGCCTTGCCGAGCCAGGAGGGGCATGTTCTCGATCAGCCACTGTTTGCTGCCTATGCCGGCATGGTTTTCCCCAATGACAATCCCCCTGGCTTCCTGGAGCAGTGTGCTGACGATGGTTTCGGCGTTGGCATCGGCCGCCAGCGCGGGCAGGTGAGGCCGTGGGGGCAGCACGATGTTGGCGTAATCGTTGACAGCATCCTGATAGAGCTGCTGGCGCACGGTCTTGAAGTCGTCATAGGGGTTGGCCGCGCCGGATCCGAGCAGGTCAAGGTCGCCATAGTCTTCATGCAGTGCGGGGTTGCCCGGGGTCAGTGCGGCCTCCCTGAGCAAGGGGCGTAGGTTCGGCGGGATGTCGTAGGCCGAGGCTGGCAGCGCAGGCACCGGCGCAGTTCTGTTGAACACAGACCGTAGCATGCCGCCCTTGAGTGCGAGCTTGGGTGCCAGCTCCCATTCACCTTGGGCATTCAGGCGCACCGGCAGGGAGCCCTCAGAGGCATTCGGGTTGGCGGGGTCGATAATGGCCCAGTTACCTGCCCCGTTGATGTCATCCTCATAGCGCACGGCATAGGCTGCATCCTTTTTCAGGATGGCGTTGGGCGGGTCGCTGTTGAGTTGATAAATGCAGCGGAATTTACCGGTTTCGGCCATGGGCGTGGCACCTTCGAGAATCTCGTTGAGTTGCCAGGCCACTGGTATTTGCACCGCCCCATTGTTTTGCCCGGGCGTAAGCGGCTGATCAAGTCCCGAAGTGCTTGTGCCCGTGGCCTCGCTGACCTGACTGAGCGCCGGGCCGACGTTGACCCGTTGCAAGTCTTGCTCCTCGAGTGCCCGGGCGAGGGCCGCCAAGCTGTTATAGCGCGCGCCCTTGAGCAGCGGCCAGGCTTGGGCGTCGATGAAGAATGCGCCCGAAGCGGTGCGCTCAATCGAGTGACGAACGATCGCCCCTGTGCGGGTGTGGTGCAGGATCACGAGGCCGTCTTCTGCCTGCTCGAAAACGAACATACCGTTGTGCCTCAGCAGGCTGCGGAGTTGCTGGGGCATCTGTCCGGGTGTGTGTTCGGGGGGAGGCGACTCAGCGGGTTGAGCGGTTTCGCGGTAGTGAGCCATTTCAGCCGCTTCGGCGTCTGCGTCGAGCTCGGCCAATGGCCCTATTTCCTTGAGCAGTGGCAGGTTGAATAACGTATTGATGCCGGCAAGCACTGCACCAATGACGGCGTCCTTGCGTTCGGCGGACGTCTTGGCGTTGGCGGCCTTGTCGATATTCAAGGCCATGGCGGACAAGCTTGCACCAATGACCGGCAAGGCGATCGGCCAGCCAAGCAGGCTCAAGGGGCCGAACGCACGCAGGCCGGCAGTCAGGTAACCCAGCCAGAGTTGCTGGCGCATCTGGCCGTTGGAGGTGAGCGATATCTCGGCTTCGGCCAGCAAGGCTTCGCGTGTCGAGTTGCGCAAGGCGCTGAAAGCGTCACCCTGGATCACTCGACAGCGCCGGTTGACCTGGTTGTAGTCGGCCTTGCCCCAGGCGCCGACCATACGGTTCATCAACGGGGTGATTTCATCATTGATGGCCTGCCGGTCGGACAGCTGGAAGTGCATCAGCAGGGCCGTGCGGCTGGCCTTGTCATTCATGCGAATCAAGGCCCACCAATGCAGGTCCCTGGGGGTTTCACAGGTGTGGAAGGCCTCGTCATCGCCTGGGACATAAATGATCTGCCGTCCGGCCGGGTCACCAATGCACAGAATGTCGATGGCGACGTAGTCAGCGATACTCAGTTTGCACACTTTCAGGCCCGCGTCCGTGGGTGTCTCGCTGCGCAGCGTTGCCAAGCTGACGGGCCAGGTCAGTGGGCTGCAGGTGGCTTTGATGACCGTGTGAAAGTCGGCGTCGCTCAGTTGCCGCTTGTCCCGAGCCAGCACGGCTTTGTTGAGAAAGTTACATTTGGCCAGGCTCCTGAAATCTTCGGAGAAGTCGGCCCAGAAGGCGTCGAGTGTGCGGTGGTAACGCTCACTGAAATTGATCCGCCACAAATCATTCAGCACCTCGTTGCCGTGCAGGCGTACTTCATTGGTCTGATCGAAGTTCTGGTGCTCGGGGCCTGCCGAGTAAAAGCCGCCGTTCACGTCGAGCAAGTCCGCGTTGTCTTGATCGGTCACCAGGAAACGGTGGATCACCAACTGCACCAAGGTCAGTGAGGCATGGGGCTGTTCATTGCGGTGTTCCCAGCCTGTAAAGGTATTGCTGTTGCTTTGGGCGCTGTTGAAACGGTGGTAGTAGACCGTCTCGGGGTCGGTGGTGGGCAGGCCGTATCGACCGAGGATTTCCCGGGCCACCAGGCGTGCCTCTGCGTGCAACTCCGGGCAGGCGCGGATAAGCGTGGCAGCGGTGGCCTTCAGTTGGTCCCGGTCGCTGGCATTGGGTAGGGGGATGGTGGTGAGTGGCATGTTCTCGCTCCTGGAGTGGGAGCGAGAAGGTTCAGCGATTGTTCATCGGGTGATGCGCTGCATAGCTAGGGCCGTCTTCGGGCATCAGCGCCGCGCGATGTCGGAGAAGTAGAACTTGTCTAGCGTATGCCGCGACTCGGTGTACTCGAACTGCCGCCCATCCTGCAAAAACGTCTGGTTGCTCACCACGATGACATGGCTCTGGCCTTCGAGGTCCAGGTGGGTCTGGTCGTCCTTGCCGCGCGGCAAGGCTTCGATGGTGCGTTGGGCGTAGGCAATTTGCAGCTGCAAGGTCTGTTCAATAAACGCGTAGATCGACTGTTCGGCAATCGAGCGGTCCAGGCCGGGGATCACGTCGGCCACGAAGTGGTTGATGTCGAGGATCACCCGTTTACCGCCGATGCGCCGTACCCGCTTGATGCGGGTGATCAGGGTGCCAGCTTCGGCTTCGATGTGCTGCAGCAATGAGCCTTCCAGCGGGAACTGGGTGAATTCGACCACTTCGGTGCGTACGTCATCGCCCAGGTCGGCGTGGGTTTCGTGGAAGCTGACAATGCCGCCCAGTTGGAACTCGATCGGGTTCGGCGAGAGCACGAAGGTACCCTTGCCGTGGATCTTTTGCGCAAACCCTCGCTCCTGCAACTGCTCGATGGCCCGACGCACGGTGCCTCGGCTGGCCTGGTAGCTGTCCATCAATTCGGTTTCGGAGGGAAGGCGCGTGCCGCGCTGCAGGCGTTCAGTGGTGATGCTGGCAAGCAGATCCGTATAGATCTGGTTGTATTTGCTCATGGGGATGGCTCTTTGCCGGGGTTGCGGTCAAGGCAGGAACCTTAGTGGCAGAGCGGGGGTTTGTCCATTAGACCCTTGGATTTATGCGGCTTACAGCGATGCCGCGGCCTACAGGAAATAAACAAAATGTAACTCGTACAGACGAGTTGTTGCTTTAACTCGTACAGACGAGTACTTTTGCCTTCGGCGTGCTGCCAATGACTGCCCCCAAATAAAAAAATCAAAGTGGAAACCAAGCATGAGCCACGACTATTCGAACATCGCCCGCGAGATTCTCGAGCACCTCGGGGGCAGCGACAACCTTGAGCAAGCTGCCCACTGTGTGACCCGCCTGCGCCTGGCGCTCAAGGACCCGAGCCGGGTCAACAGCAGCGCGCTGAACCAGGTCGACCTGGTCAAGGGTTCGTTCTTCACCGGTGGCCTGTTCCAGGTAGTGATCGGTCCCGGCGAAGTGGAAAAGGTCTACGCCGCCCTGCGCGAGCAGACCGGTCTTGCGGCCGCCACCATCGCCGACGTGAAGAAGAAGGGCGCCGACAAGACCAATGCCATGCAGCGGCTGGTGAGGGTGTTTTCCGATGTGTTCATGCCGATCCTGCCCGCGTTGATCATTGCCGGCCTGTTGATGGGTGTGAACAACCTGATGGGCGCCAAGGGCATGTTCATCGAGGGCAAGACACTGCTTGAGGCCTATCCGAACCTGGATGGCCTGTGGAGCCTGATCAACCTGATGGCCAACACCTCGTTCGTGTTCCTGCCGGCGCTGGTGGGCTGGTCGGCGGCCAAGCGCTTTGGCGGCAGCGAAATCCTCGGCATCGTGCTCGGCCTGATGCTGGTGCACCCGGACCTGCTCAATGCCTGGAACTACGGCAAGGCGGTCGCCGGTCTCGACGGCCAGAGCCTGCCGTACTTCGATATTTTCGGCTGGTTCCAGATTGAAAAGGTCGGCTACCAGGGCCAGATCCTGCCGATCCTGATGGCGGCCTATGTGATGAGCGTCATCGAGAAGTGGCTGCGCGCGCGCGTGCCCAATGCGATTCAACTGCTCGTGGTGCCGATCACCACTATCGTCGTTACCGGTGTGCTGGCCCTGGCCATCATCGGCCCGGTCACCCGTCATCTCGGCATCCTGATCACCGAAGGTGTGGTCACCCTGTTTGACCTTGCACCGATGGTCGGCGGGGCGATCTTCGGCCTGCTGTATGCGCCGCTGGTGATCACCGGCATGCACCACATGTTCCTCGCCGTGGACCTGCAGCTGATCTCCACCCAGGGCGGCACTTTTATCTGGCCGATGATCGTCATGTCCAACCTGGCCCAAGGCAGTGCCGCGCTCGCGGTGTTCTACACCACCCGCAATGCACGGGACAAAAGCATGGCGTCGACCTCGGCGATTTCCGCGTATTTCGGCATCACGGAACCGGCGATGTTCGGGGTGAATCTGCGCTTCAAGTTTCCGTTCTATGCCGCCCTGGTGGGTTCGGCGCTGGGCAGCGTTTTCCTGTCGCTGAACAAGGTGCAGGCGTCGGCCATCGGCGTGGGGGGCTTGCCGGGGTTTATTTCGATCGTGCCGCACTCGATCGCCATGTTTGTGATCGGGATGGTCATCGCGATTGTCGTGCCGTTTGTCCTGACCTGTGCGTTGAGCATGAAGATTGTTCGGCCTGGGTATCGCGTTGCCTGATCTAGCGCTATCGCCGGCACGCCGGCTCCCACATTTGAATGCGTTTCCCTGTGGCAGCCGGGTTTGCCCGCGATGAGGCCCTCAAGGCCAGTACACCACTCTACTGAAGGAACCCACCATGCAAGACTGGCAACACTCGGTGATCTACCAGATCTACCCCAAAAGCTTCCACAGCCACGCGGGTAACGCCACCGGTGACCTGCTGGGCATCCTGGACAAACTCGACTACCTCAAATGGCTGGGCGTCGACTGCCTGTGGATCACCCCGTTCCTGCGTTCGCCGCAACGCGACAATGGCTACGACATCAGCGACTACTACGCCATCGACCCCAGCTACGGGACCATGGCTGACTGCGACCTGCTGATCAGCGAAGCGGCCAAGCGTGGCATCAAGCTGATGCTCGACATCGTGGTCAACCATACGTCCATCGAGCACGAGTGGTTCCAACAGGCGCGCAGCAGCCTCGACAACCCGTACCGCGACTTCTACATCTGGCGCGACCAGCCGAACAACTGGGAATCCAAGTTCGGCGGCTCGGCCTGGGAATACGAGGCGCAGACCGGCCAGTACTTCCTGCACCTGTTCGACCACACCCAGGCCGACCTGAATTGGGACAACCCCAAGGTGCGCGCCGAGGTGTTCAAGTTGATGCGCTTCTGGCGGGACAAGGGCGTGGGCGGCTTCCGCCTGGATGTGATCAACCTGATCTCAAAGCCTGCCGATTTCCCCGAGGACAACAGCGACGGCCGTCGCTTCTACACCGATGGCCCGAATGTGCACGAGTACCTGCAGGAAATGCACCGCGAAGTCTTCGAAGGGCATGACCTGATCAACGTCGGCGAGATGTCGTCCACCCGCCTCGAACATTGCATCCGCTACTCCAATCCGGCGTCGAAAGAGCTGTCGATGACCTTCAACTTCCATCATCTGAAAGTCGATTACCCGAACCTGCAGAAGTGGGTGAAGGCCGACTTCGACTTCCTGCAACTCAAGCAGATCTTCTCCGACTGGCAAATGGGCATGCAGGCCGGTGGCGGCTGGAACGCGCTGTTCTGGTGTAACCACGACCAGCCACGGGTGGTCTCGCGTTTCGGCAATGACGGTGAGCACCGCGTGGTTTCGGCCAAGATGCTGGCGACCGCGCTGCACTTCCTCCAGGGCACGCCGTATGTGTACCAGGGCGAAGAGCTGGGCATGACCAATCCGGGCTTCGACGCTATCTCGCAGTACCGCGATGTGGAGACCCTGAACATCTTCCGTCTCAAGCGCGATGCGGGTGAGTCCGAGGCGTCGAGCATGGCGGCGATCATGCAGAAGTCCCGCGACAACGGGCGTACGCCGATGCAGTGGAATACCCAGGCCAACGCGGGTTTCAGCACGGGCGAGCCGTGGATCGGCATCCCGGCCAATGCGGCGCAGATCAACGTCGAGAACCAGCTGGAGGATCCGGATTCGGTGCTGCATCACTACCGGGCGCTGATTGCCTTGCGTCGTCACGAACCGCTGATCCTGGAGGGCGTTTATCGCCCACTGCTGCAAGACCATCTGCAGGTCTGGGCGTACCTGCGCGAGGGCCACGGGGAACGCCTGCTGGTGCTGAATAACTTCTACGGCACGCCCTGCGACGTCCAGCTGCCGGACGGCGTGATCAACCCGGCCAGCGAACAACGCCTGCTGATCAGCAACTACCCCGATTGCCCGATGCGTACGGGCACGCTGGTGTTGCGTCCTTATGAATCGTTCGTGCTGCACCTCAAGGACTGAGACCCGCTCTAACCCCGTGTGGGAGCACGGGGCGCTTTGAAAAAACATAATAAAAATATCGGAGTGCTTTATGAAAACAACAATAAGGCTGGGCCTCGTTGCGTCTTGCCTGGGTTTGCCGTTTGGCGCCCAAGCCTTGGAATTTGCCGGTTACTTGCGCAGCGGCGCAGGCACTTCAACGGGCAGCGGCCCCCAGCAATGTTTCCAGCTGCCGGGGGCGCAAACCAAATACCGCCTGGGTAACGAATGCGAACAGTACGCCGAACTGGAGTTGCGCCAGGACCTGCTGACGCTGGACGATGGCTCGGTACTCAGCGTCGATGCGATGGCGTCGCTCTATAACAAGTACGACCGCGAGTTGAAGTTCCAGGGCGAAAACAACGGCACCGCGCGCATGCCGCAACTGTACGCGCAATGGTCCAATCTGCCCGCCCTCAATGGCGGTTCGGTGTGGGCCGGTCGGCGTTACTACAAGCGTAACGACATCCACATCTCCGATTTCTACTACTGGAACCAGAGCGCCACGGGCGGTGGTATCGAGGACGTGCTGATCGGCGACCTCAAGTACAGCTACGCGATTTCCCGCAAGGACAACCTGTACCAGAAGGAGTACGCCACCCGTCACGACTTCAACGTCGCAGGCTTCAAGACCAACCCAGGCGGCGAGCTGGAACTGGGCCTGAGCTACATCGAAAAAGCCGGCGGGCGCGACACCAACAGTGGCTGGGCGATCACCGCGCAGCACGTGCAAAAACCTTTCCTGGGCGGCAAGAACAAGTTCGCCCTGCAGTACGGCGAAGGCCCCGGCACTGGCCTCGGGTACACCGGCAATACGTTGCTGGATAACAGCAGCAAAAGTTACCGCGCCGTGGAATTTTTCGACTGGCAGGTGACCCCGCGTTTTGGTGGGCAGGTCGAGGCGGTGTACCAGAAAGACATTCGCCCCGGCAGCCAGGACCAGACCTGGATGTCCATCGGTGTGCGTCCGGCGTACGCGATCAGCGAGCAGTTCAAACTGGTCACCGAGCTTGGCCATGACCAGGTCGACGCCACCGGCGGTACACGCAAGCTGAGCAAATTTACCTTCGCCCCGACCTGGTCACCCAAGGGACCGGATTTCTGGGCGCGACCGGAAGTACGCTTGTACTACACCTATGCAACCTGGAACGAAGCGGCCAAACGTGCGGCGAATGAATTGGCGGCGGGTTCGGCATTGTCCGATACCGGCTCCTATGGCACGGCGCGACATGGGTCGAACGTTGGCGTGCAAGTCGAATACTGGTGGAAATAGCGCGAACTCATGTGAATGCGCTTTGTGTGGGCGCTGGCTTGCTCGCGATGCGGGCGACTCGGTCTTTCAGTAAAGCTGAGGCGATGCTATCGCAGGCAAGCCCGCTCCCACCTTGGATCGTCGTCATCTTGGGGTTGCATCACCCAATGATTTTTACAGAACAAAACAGCAGGTGAAGTCATGACCCCATCTAAACCCCTGGAATTGCTGGCCCCCTTGTCGGGTGTGCTGCTGCCACTGGACAAGGTGCCCGACCCGGTATTTTCCAGCCGCGTGATCGGCGACGGCCTGTGCATCGACCCGACCTCGCAGACCTTGTGTGCACCGCTGGCCGGGGTGATCAGCAATATCCAGGACAGCGGGCATGCCGTCAGCGTGACTGACGACAACGGCGTCCAGGTGCTGCTGCACATCGGCCTGGACACCGTGAACCTGGCGGGCCAAGGCTTCACCCGGTTGGTACAGGAAGGCCAACGGGTGGAGGCCGGGCAAGCGCTGATCGAGTTCGATGCCGACTACGTGGCGCTTCATGCGCGCAGTCTGCTGACCTTGATGCTGGTGGTCAGTGGCGAACCGTTTAGCGTGTTGACGAGCGGTCTTGTGGAGGCCGGCCAGCCACTCTTGCAGTTATCCCCAAGTGAAACCGTGGACGCGGTGGACGAGGAGGAGGGCGATGCACTGTTCTCCAAGCCACTGACCTTGCCCAACCCCAACGGCCTGCACGCCCGCCCAGCGGCGGTGTTTGCCCAGGCGGCGAAGGGCTTCAAGGGCAGCATCTACCTGCACAAGCAAACCCAGAGCGCCAACGCGAAGTCGCTGGTGGCGATCATGGCGTTGCAGACCGTGCAGGGCGACACCTTGCAAGTGAGCGCGGCGGGGCAGGATGCCGAGGTGGCGATCCAGGCACTGGTTGCCTTGTTGGCGCAAGGCTGTGGTGAAGCGGTGGCGAGTGTTGCCGAGCCGGTCGCGACGGTGTTGTCGGCGACATTGCTAAAAGGCGTGTGCGCCTCACCGGGTTCGGCGTTTGGTCACGTCGTTCAAGTGATCGAGCCTGCGCTGGCTATTCCTGAACACGGCGCCGGGGCAGCGACCGAACGTGCCGCCCTGGCGCGCGGCCTCCTGGCTGCAACCGAAGCGTTGCAAGCGCTGCAGGACGACGCTGCCGGCAGTGCCCAGGCGGAGATTTTCCGTGCTCATCAGGAACTGCTTGAAGACCCGACCTTGCTTGAACAGGCCCACAGCCTCCTGGCCAGCGGCAAGAGCGCTGCCTTTGCCTGGAACAGCGCCACGGTCGCAACGGCCAAGCAGTTCCAGGGTTCAGGCAATGCCTTGCTGGCCGAGCGTGCGGCCGACCTGGCGGATGTCGGCCAGCGCGTACTGAAGCTGATCCTGGGGATTCGCGACAGCGCCTGGGAGTTGCCCGAGCGCGCTATCCTGATCGCCGAGCAACTGACCCCTTCGCAAACCGCCAGCCTGGATACCCGCAAAGTGCTGGGGTTTGTCACCGTCGGCGGCGGCGCAACCAGCCACGTCGCGATCCTCGCCCGCGCCCTTGGCCTGCCGGCAATTTGCGGTGTTTCACCCCAGGTGCTGACGCTGGCCAACGGCAAACAAGTGCTGCTCGACGCCGACAAAGGCGAGCTGCACCTGGAGCCGAACCTGGCCGAGATCGAACACTTGGAGGCAGCGCGCAAGCAGCAGGTGCTGCGCCATCAGCGCGACGTGGCGCAGGCGTCTTTGCCAGCCATTACCCGCGACGGACATCACGTCGAGGTCACCGCCAACGTCGCCTCGTTGCAGGAAGTGGAGCATGCCCTGACCCTGGGCGGCGAAGGCGTCGGCCTGTTGCGTTCGGAGTTCCTCTACCTGGACCGCAGCCGCGCGCCGAGCCCCGAGGAGCAAGCCGGCACCTACGCCTCGATCGCCCGTGCCCTGGGCACCGAGCGCAACCTGGTGGTGCGCACACTGGATGTCGGTGGTGACAAGCCGCTGGCCTATGTACCCATGGACGCCGAGACCAACCCGTTCCTCGGCTTGCGCGGCATCCGCCTGTGCCTGGAGCGTCCGCAGCTGCTGCGCGAACAGTTTCGCGCGATCCTCGCCAGCGCCGGTCTTGCGCGGCTGCACATCATGTTGCCGATGGTCAGCCTGCTCTCGGAGTTGCACCTGGCGCGCAAGCTCCTTGAAGAAGAAGCGCTGGCGCTGGGGCTCACCGAGTTGCCAAAGCTGGGCATCATGATTGAAGTACCGTCGGCGGCGCTGATGGCGGATGTGTTCGCGCCCCACGTGGACTTTTTCTCCATCGGCACTAATGACCTGACCCAATACACCCTGGCCATGGACCGCGACCACCCGCGCCTGGCCAGCCAGGCCGACAGCTTCCACCCTGCCGTGCTGCGCCTGATCGCCACCACGGTCAAGGCCGCGCATGCCCATGGCAAGTGGGTAGGCGTGTGCGGCGCGTTGGCCTCCGAAGCGCTGGCCGTGCCGGTGCTGATTGGTATGGGGGTGGATGAGTTGTCGGTCAGCGTGCCGTTGATCCCCACCATCAAGGCCACCGTACGCGAGCTGGACCTGGCCGACTGCCAGATCATCGCTCGCCAGGTCTTGGACCTGGATGAAGCCGCCCTCGTGCGTGACGCCCTGCGCCAATATCAGGCGGCCACCGTTGAAACCTCACCTGTCGTGGAGCTTTGAGCATGTTCGAGAAATTGCAGCGGGCGTTCTGGAAAGCCCTCACGCCGGATTTGATTGCCGAGACCGTAGCAACACCGCCGCAAGGTCTGCTGTCGGCCGAAGTACTCAGCGCGCTGGGCGGCGCGGATAACCTCAAGTCGCAGCAGCGTGTGGCGCTGACGCGGGTGCGGGTGCAGTTGCAGGATACGGGGCGGTTGGATGAGCCTGCGCTAAAGGCAGCAGGCGTGGCGGGCGTGATGGTGTTGGCGGGCGGGGTGGTGCACCTGCTGAGCGGTCTTTAAGCCAAGCGCAGATAAACATGGGGGAGCGGGCTTGCCCGCGAAGGGGGAGGGTCAGTCACCAGATGTGTCGACTGACCCACTGCTTTCGCGAGCAAGCCCGTTCCCACATGCGCCCTGCAGTGTTCTTACAACTGTGGGTTATCTTCCGGCGGCTTGGTCTTGTCCACGCCTGGCACATGCAAGTTGCCTTCGACCACCTGGTTGCCCTCCAGCTGCGGCTGGGTCACCCAGGTGAGGATGTCGTAGTACCGCCGGATGTTCGCTACGAAGTGCACCGGTTCACCACCGCGCGCATACCCATAGCGGGTCTTGCTGTACCACTGCTTCTGCGACAGGCGCGGCAGCATCTTCTTCACGTCCAGCCACTTGTTCGGGTTCAGCCCTTCGCGCTTGGCCAGTGTGCGTGCGTCCTCCAGGTGTCCGGTGCCGACGTTATAGGCGGCGAGGGCGAACCAGGTGCGGTCCGGCTCGGCGATGCTGTCGTCCAGTTCATCCTTGATCTTGGCCAGGTACTTGGCGCCGCCCATGATGCTTTGCTTGGGGTCCAGTCGATTGGACACGCCCATGGCCTGGGCGGTGTTCTGGGTGAGCATCATCAGGCCGCGCACACCCGTCTTGGAGGTGACGGCCGGCTGCCACAGCGATTCCTGATAGCCGATGGCCGCCAATAGGCGCCAATCGACCTTTTCTTCCTTGGCATAGGCCCGGAAATGTTTCTCGTACTTGGGCAAGCGCTGCTGCAAATGCTGGGCGAAGGTGTAGGCGCCCACATAGCCGAGCACGTCGACGTGCCCGTAGTAGCGGTCTTTGAGGCGCTGCAAGGTGCCGTTCTTTTCGACTTTATCCAGGTAGCTGTTGATCTCGTTGAGCAGGCTGTTGTCTTCACCCGCTGCCACGGCCCAGCTCTGGTTGCTGGCGTTGCCCAGGTCGAACGCGACGCGCACGTTGGGGAAGTACACCTGGTTCATCGCGACTTCGTTGGAGTCCACGAGGGTCAGGTCGATTTGTCCCTCGTCCACCATACGTAACAGGTCGACTACCTCAACAGCGTCGGACTCTTCGTATTCAATCGCAGGATTCTGCTTTTTAAGCGCCGCCAGTTGTTCGGCATGGGTGCTGCCCTTGAGCACCATGATCTTCTTGCCCACCAGGTCCGCCGCATTGGTCGGGCGCGACTGGCCGTTGCGGTAGATGACCTGCGGGGTAACTTCAAGATAAGGGTGGGAGAAACGGACTTGCTGCTGGCGCTGTTCGCTGCTGACCAGGCCGGCCGCTGCGATGACCGGGCCGTTCGGCTTGCCCAACTGGCCGAACAGGTCGTCGAGGTTGTCGGCGGTCTCGATTTCCAGCTTCACGCCCAGGTCGTCGGCGAAGCGCTTGACCAGCTCGTATTCGAAACCGGTTTCACCGTTGCGGTCCTGGAAATAAGTGGCCGGGCTGTTCCGAGTAACCACCCGCAATACGCCATCCTCCTTGATTCGCTCGAGCGTGCTGGGTTTATCAACACAGGCGCTGAGCATCAGGAAGAGTCCGGTGGCGATGAGCCATTTGGCGCATCGCGGGCGCAAAGCAGTTGGGGAGAACATCTGCGCAGTATACGCAAACGGCCCACGGCGCCATATCTCGACAGCGTGGGAGTTGTCTGCTAGTACCGGCAAAACTGTGCTGTAGCCCGCAGAAACGCGGCTTGCCGAGGGATTGTGACGGTTAAAATAACTGCGCCGAATACCCTGTAGGGCCCCTCGAAAGGGGGCTAATCCGGCCAACTGACGTCTGGCAGCAGCCACCGGTAGCGTTTCGGGTGCCGTTGGCGGCGGTTTACGCTAGAATGCACGGCCTCAAAGCACACCCCCTTCCCGAGGCTGTCCCGAAGATGTTGATCCTGCGCGGCGCTCCTGCCCTTTCTGCCTTTCGCCACAGCAAACTCCTTGAGCAACTGAGCCAGAAGGTTCCAGCTGTTACAGGCCTGTACGCTGAATTTGCTCACTTCGCCGACGTTACCGGCGTGTTGACCGCCGACGAACAGCAAGTGCTGGCACGCCTTCTGAAGTACGGCCCAAGCGTTCCGGTTCAAGAGCCTAGCGGCCGCTTGTTCCTGGTTCTGCCGCGGTTCGGCACCATCTCGCCCTGGTCGAGCAAGGCCAGCGATATCGCCCGCAACTGTGGCCTGGACAAGATCCAGCGCCTGGAGCGGGGTATCGCTTTCTACGTCGCCGGCCAGTTCAGCGATGCCGAAGCCGAGCTGATCGCCAGCAGCCTGCACGACCGCATGACCCAGATCATCGTCAGCCAGCTGGAACAGGCTGCCGGCCTGTTCAGCCACGCCGAGCCCAAGCCGCTGACCGCGATTGACGTGCTTGGCGGTGGCCGCGCCGCCCTCGAGAAGGCCAATACCGAACTGGGCCTGGCCCTGGCCGAAGACGAGATCGACTACCTGGTCAACGCCTTCAACGGCTTGAAGCGCAACCCGCACGACATCGAGCTGATGATGTTCGCCCAGGCCAACTCCGAGCATTGCCGTCACAAGATCTTCAACGCCAGTTGGGACATCGACGGCGAAAGCCAGGAAAAAAGCCTGTTCGGCATGATCAAGAACACCTACGTGATGCACAGCGAAGGCGTTCTTTCTGCTTATAAGGACAACGCCTCGGTCATCGTCGGCTCCGTCGCCGGCCGTTTCTTCCCGGACCCCGAGACCCGCCAGTACGGCGCGGTGCAGGAACCGGTGCACATCCTGATGAAGGTTGAAACCCACAACCACCCGACCGCGATTGCCCCGTTCCCGGGTGCAGCCACGGGTTCCGGCGGTGAAATCCGTGACGAAGGCGCAACCGGCCGTGGCGCCAAGCCCAAGGCGGGCCTCACCGGTTTTACCGTGTCCAACCTGCAGATCCCGGGCTTCGAACAGCCGTGGGAAGTGCCGTACGGCAAGCCTGAGCGCATCGTTACCGCGCTGGACATCATGATCGAAGGCCCATTGGGCGGCGCCGCGTTCAACAACGAATTCGGGCGTCCGGCGCTGACCGGTTACTTCCGCACGTTCGAACAGTCCATCACCACCCCGCGTGGTGATGAAGTGCGCGGCTATCACAAGCCGATCATGCTGGCTGGCGGCATGGGCAACATCCGTGAAGAACACGTCAAGAAAGGCGAGATCCTGGTCGGCTCCAAGCTGATCGTCCTCGGCGGCCCGGCGATGTTGATCGGCCTGGGCGGCGGCGCGGCTTCCTCCATGGCCACCGGCACCAGCTCGGCCGACTTGGACTTCGCTTCCGTACAGCGCGAAAACCCAGAGATGGAACGCCGCTGCCAGGAAGTCATCGACCGTTGCTGGCAGTTGGGTGACAAGAACCCGATCAGCTTCATCCACGACGTCGGCGCGGGCGGCTTGTCCAACGCCTTCCCGGAACTGGTCAACGATGGCGACCGTGGTGGCCGTTTCGAACTGCGCAACATTCCAAATGACGAGCCGGGCATGGCCCCGCACGAAATCTGGAGCAACGAATCCCAGGAGCGTTACGTACTGGCGGTTGGCGCGCAAGACTTCGCGCGCTTCCAGGCCATCTGCGAACGTGAGCGCTGCCCGTTTGCCGTGGTCGGCGAAGCCACTGCCGAACCACAACTGACCGTCACCGACAGCTACTTCGGCAACAGCCCGGTGGACATGCCACTCGAAGTGCTGCTGGGCAAAGCCCCACGCATGCACCGCTCGGCGGTCCGTGAAGCCGAGCTGGGCGATGACTTCGACCCAAGCACGCTGGAACTGGCCGATAGCATCGAGCGCGTGCTGCACCACCCGGCCGTGGCAAGCAAAAGCTTCCTGATCACCATCGGCGACCGCACCATCACCGGCCTGGTTGCACGTGACCAAATGGTCGGCCCGTGGCAGGTCCCGGTGGCTGACGTTGCCGTCACCGCCACCAGCTTCGATGTCTACACCGGTGAAGCGATGGCCATGGGCGAGCGCACGCCGCTGGCCCTGCTGGACGCTCCGGCGTCGGGCCGCATGGCCATTGGTGAAACCCTCACCAACATCGCCGCGTCGCGCATTGGCAAACTGTCCGACATCAAGCTGTCGGCCAACTGGATGTCGGCAGCCGGTCACCCGGGTGAAGACGCACGCCTGTACGACACCGTCAAAGCGGTCGGCATGGAACTGTGCCCTGAACTGGGTATCACCATTCCGGTGGGCAAGGACTCCATGTCCATGGCCACCCGCTGGAACGAAGACGGCACCGACAAGAGCGTCACTTCGCCGCTGTCGCTGATCGTGACCGGTTTCGCCCCGGTCACCGATATCCGCCAGACCCTGACCCCACAACTGCGCATGGACAAGGGCACCACTGACCTGGTCCTGATCGACCTGGGCCGTGGCCAGAACCGCATGGGCGCCTCGATCCTCGCGCAGACCCATGGCAAGCTCGGCAAGCAGGCACCGGACGTCGATGACGCCGAAGACCTGAAAGCCTTCTTCGCCGTGATCCAGGGCCTGAACGCCGACGGCCACCTGTTGGCTTACCACGACCGTTCCGACGGTGGTTTGCTGACCAGCGTTGTCGAGATGGCTTTCGCCGGTCACTGTGGCCTGAACATCGTGCTCGACAGCGTTGCCGAGGATGCGTCCGAAATCAACGGCATCCTGTTCAACGAAGAGTTGGGTGCGGTGATCCAGGTTCGCCAGGACGCTACCCCGGACGTGCTCGCGCAATTCAGCGCCGCTGGCCTGGATGACTGCGTGGCCGTGATCGGCCAGCCGATCAACAATGGCGAGATCAACATCTCGTTCAACGGCGACACGGTGTTTGCTGGCCAGCGCCGCTTGCTGCAACGCCAGTGGGCCGAGACCAGCTACCAGATCCAACGCCTGCGTGATAACGCCGACTGCGCCGAGCAGGAATTCGACGCGATCCTGGAAGAAGACAACCCGGGCCTGAGCACCAAGCTCAGCTTCGACGTCAACCAGGACATCGCCGCGCCTTACATCAAGAAAGGCATCCGCCCACAGGTTGCGGTACTGCGTGAGCAGGGCGTCAACGGCCAGGTGGAAATGGCGGCCGCGTTCGACCGTGCTGGCTTCAATGCGATCGACGTGCACATGAGCGACATCCTCGCCGGTCGCGTTGACCTCAACGAGTTCAAAGGCTTGGTCGCCTGCGGCGGTTTCTCCTACGGCGACGTACTGGGTGCCGGTGAAGGCTGGGCCAAGTCGGCCTTGTTCAACAGCCGTGCCCGCGACGCGTTCCAGGGCTTCTTCGAGCGTAACGACAGCTTCACCCTGGGTGTGTGCAACGGTTGCCAGATGATGTCCAACCTGCACGAACTGATCCCGGGCAGCGAGTTCTGGCCGCACTTTGTGCGTAACCGTTCCGAGCAGTTCGAAGCCCGTGTCGCCATGGTGCAGGTGCAGGAGTCCAACTCGATCTTCCTGCAAGGCATGGCCGGTTCGCGCATGCCAATCGCCATTGCCCACGGTGAAGGCCATGCCGAGTTCGAAAGCGAAGAAGCCTTGCTCGAAGCCGACCTGTCCGGTTGCGTGGCCATGCGTTTCGTCGACAACCACGGCAAGGTCACCGAGACCTACCCGGCTAACCCGAACGGCTCGCCACGCGGGATCACCGGCCTTACCAGCCGCGACGGTCGCGTGACCATCATGATGCCGCACCCGGAGCGTGTATTCCGCGCCGTGCAGAACTCGTGGCGTCCGGAAGAGTGGAACGAAGACGGCGCCTGGATGCGCATGTTCCGCAACGCCCGCGTGTGGGTGAACTAAGGCCGTGTACAAGCTCAGCTTCTTCGTGCCCGACAGCCATGTGGAGACAGTGAAAACCGCCGTCTTCGCCGCTGGCGGCGGGCGCATCGGCAGCTACGACAGCTGCGCCTGGCAAGTGCTGGGCCAGGGCCAATTCCGCGCATTAGACGGCAGCCAGCCGTTTATCGGGCAGGTCGGCCAGGTTGAAGTGGTTGAAGAATGGAAGGTTGAGCTGGTGGTGGCGGATGAGTTGATCGTGGCTGTCGTGGCGGCGCTCAAACTAAGCCACCCGTATGAAACACCGGCTTATGAAGTGTGGCAGTTGGCGGATTTTTGATTCGCACGCTGCATCAACAAGAAACCCGCTGGGCCCGTTTGGCCAGCGGGTTTTTTGTTGCGTGTAAGGCCAATCGCGGGCAAGCCCGCTCCCACATTTTGCTTTGCGAATACATGCAAATGTGGGCGCTGGCTTGCCTGCGATCAGGTTGGTCCGGTCAGTGATAATCTACACCCTGACACCCACCTCACGCCCGCTGACCAATCGCTCCAGCGCCTCACTCAACCCCGACGCCTTGTCACCGATCAACAGGTGCCAGACACCACTGTCCAACTGGCTCACACCTTGGCAACCCAGCGCGGTCAGCCCTGCTTCGGACAGCGCTGAATCGTCCCCCAATTCCACCCGCAACCGGGTCATCGCCACCGCATCCAACTGGCGCACATTCCCTCGGCCACCCAAGGCATCCAGCCATTTCTCGGCCTCCTGCATATTCACTGCAACCGGCTTATCCCCAGGCACAGCCTTCACTGGCATGCTGGCAACAAACGTCGGCATGGCCAGCCGAATCTCATCGGCAATGCTGTCGGCCATCGGCCCTACCACCACCTGCAAGCTCCCGCCATTGCCCGGTCGAACCACAGCCATGGCGCCCAGTGCTTTGAGCTCGGCATCCACTGCCTTGTTGCGGTCAACCATGTCCAGGCGTAAGCGAGTCGTGCACGCGCCGACACTCAACAGATTCGCCGCCCCTCCCAGCGCACGGATGTAGGCGCTGGCCCGCTGGTTATCGCTCATCGCTTCAGCTTGTACGACCTGGATATCTTCACGCCCCGGCGTTTTCAGGTTGAAGCGGCGAATGCAGTAGTTGAAAACGCTGTAGTAGATCAGCGCATACGCAAAGCCCACCGGGAACACCAGCCAGCCATTGGTGGACTTGCCCCAGCCCAGCACCATGTCGATAAACCCACCGGAGAACGTAAAGCCCAGGTGGATATTCAGCATGTCAGTGACAGCCATCGACAGGCCAGTCAGCACGGCGTGGATCAGGTAAAGGAACGGTGCGAGGAACATGAAGGCGAATTCGATCGGCTCGGTCACCCCGGTCAGGAACGAGGTCAGCGCCATCGACAGGAAAATCCCGCCCATCACTTTGCGGCGCTCTGGCAGCGCGTTGCGGTACATGGCCA
This sequence comes from Pseudomonas sp. MYb13, assembly GCF_002980075.1. Taxonomy (NCBI): domain Bacteria; kingdom Pseudomonadati; phylum Pseudomonadota; class Gammaproteobacteria; order Pseudomonadales; family Pseudomonadaceae; genus Pseudomonas; species Pseudomonas sp. MYb13. The sequence goes on along the minus strand of NZ_PCQI01000006.1, from coordinate 151,329 downwards.
GGCACGCTGCGGGCAAGCCAAACAGCATGACCGGGAACATGCCGGTCATGAACTGGCCGCCTTTCGGGTCGCCTGCAAAGTAGCGGGTGAGGTCGCCCGTCACGACCGCGCCGGTAGCGGGGTCGGTGAAGGTGCCGAACACGAACCAGGCCATGTTGTTGAGGATGTGGTGCAGGCCGGTGACGATCAGCAAGCGGTTGAACACGCCGAACACGAAGGCACCAATGCTGCCGCTTTCCATCAGCAACACACCGAAGCTGTTGATGCCATGCTGGATCGGCGGCCAGATCAGGCCGAAGATCACGCCCAGCGCGACCGCTGAAAACCCGGTGACAATCGGCACAAACCGTCTCCCACCAAAGAACGCCAGGTACTCGGGCAGCTTGATGTCCTTGAAGCGGTTATACAGCCCGCCCGCCATCAAGCCGCTGGCGATACCGGCGAGCATGCCCATGTTGATGCTGGTGTCCATCACCTTGAGTGTGGAGACCATCACCAGGTAACCAATCGCGCCGGCCAGGCCCGCGGTACCGTTGTTGTCGCGGGCGAAACCCACGGCAATCCCGATGGCGAAGATCAGCGCCAGGTTGGCGAAGATCGCCTGCCCCGCGTCGTGCATCACGGCGATGTTCAGCAGGTCGGTGTCGCCCAGGCGCAGGAGCAGGCCGGCGATCGGCAGGATCGCGATCGGCAGCATCAGTGCGCGGCCCAGGCGTTGCAGGCCTTCGATAAAGTGTTGGTACATGGCGTGTCTCCCTTTGTTGTTGTTATCAGCTCAGCGGCCAGTGGTGTTGACAGGCTTGGCGCACGGCCTTGGCACTGCTCAGGTCGAGCAGCCCATGGCTCAGTTGCCGGCATTGCGCCGCGTCCAGGTGGCGGACGCGGTCCTTGATTTCTCCGATCTGCAGCGGGCTGACGGACAGCTCGCTGACCCCCAGGCCGACCAGCACCGGTGTGGCCAGCGGGTCGGACGCCAGCGCGCCGCACACACCAACCCAGCGCCCGTGTTTCGCAGCCCCCGCGCAGGTCTGGGCGATCAGCCGCAACAGCGCCGGGTGCAAGGCATCGACCCGTGCGGCAAGGCCTGCGTGGTCGCGGTCCATGGCCAGGGTGTACTGGGACAGGTCGTTGGTGCCGATGGACAAGAAGTCCGCATGCTTGGCCAGTTGCTCGGCCATCAGTGCGGCGGCAGGCACTTCGATCATCACGCCCAGCTCGGGGCGCTGGGTCAGTTCCAGCGCCACGCACAACTCATCCAGGCGCTGGCGGATCTGCAGCAATTCATCGACCTCGCTGACCATTGGCAGCAGGATGCGGCAGCGTTCCAGTGGGCAGACTTGCAGCAGGGCGCGCAACTGCTGGTCAAGCAGGTCCGGGCGTACCTGCGCCATGCGAATACCGCGCAGGCCCAGCACCGGGTTGGCTTCGACCGGCAGGGGCAGGTAGTCCAGTTGCTTGTCGCCGCCCACGTCGATGGTGCGGATGATCACCGACTTGTCGCCCATGGCATCCAGCACGGCTTGATAGGCGTGGCGCTGTTCCTGCTCATCCGGGGCGGTGCGGCGGTCGACGAAGAGAAACTCGGTGCGCAGCAGGCCGACGCCATCGGCGCCGTTTTCAAACGCCACCTGGGCTTCGGCGCTGGAGGCGACATTCGCGGCCACCTCGATACTCACACCGTCGGTTGTGTGCGCCGGTTGCTGGGCCTGGGCCTGTTGCTGCTGGCGCCGCAGTTTCTGCGCGTCGCGAATCTGGTGCACTTCGGCATGGCGCGCGTCGCTGGGGGCCAGTTCCAGGCGGCCATTGGCGGCGTCGAGTACCACGCGTTGGCCGTGGGGCACGTCAAGTACCTCGGGACCCAACGCCACCACACAGGGTAAACCTTTGCCGCGCGCCAGGATCGCCACATGAGACGTCGCGCCGCCTTCGGCCATGCAAATGCCAGCGGTCTGTTGTGCGCTCAGTTGCAGCAAGTCAGACGGCGTCAGTTCATGGGCGCTGACAATCGCCCCGGCCGGTAATTCGAAATGCCAGGCCTCGCCCAGCAGTGCACGCAACACCCGTTGTTGCAGGTCGCGCAGGTCATTGGCGCGTTCGGCAAACAACGGTTTGCCCAACGCTTGCAGCACCGCGCATTGCGCCTGGATTGCATCGCGCCAGGCGTGGGTCGCGGCGCTGCCGTGTTCGATGGCGCCCGTGGCGGCGTCCAGCAGGGCTGGGTCGTCCAGTAGCGCGAGGTGGGCGGCGAAGATGTCCTCTTCCTCGACGTTCTTGCGTTGGCGGGCGTGCTCGAGGGTGCTGCGGATTTCGCTGCGCACTTGCTCCAGGGCTACGTCCAGGCGTTGCAGTTGCTCGTCGGCGACATGGTTGCCGGTGTCGTCCGGCAGTTCGATACCGGTCAAGCGCAACAGCGGCCCGCAGACCAGGCCCGGCGCGGCGCACACGCCTTGCAACACACCGACTTCGGTATTCACCGGGCGCTGCGCGACAACGGCCGGTGCGTGGTGTGCTTCCTTGATGGCGGCTGACAAGGCGGCGACCAATGCCTGCAACGCCGCCTCGGCATCTTTGCCACGGCAGCTCACGCGCACTTCGTCACCTTCACCAATGCCCAGGCCCATCAAGCCAATCAGGCTGTCGCACGAGGCTGATTTATCACCGAAGTGCAGCTGCGCCTGGCTGCTGAAACCCTGGGTGGTCTTGCGAATCAACGCGGCCGGACGCGCATGCAAGCCGCCGCGATGGGTGATGCGCACGTGGGCGCTGGCTTCACCCGCCGAGTTATCCACCGGCGCTTCAACCGACGCCGCCGAACGTGCCACGATCTGCAACAACGGCTGCCCTACCTTCACCGCTTGCCCTGCAAGCGCACGCAATTGGAAGCGCTCGCCATTGGTCAGGATGATCAGGCTCACCAGGCTCTTGCACTGGCGCGCAATGCGGTCCAGATCAAACTGCACCAGCGCCTGGCCCTGGCTCACCCGTGCCCCGTTCTTGACCAGCAAGGCGAACCCTTCACCGTTGAGTTCCACCGTATCAATGCCCACATGCATCAACACCTCGGCACCGTTGTCGGCGCGGATCGTCAGCGCATGCCCGGTGCGCGCGACGTGGATGATTACCCCGTCACATGGTGCATGCAGGCAGTCATTGAGCGGATCGATGGCAATGCCGTCGCCCATGGCGCCGCTGGCGAACACGTCGTCGGGAACATTGCCCAGGGTCAGCACCGGCCCGGTGAGAGGGGCGCTGAGGGTCAGATCATTATTGTTGTTGGACATGGGCACGGTACTCATCAGGAAAAACGGCAATCGACTCGAACTCAGTGAGTGCGAGTGACTTTGCTCAGGTGACGCGGTTGGTCCGGGTCCATGCCCCGGGCGACGGCCAGGCCTGCGGCCATCACGTAGAAACTCTGGATGGCCAGGATCGGGTCCAGGGTCGGGTGTTCGGCGCAGGACAGGGTCAGGTCGCGCTCGGCGATATCGTCCGGTGCCGCCAGCAATACCCGGGCGCCGCGTTGGCGCATATCGGCGGCCAGGCTCAGCAGGCCGGCCTGCTCGGCGCCGCGTGGAGCGAACACCAGCAGCGGGTAGTTCTTGTCGATCAAGGCCATCGGCCCGTGGCGCACCTCGGCGCTGCTGAAGGCTTCGGCCTGGATCGCCGAGGTTTCCTTGAGCTTGAGCGCGGCTTCCTGGGCGATGGCAAACCCGGCGCCTCGGCCGATCACCATAAGTTGCTGGCAGTCGCGCAGCGCGTCGATGGCGACTGTCCAGTCCTGTTGGGCGGCCGCACGCAGGTCGTCGGGCAGGGCACGGCAGGCCTGCAGCAGCGCGGGTTCTTGATTCCAGTGGCCGATCAACTGCGCGCTGGCGCTGAGGGTGGCGATAAAGCTCTTTGTGGCGGCCACGCTGTGTTCAGGCCCGGCGCACAGGGGCACGTGGAATTCGCAGGCGGCTTCCAGCGGCGAGTCTTCGGCGTTGACCAGCGAGATGCTCAGGGCCCCGCGTTTGCGCAGCAGGCGCAGGCTGTTGACCAGGTCCGGGCTCTGGCCCGATTGGGAGAAACCAAAGGCCACTTGGCCGCTGACCTTCAACGGTGCTTGCAGCAAGGTCACCACCGACATTGGCAACGACGCCACCGGGATCCCCACATGTTGCATCGCCAGGTAGGCGAAGTAGCTGGCGGCGTGGTCCGAGCTGCCACGGGCGATGGTCATCGCCACTTGCGGCGGCTGGCGGCGCAGGCGGCCGGCGACTTCTTCCAGCAGCGGGTCCAGGCGTTGCAGTTGCGCCGCGACGGCGTCGCAGGAGGCCAGGGCCTCTTCAAGCATTTTTGAAGTCAATGGTTTCTCCTTCGACCATTACGTCGGTGAGTGTCAGGGAGCGGTCCAGGCGCACGCAGTCGGCAAAGCTGCCGGGTTGCAGGCGGCCGCGTTCTTCCAGGCCCAGGTAGTCCGCAGGAAATTGCGACAGGCGTTGTGAGGCTTCGCTGATGGGCAAGCCGATCTTCACCAGATTGCGCAACGCCTGGTCCATGGTCAGCGTGCTGCCGGCCAGGGTGCCGTCGGCCAGGCGCACACCGCCCAGGCATTTGGTCACGGTGTGGCTGCCTAGCTTGTATTCGCCATCGGGCATGCCGGCGGCGGCGGTGGAGTCGGTGACGCAATACAGGCACGGGATCGAACGCAGGGCCACGCGCATGGCGCCGGGGTGGACGTGCAGCAGGTCCGGGATCAACTCCGCGTACTTGGCGTGAGCCAGCGCGGCGCCGACGATGCCTGGCTCGCGGTGATGCAGCGGGCTCATGGCGTTGTACAAATGGGTGAAGCTGGTGGCGCCGGCAGCGAGGGCGGCGACGCCCTCTTCGTAGCTGCCCAGGGTGTGGCCGATCTGCATGCGCACGCCGCGTTCGCTGAGGGTGCGGATAAGACCGTCATGCCCGGCGATTTCGGGGGCGATGGTGATCACCCGGATCGGCGCCAGGCGCAGGTAGGCTTCCACTTCGGCCATCAGCGCGGTGTGGGCAAAGTTAGGCTGCGCGCCGAGCTTGCCTGGGTTGATGTAGGGGCCTTCCAGGTGCACGCCGAGTACACGGGCGCTGCCGGTAGCACGTTGCTCGCAGAAGGTGCCGAGCTGGCCGAGCACGCTGGAGATCTCCTCCACCGGTGCAGTCATGGTGGTAGCCAGCAGCGAGGTGGTACCGAAACGCACGTGGGTGCGGGTGATGGTCTCGAAAGCCTCGACGCCTTCCATGATGTCCTTGCCGCCACCGCCGTGCACATGCAGGTCGATAAAGCCTGGCAGCAGGTAGGGCAGGTCGTTGTCAGCCGGGTCGCACGGCGCGCCTTCGATGGCGATCACTTTGCCGTGCTCGTGCACCAGGCGGCCGCGAATCCAGCCGCTGGGCGTGAGGATGTTGTCTTCGGACATGGGCAGTTCTCTAGGTTCGCAGTTCAGCGGAATAGTCATGGCGGCGCAGTTCTGCGACGAAGTCGTAGTAGTCGTTGCGGCAGTAGGTGTCGGTGATTTCGATGGGCGTGTTGTCGGCGGTGTAGCCAACCCGGGTCATCAGCAGCATGGCGGTGCCGGGGGCGATGCCCACCAGCTTGGCGAACTCGTCCGAGGCGTTGATTGCCTGGATATGCTGCAGGGCGCGCACCACGGGTTTGCCGATGCCTTCCAGGTACTCGTACAGCGAATTGCCGATGGCTTGCGGGTGCGGCAGCACGGAGGCGGGCATGGCAGTCATTTCAATCGCCATGACGGTGTCATCGGCTTTGCGCAAGCGTTTGAGGCGCGCCACTTTGTCGGTGGGCGACAGGCCCAGGCGGATCAGCTCTTCGTGGGTCGGTGGGGTGATGTCGCGTTCCAGCCACTGGGAAGTGGGGACAAACCCCTTCAGCCGCAGCATCTCGCTGAAGCCCGACAGGCGTGACAGCGGTTGTTCCAGGCGCGGCGTGATAAAGGTGCCGGAACCCTGGCTGCGGCGGATCAGGCCTTGGGCAAACAACACTTCCAGCGCTTTACGCGCGGTCACTCGCGAAATACTCAATTGCTCGCTGAGGGCGCGTTCCGAGGGCAGTGCCTGCTCGGATTTCCACTGGCCGGCGTGGATGGCCGCTTCGAGGTTGCGCGCCAATTGCAGGTACAGCGGCGTGGATTGCTTGTCGTCGGGACGCAGCGTCAGGATGGGATTCATCTGTGAGGTTTCCGATGCGGTTATTGGAGTGTTGTCGCCCGGTGTGGGCCGGAAATTAATACCACTTAAATACCATGTCAATGCTGCCAAAACGGTGCAAGTGCCGGTTTTAGGGCGCTCTATTGGTGCCTGGTATCAAGTGGTATTAGAGAGGTCTTTATTGCGTGCAGAAGTGTGCAGCGCGTGGGGGTGAACTGGTATTCACCAGCAAGCGCTGCCAGGGGCAGGAATTATTTTCAGATTATTTTACGAACGGTACGCGACTACGGCCGAATCTCGATGAGGGTGCCGTCCTTGACCAGGTTCCAGACTTCGCGCATATCCACATTGCGCATGCCGATGCAGCCGTCGGTCCAGTCCAGGGTGTGGAACCACTGCTCCGGGTAATCCTCGGTGTCGGGCGTGCCGTGGATCATGATCATGCTGCCGGGCTTGACCCCTTCGCGGCGCGCGCGGGCGGCGTCGCTGATGTTCGGGTAGGAGATGTGCATGGCCAGGTTGAAGCGGTCGCTGGTCTTGCGCCAGTCGATCCAGTAGAGCCCCTCTGGCGTGCGGCGGTCACCCTCGATCAACTTGTGGCCCTTGGGGTTTTTACCCAAGGAAATACGGTAGGTCTTGAACGGTTTGCCGTCGTTGATCAACTGCAACTGGTGCGCGGACTTGAGTACCAGGACTTTTTCGACGGTTTTACCGCCCAGGGTTTGCACCGTGGAGGCTGGCGCCAGTGTGGCGAATGAAAGGCAGAGCAGCACCAGTAACCAACGCATCAAAACGGGTATCCCTTGTGTCATGGCGCAGGCTTGCCCATTGGCGGCACGGCCTCGCTGCGCACCGGGAACGACTGCAGCCTGCGGTCAGCGAAAAAGTATTCCAGGGTACGCCCGACCGTGCGGAAAGCCAGCTCGGACCAAGGGATGTCGGCTTCGTCGAACAGTTGCACTTCCAGGCTTTCGGGGCCGGCGGCGAAGTCCGGGTCGAGCAGGTCGGCGCGGTAAAAGATATGCACCTGGTTGATATGCGGCACGTCGATCAGGGTGTAGAGGCTCAGGTTATGCACCCGGGCGCAGGCTTCTTCCAGGGTTTCGCGCATGGCGGCCTGTTCCACCGTCTCGCCGTTTTCCATGAAGCCCGCGGGCAGGGTCCAGTAACCCAGGCGCGGCTCGATGGCGCGGCGGCACAGCAGCACTTTGTCGCCCCACACCGGCACGGTGCCGGCGACGATATTGGGGTTCTGGTAGTGGATGGTCGAGCAGTGATCACACACAAAGCGCAGGCGGCCGTCGCCTTCGGGGATGCGTTGGGTAACCGGTTTACCGCACTGGCTGCAGAAATTCATGCTGGGGTTCCTGGAAAGTGCGTCTATCTTGGCGTGACAGGCAAGGCGCTGCAAGTTGTCGTTTAGCGACACCGCACGGGTTTTGGGGTTGGGCACCCGCACGCTTTGGTGCATGATGCAAGGTAGCCAACAGACCGAGATGACTCATGCTGGACGAGCTACTTCGCCGGGTAAGCAATCACACTCCCCATACGCTGGAAACCGACGGGCGTTTCCCCGAGGCCGCGGTGCTGGTGCCAATTACCCGCAGTGACGAACCTGAGCTGATCCTGACGCTGCGCGCCAGTGGCCTGTCCACCCATGGCGGCGAAGTGGCCTTCCCCGGTGGGCGCCGCGACCCCGAAGACCCGGACCTGATCTTCACCGCGCTGCGCGAGGCCGAGGAGGAAATCGGCCTGCCGCCCGGGCTGGTCGAAGTGATTGGCCCGCTGAGCCCCTTGATCTCCCTGCATGGCATTCGAGTGACACCGTATGTCGGCGTCATCCCCGATTACGTCGAATACCTGGCCAACGATGCCGAGATTGCCGCCGTTTTCAGCGTGCCGTTGGAGTTTTTCCGACAAGACCCACGCGAACATACCCACCGGATCGATTACCAGGGGCGCAGTTGGTACGTGCCCAGTTATCGGTTCGGCGAATACAAGATCTGGGGGCTGACGGCAATCATGATCGTCGAGCTGATCAATCTGCTCTATGACGACGCCAAGATTAGCCTGCACCAGCCACCCAAGAGCTTCATCAATATCTAAGCCATCGCTTGAATGGCAAAGCCGTGAGGGAAAACCATGAAATACCGCCTGGGCGATACCCGCGTCGAGACTCATCCACAGAGCTGGGTGGCACCCAATGCCACGCTGGTGGGCAAGGTCAAGCTGGAGGAGGGCGCCAACGTCTGGTTCAACGCGGTGTTGCGTGGTGACAACGAACTGATCTTGATCGGCAAGAACAGCAATGTGCAGGACGGCAGTGTGATGCACACCGACATGGGCTACCCGCTGACCCTCGGCACCGGCGTGACCATTGGCCACAACGCCATGTTGCACGGCTGCACGGTGGATGATTACAGCCTGATCGGTATCAACGCAGTAATCCTCAACGGCGCCAAGATCGGCAAGCACTGCATCATCGGCGCCAATTCGCTGATCGGTGAAGGCAAGGAAATCCCCGATGGTTCGCTGGTGATGGGCTCGCCGGGCAAGGTCGTACGTGAACTGACCGATGCGCAAAAACGCATGCTCGAAGCCAGCGCTGCGCACTATGTGCACAACTCGCAGCGCTATGCGCGTGATCTGGTCGAGCAGGAAGAATGAGTGCAGTTGAACGACCTGTAGCCTCGCCCTGTGTGAATATTTGCGCGCTGGACGAGGACGATATCTGTACCGGCTGCCAGCGTACGGTGGATGAGATTACGCGTTGGGGCCGCATGGATAATGCCGAACGCCGGGTGGTGTTGGGGTTGTGCCATGAGCGGGCGGTGGCGGGTGGGTTGGTGTGGGTGACTCCGGGGATATCCGGCGCCTGATAGACCGCTTTCGCGAACAAGCCTGCTCCCACATGTCGACCGCATTCCTACAGGACAAACGCAATCAACTGTGGGAATGGGCTTGCCCGCGAGGGGGCCCTCCCAGACGACATATTTCCAAATGTGAAGTACCCTGTGCCCCTTGTTCACAGGTCCATCCCCCATGCTCTTCCTGATCGCTTACATCAGCAGCGTCGTGCTGATCAATTTCGCCTTCTCCACCGCCCCGCACCTGGACGTCATCTGGTCCGCCTGGGGTGGCCTGGTATTCATCCTGCGCGATATGGTGCAAACCCGCTTCGGCCACGGCGCAATCATCGCGATGCTGGCGGCGCTGGTGCTGTCGTACATCACCTCCGACCCGTCCATTGCCCTGGCCAGCGCCACGGCGTTCGCGGTGTCCGAGTGCATCGACTGGCTGGTGTTCAGTATCACCAAGCGCCCGCTGCACGATCGCCTGTGGATAAGTTCGGCGCTGAGCATCCCCCTCGACACGTTTATCTTCTTCGGCCTGATTGGCGCGCTCACCCCGGCGGTGGCGGGCACCGCGCTGGTGTCCAAATTCGCCGGGGTCACGGTGGTGTGGCTGATCATGGCCTGGCGTGTGCGCAAGCGAGCCGTCGTCAACTGACGCCAATTTTTACAGTTCATGTAAAATGCCGGCCTTTCTCCCCATGATCCGCTCCCCTGAGGACCTGAGATGACCCGAATCGGAACTCCATTGTCGCCAACCGCGACCCGCGTTTTGCTGTGTGGCTGCGGTGAGCTGGGCAAGGAAGTGGTAATCGAACTGCAACGCCTGGGCGTTGAAGTGATTGCCGTGGATCGCTACGCCAACGCGCCCGCCATGCAGGTGGCGCACCGTAGCCACGTGATCAACATGCTCGATGGCGCCGCCCTGCGTGCGGTGATCGAAGCGGAAAAACCGCACTTCATCGTGCCGGAAATCGAAGCCATCGCCACTGCCACCCTGGTGGAACTGGAGGCCGAAGGCTTCACCGTGATCCCGACCGCGCGTGCCACCTCGCTGACCATGAACCGCGAAGGCATCCGCCGCCTGGCCGCCGAAGAGCTGGACCTGCCTACCTCGCCGTACCACTTCGCCGATACCTTCGAAGACTACAGCAAGGCCGTCCAGGACCTGGGCTTCCCGTGCGTGGTCAAGCCGGTGATGAGTTCGTCGGGCAAGGGCCAGAGCCTGCTGCGCAGCGCCGAGGACGTGCAGAAAGCCTGGGACTACGCCCAGGAAGGCGGCCGTGCGGGTAAAGGTCGCGTGATCATAGAAGGCTTTATCGACTTCGACTACGAAATTACCCTGCTGACCGTACGTCACATCGGCGGCACCACCTTCTGCGCGCCAGTCGGTCACCGTCAGGAGAAAGGCGATTACCAGGAATCCTGGCAGCCGCAGGCCATGAGCCCGATTGCCTTGGCCGAATCCGAGCGCGTTGCCAAAGCGGTGACCGAGGCCCTGGGGGGGCGTGGCCTGTTTGGCGTGGAGTTGTTCATCAAGGGTGATCAGGTGTGGTTCAGCGAAGTCTCGCCGCGTCCGCATGACACCGGCCTGGTGACCCTGATTTCCCAGGACCTGTCGCAGTTCGCGCTGCACGCGCGCGCCATCCTGGGCTTGCCTATCCCATTGATCCGTCAGTTCGGGCCTTCGGCTTCGGCGGTGATTCTGGTGGAAGGGCAGTCGACCCAGACGGCGTTCGCCAACCTGGGCGCCGCGTTGAGCGAGCCGGACACGGCGTTGCGTCTGTTTGGCAAGCCGCAAGTGAACGGCCAGCGTCGCATGGGTGTGGCATTGGCGCGGGATGAGTCGATTGAAGCGGCTCGGGCCAAGGCCACCCGTGCTTCGAAGGCGGTTGTAGTAGAGCTGTAACCGCGTCGCGCCCTTCGCGAGCAAGCCCGCTCCCACATTCGATCGCATTGCCAAGTCGGGCACCGATCAAAATGTGGGAGCGGGCTTGCTCGCGAAAGCGGTCGATCAGGCAACCTTGTTCAAATCGTTATCCCGCGTCTCTTTCAGGCACAGCACAGCAATCAAGCTGAGCAACGCTGCCGCCGACACATACCCACCGACATAACTCAGGCCACCCATCGCCACCAGCTTGGTCGCGAAGAACGGTGCCGCCGACGCCCCGACAATACCACCCAGGTTATAGGCCGCCGAAGCGCCGGTATAACGCACGCGGGTCGGGAACAGTTCTGGCAACAGCGCGCCCATCGGCGCGAAGGTCACGCCCATCAGGAACAGCTCCAACGCCAGGAATAGCGCCACGGCCCAAGTGGACCCGTGGGTGAGCAGCGGTTCCATGGTAAAGCCTGAAAGAATCGCCAGGATTGCACCGACGATCAGCACCGGTTTGCGCCCGAAGCGATCGCTAGCCAAGGCTGCCAGCGGTGTCGCCAGCCCCATGAACAGCACGGCGAAGCACAGCAGGCCGAGGAAGGTTTCGCGGCTGTAGCCCAAGGTGGAAACGCCGTAACTCAGGGAGAACGCCGTGGTGATGTAGAACAGCGCATAGCACACCACCATCGACGCGGCGCCCAGCAATACCGGCAGCCAGTGCTGGCTGAACAATTCCACCAGCGGCACTTTGACCGGGGCTTCCTTGGCCACGGCGTTGGCGAACACCGGCGTTTCATGCAGCTTCAGCCGCGCATACAGGCCGACCATCACCAGCGCAGCGCTGAGGATGAACGGAATGCGCCAGCCCCAACTGCGGAACTGCTCGTCGTTCAGGCTCATGGCCAGGATCAGGAACAAACCGTTGGCCGCCAGGAAACCGATCGAAGGGCCGAGTTGCGGGAACATGCCGAACCAGGCGCGTTTGCCCTTGGGCGCATTTTCGGTCGCCAACAGCGCCGCGCCGCCCCATTCGCCCCCCAGGCCAAGCCCTTGGCCGAAGCGCAGTACGCACAACAGGATCGGCGCCCAGGCACCGATGCTGTCATAGCCGGGGAGCAGGCCAATCAGCGTGGTGCACACGCCCATCAGCAGCAGCGAGGCCACCAGGGTTGATTTACGCCCGATGCGGTCGCCGAAGTGGCCGAACAATGCCGAGCCCAGTGGGCGGGCGATGAAGGCGATACCGAAGGTCAGGAACGAGGCCAGCATCTGCGCCGTGCCGGAGCTCTGCGGGAAGAACACCGGTCCGATCACCAGCGCAGCAGCCGTGGCGTAGATATAGAAGTCGTAGAACTCGATGGCGGTGCCGACGATGCTCGCCGTGGCGACCCGTGCAGTCGAGTTGGTCGGGGCGGCGGTCGCGGCCTCGTGGTAGGTGGTGCTCATGGCGGTATCCCTGATGGTCATTGCGCGTTTGGACGCGGATTATTATTGGTCGAACACCCATGGATCAGGGTAGTGCGCGGGGCGGCTCGGGATGGGAGCGAACACCGGTCAGACACGGTGAAGCGGTGCCTGGACGCGTTCAGTGCGGGTAGCACGCGGTCGGGCGCGGCTCTGGTAAGCCGCCCCGATTATAGGAAGGGGTTTGCGAATCCAACAAGGGGCTGGCGAGGATCTTTGGAAGGTGGCCCGGTCAGCGTGGGAGCTGGCTTGATCAAGGTCGATCAGGCGGCGACGGGCATTCGGCTGGTATGCCAGATCAGCACCTTGCTCACCCGGTTGTCCTCGGTCTCGAGGATCTCCAGGCGGTAGCGGCCGATCTTCAGGCACACCGCGCAGTCCGGGATGGTCTCCAGGGCTTCGGTGACCAGGCCGTTGAGGGTCTTGGGGCCGTCGCTGGGCAGGTGCCAGCTCAGGCTCTTGTTCAGTTCGCGGATCGAGGCGGCACCGTCGATGATGTAGCGGCCATCGGGCTGGGCCTCGATGTGCGGGTTGTCCGCGCTCTGTTCGCTTTCGAATTCGCCGACGATTTCTTCGAGAATATCTTCCAGCGTGACAATGCCAAGCACTTCGCCGTATTCGTCCACCACCATGCCCAGGCGCCGCTGCTGTTTGTGGAAGTTCAGCAGTTGCAGTTGCAGGGGCGTGCTTTCCGGGACGAAGTAGGGTTCGTGGCAGGCGGCGAGCAATGCCTCTTTGGTCAGGCTGGCGTCGGGCAGCAGGTGCTGGATCTGCCGGGTGTTGAGCACGGCCTGCACCTGGTTGATATCACTGTGGAACACCGGCAGGCGCGTACGTGGGGACGTGCGCAGTTGCTCGATGATGTCCTCGATCGAGTCATCCAGGTTGATGCCGTCCACTTCACTGCGCGGCACCAGGATGTCATTCACGGTGATGTTGTCCAGCGCGTGGATACCGGGCATGCGTGGCGTGCGGCCTTCGTCGGTATCGGGTTCAGGCTCGTCGTCGTGGTCGGGCAGCGGTTCATCGCTTTTCTTCACCACGCCGGCCTTGCGCGCAAACGGACGGAGCAGCAACAGGCTGATGCCATTGAGCAGCCAGGCCAGGGGGTAGAGGATTTTCAACGGTACGCCCAACAGCGTATTGCCAAAGCCGAGCACGGCTTGTGGGTAGCGAGTGGCCAGGGTGCGTGGCAGGTAGTCGGCGAATATCAGCAACAGGGCACACGAGATCAGCCAGCCGAGCCATGGGCCATTCTGTGCCCAGGCGTAGATCGCCAGCAGCGTGCAGAGGATCACTACCGCAGCGCGGCACAAGCTGTTGCACAGGATCAGGCTGTGGCGTGGAAAGTTCAGGCGGGCGGCAGCCTTGTCGCCCTGGCGTGTACCGGGGCGCAGGGCCAGTAAATGTTGTTGCGCGGCTTCGATGGCGGTAAACAGCGCCGCCCACAAAACCAGCAAGGCGACTACCGCTAGCATTGGCCCCAGGGGCAAGTTATCCATGATCGCTGCCCGTCAGATATGCAGGATGTATTCGCGAACCAGCTTGCTGCCGAAATAGGCCAGCATCAGCAGGCAGAAACCGGCCAGGGTCCAGCGAATCGCCTTGTGCCCGCGCCAGCCGAGGCGGTTACGGCCCCACAACAAGACACTGAACACTACCCAGGCCAGGCACGCCAGCAGGGTTTTGTGCACCAGGTGTTGGGCGAAGAGGTTTTCGACGAACAGCCAGCCGGAGATCAGCGACAGCGACAGCAGTGTCCAGCCGGCCCACAGGAAGCCGAACAGCAGGCTTTCCATGGTTTGCAGCGGTGGGAAGTTCTTGATCAGCCCGGACGGGTGCTTGTGCTTGAGCTGGTGGTCCTGCAGCAGCAGGAGCAAGGCTTGGAACACCGCGATGGTGAACATGCCGTAGGCGAGGATCGACAGCAGGATGTGCGCGAGGATGCCCGGCTCTTCGTCAATCACCTGTACGGTGCCGGTCGGCGCGAATTGCGCCAGCAGCACCGTCAGCATTCCCAGCGGGAAGAGCAGCACCAGCAGGTTCTCGACGGGAATCCGGTAGCAGGCCATCAGGGTCAGTGCGATGACGGCGGCGGCAATCAGGCTGGCGGCGCTGAAAAAATCCAGGCCCAGGCCGACCGGCGTCATCAAATGCGTGAACAGGCTGGCAGCGTGGGCCAGCAGGGCGAGGACGCCAAGGCCTACCAGCAGGCGTTTGTCGGCCTTGGCGCCTTGGGCCAGACGAGTGCCCTGATAGAGGGTCGCAGCGGCATACAAGATGGCGGCGGCGAGGCTGGGTAGCAAACTGGGTGACAAAGGGAGCATAAATCCTGTTAAGCAGGCCCGAAAGGCGCTGAGTTTGGCATACCCCTGCGTAACACGAAAGACTCTCAGGCCAGACAGCGGGTGTGCATGGCGGCAGTCTTCGCTATAATCCGCGACCTGCCCACGCCGCAGGCTCGCCGAGCGCTGTTTTTAATAGCGATTTACCACAGCCTGGGCTGCCATTACCTCGGTCTACCAATGCATTTCGATGAATAGGGCCTGAAAGGATCGCGCATGTTTGAAAACTTGACTGACCGTCTCTCGCAGACGCTGCGCCACGTTACCGGCAAGGCCAAGCTGACCGAGGACAATATTAAAGACACCCTGCGCGAAGTGCGCATGGCGTTGCTGGAAGCCGACGTGGCCTTGCCGGTGGTGAAGGATTTCGTCAACTCGGTCAAGGAGCGCGCGGTCGGCACCGAAGTGTCCCGCAGCCTGACCCCGGGCCAGGCCTTTGTGAAGATCGTCCAGGCCGAACTCGAAAGCCTGATGGGCGCGGCCAACGAAGACTTGAACCTCAGCGCCGTGCCACCGGCCGTCGTCTTGATGGCCGGTCTGCAGGGTGCGGGTAAAACCACCACTGCCGGCAAGCTGGCGCGCTTCCTTAAAGAGCGCAAGAAAAAGTCCGTGATGGTGGTGTCGGCCGACGTCTACCGTCCGGCAGCTATCAAGCAGTTGGAAATGCTTGCGGGCGAAGTGGGCGTGACCTTCTTCCCGTCCGACCTGAGCCAGAAGCCGGTCGACATCGCCAACGCTGCTATTAAAGAAGCCAGGCTGAAATTCATCGACGTGGTCATCGTCGATACCGCCGGTCGCCTGCACATCGACGAAGAGATGATGGGCGAGATCAAGGCGCTGCATGCCGCGATCAACCCGGTCGAGACGCTGTTCGTGGTCGACGCGATGACCGGCCAGGATGCGGCCAACACCGCCAAGGCCTTCGGTGATGCACTGCCGCTGACCGGCGTGATCCTCACCAAGGTCGACGGCGACGCCCGTGGCGGTGCTGCGTTGTCGGTGCGTGCCATCACCGGCAAGCCGATCAAGTTCATCGGTATGGGCGAGAAGAGCGAAGCGCTCGAACCGTTCCACCCTGAGCGTATCGCCTCGCGTATCCTCGGCATGGGTGACGTACTCAGCCTGATCGAACAGGCCGAAGCGACCCTCGACAAGGACAAGGCCGACAAACTGGCCAAGAAGCTGAAGAAGGGCAAGGGCTTCGACCTCGAAGACTTCCGTGACCAGCTGCAACAGATGAAGAACATGGGTGGCCTTGGCGGCCTGATGGACAAGCTGCCGAATATCGGCGGTGTGAACCTGGCGCAAATGGGCAATGCCCAGGGCGCGGCAGAGAAGCAGTTCAAGCAGATGGAAGCCATCATCAACTCCATGACCCCGGCCGAGCGCCGCGACCCTGAGCTGATCAGCGGTTCGCGCAAACGTCGGATCGCCATGGGTTCTGGCACCCAGGTGCAAGACATCGGTCGCTTGATCAAGCAGCACAAGCAGATGCAGAAGATGATGAAGAAATTCTCCGCCAAAGGCGGCATGGCCAAGATGATGCGCGGCATGGGCGGTATGTTGCCCGGCGGCGGCATGCCAAAAATGTAGTGACCTGTTTCGAGGATAGCTGCTCACGTATGGCGGGTGCTATCCACGAAACAGGCCACAAGAATTCGAGCAAAAGCTCGCTTTTGCTCCGACCCACAGGGATGTGGGATCTCCAGCAAACCCGCGATTGGCGGGCGCTGACTCGCCGTTTTAACCGACGGCTCTATAGCAGATCTGAATGGCACGCCGATAGGCGCCAGAAAAAGACATTTGCAAAAGTCCGGATATTCCTTAGAATATGCGGCCTTTCGGGCACCTATGCCCGCTGTGCATTTAGATTTGCAGCACCGACTACAGGAACGATGTTCACATGCTAACAATCCGTCTTGCCCTTGGCGGCTCCAAAAAGCGCCCGTTTTACCACTTGACCGTAACTGACAGCCGCAACCCACGTGACGGCTCTCACAAGGAACAAGTTGGCTTCTTCAACCCGATCGCTCGTGGTCAAGAAGTTCGTCTGTCCGTGAACCAAGAGCGCGTAGCCTACTGGCTGAGCGTTGGTGCACAACCATCTGAGCGTGTTGCTCAGCTGTTGAAGGACTCGGCTAAGGCCGCAGCCTGAGCAATATGAACGCGACGCCAGCTGTTGCTGATGATTTGATCGTTATCGGCAAGATTTACTCTGTTCATGGCGTTCGCGGCGAAGTGAAGGTGTATTCCTTTACTGATCCGACTGAAAACCTGTTGCAGTACAAGACCTGGACGCTCAAGCGCGAAGGCAGTGTGAAACAGGTCGAGCTGGTCAGTGGACGCGGGAGCGATAAGTTCCTGGTCGCAAAGCTCAAGGGTCTTGATGATCGTGAAGAAGCTCGTCTTCTGGCCGGTTATGAGATCTGCGTGCCGCGCAACCTGTTCCCTGAATTGACCGATGGCGAGTACTACTGGTACCAGCTGGAAGGTCTGAAGGTTATTGATCAACTCGGGCAACTGCTCGGGAAAATCGATCATCTTCTGGAAACCGGCGCCAATGATGTAATGGTGGTCAAGCCTTGCGCTGGCAGCCTGGATGATCGTGAACGCCTGTTGCCGTATACCGAGCAATGCGTGTTGGCCGTCGACCTGGCAGCGGGCGAGATGAAGGTGGAATGGGACGCGGACTTCTAAGCGTGGCTAATTTGCGCATTGAAGTGATCAGTTTGTTTCCCGAGATGTTTTCCGCCATCAGCGAGTACGGCATCACCAGTCGGGCGGTGAAACAGGGGCTGTTGCAGCTTACCTGTTGGAACCCGCGAGACTACACGACGGATCGGCATCACACTGTGGACGATCGCCCATTTGGCGGTGGCCCGGGCATGGTGATGAAGATCAAGCCCCTGGAAGACGCGTTGGTTCAGGCCAAGGCTGCTGCCGGGGAGAAGGCGAAGGTAATTTACCTGTCCCCTCAAGGCCGTCAGCTGAAACAGGCGGCGGTACGCGAACTGGCGAATGAGGAAGCACTGATCCTGATTGCCGGTCGCTATGAAGGCATTGACGAGCGTTTTATTGAGGCTCATGTCGATGAAGAGTGGTCGATTGGGGACTATGTCCTGTCTGGCGGCGAGCTGCCGGCGATGGTCCTGATAGATGCGGTTACACGACTGCTGCCTGGAGCTTTAGGGCATGCGGACTCCGCGGAGGAAGATTCCTTCACGGATGGTTTGCTGGATTGCCCGCACTACACCCGACCGGAGGTGTATGCGGATCAGCGTGTTCCCGACGTATTGCTAAGTGGCAATCACGCACACATCCGGCGTTGGCGTTTACAGCAGTCCCTTGGTCGGACCTATGAACGACGCGCCGATCTTCTGGAAAGCCGCTCGCTTTCTGGAGAAGAGAAGAAGCTGCTCGAGGAATACATCCTCGCGCGGGACGATAGTTAACAACGTATCGATGGTAGGTCCATTGACTTACCTTAGGAGCACAGCATGACTAACAAAATCATCCTTGCACTCGAAGCAGAGCAGATGACCAAAGAGATCCCTACCTTTGCCCCAGGCGACACCATTGTCGTCCAGGTGAAAGTGAAGGAAGGCGACCGTTCGCGTCTGCAAGCGTTCGAAGGCGTGGTAATCGCCAAGCGTAACCGTGGTGTGAACAGTGCTTTCACTGTTCGTAAAATCTCCAACGGTGTTGGCGTAGAGCGTACTTTCCAGACCTACAGCCCGCAAATCGACAGCATGGCCGTCAAGCGTCGCGGTGACGTACGTAAAGCCAAGCTGTACTACCTGCGTGACCTGTCCGGTAAAGCAGCTCGCATCAAGGAAAAACTGGCTTAAGTCCAGCTTCCCGATGCAGAAAAAAGCAGCCTACGGGCTGCTTTTTTGTGCCTGAAATTTGTCCATCCCGGTATTTGTCCATGACCACCCGCCTCGAAGAAATCCAGCGCCGCACCGACCTGTCCGTTACCCACGTGACCAAGGCCGTGTTCCCGCCGACCACCAACCACCACAACACGCTGTTCGGCGGCACTGCCCTGGCGTGGATGGATGAAGTGTCGTTCATCACCGCCACGCGTTTCTGCCGCTTGCCGCTGGTGACGGTGTCTACTGACCGTATCGATTTCAATCATGCGATCCCTGCTGGCTCCATCGTTGAGCTGATCGGCCGTGTGATCAAGGTCGGCAACACCAGCCTCAAGGTCGAGGTGGAAGTGTTCGTCGAGAGCATGAGTGCCGATGGTCGCGAGAGGGCGATCCAGGGCGTGTTCAGTTTTGTCGCGATTGATGCGGATAAGCGTCCAGTGCCGGTTTTGCCTGGGTTTGTAGACTGACCTGAGACCGAGTCACGGCCATTGCAGGCAAGCCAGCTCCCACATCCGATCGGTGTCGGTTACACATGGATGGCCCGACACAAAACCCCTGTGGAGCTGGCTTGCCTGCGATAGGATCTACCAGACATTACGTAATCAGCCTGAGCCCCCATGCCCGCCATTGACCACCCCTTGATCGACCGCTTCCTCGACGCTCTCTGGCTGGAAAAAGGCCTGTCGGACAACACCCGCCAGGCTTACCGCAGTGACCTGGCGCTGTTCAATGGCTGGCTGCAGGAGAAAAACCTCGAACTGATCAACGCCGGTCGCGAGCTGATCCTCGATCACCTGGCCTGGCGCCTGGAGCAGCATTACAAACCGCGCTCCACCGCGCGATTCCTCTCGGGCGTGCGTGGGTTTTATCGCTACCTGTTGCGGGAAAAACTGATCGCCCTCGACCCCACCCTGCAAGTCGACATGCCGCAACTCGGCAGGCCACTGCCAAAATCCCTGTCGGAAGCCGACGTAGAGGCCTTGCTCGCTGCGCCCGACCTCAGCGAAGCCATCGGCCAGCGCGACCGTGCCATGCTCGAAGTGCTGTACGCCTGTGGCCTGCGGGTGACCGAGCTGATCAGCCTGACCCTGGAGCAAGTGAACCTGCGCCAGGGTGTGTTGCGCGTAATGGGCAAGGGCAGCAAGGAGCGGCTGGTTCCCATGGGCGAGGAGGCTATTGTGTGGGTCGAGCGCTACATGCGCGATGCCCGCAGCGAGCTGCTGGGCGGGCGCCCCAGTGATGTGCTGTTCCCCAGCCTGCGCGGCGAGCAGATGACCCGTCAGACTTTCTGGCACCGCATCAAGCACCAAGCCAAGGTCGCCGGGATCGGCAAGGCCCTGTCGCCCCACACGTTGCGCCATGCGTTCGCCACGCATTTGCTCAACCACGGGGCGGATTTGCGCGTGGTGCAAATGCTGCTCGGCCACAGCGACTTATCCACCACCCAGATCTACACCCATGTGGCACGCGCACGCTTGCAGGATATGCACGCCAAGCATCACCCGCGAGGCTGAAAACCGCCAATTTGTCCCGCCCACGGGCTGCCGTGCGGCCCAACTGTGGTAGGCTTTGCCGGTTAGCAAAGGGGACGGCCCAGTGCTGCGTTTTTCCAAGCAGCGTTCCTTCCCGTCCCTGCGTCTGCCTTCAGGAGTTCCCATGCGCTTGACCCAGATTATTGCCGCCGCAGCCATTGCGTTGGTTTCCACCTTTGCGATCGCCGATGATGCGGCCGAGCAGACCATCCGCAAGAGCCTGGCGAACCTGCAGCTCGACACCCCGATCGAAAGCATCAGCGCCAGCCCGATGGCCGGCCTGTATGAAGTCAAGCTCAAGGGCAGCCGCGTGCTGTACGCCAGTGCCGACGGCCAGTACATCGTCCAGGGTTATCTGTTCCAGTTGAAGGACGGCAAGCCGGTCAACCTGACCGAGAAGGCCGAGCGCCTGGGCGTGTCCAAGCTGATCAACGGCATCCCGGTGGCTGAAACCGTGGTGTACCCGGCCATTGGCGAGACCAAGACCCACATCACCGTGTTCACCGACACCACCTGCCCGTACTGCCACAAGCTGCATGCCGAAGTGCCGGCGCTGAACAAACTGGGCGTGGAAGTACGCTACGTCGCGTTCCCACGCCAGGGCTTGGGCTCGCCGGGTGACGAGCAGCTGCAAGCCGTATGGTGCTCGGCCGACAAGAAAGCGGCCATGGACAAGATGGTCGATGGCAAGGAAATCAAGGCCGCCAAGTGCGCCAACCCGGTTTCCAAGCAGTTCGCCCTGGGCCAGTCGATCGGCGTGAACGGTACACCGGCCATCGTTTTGGCTGACGGCCAAGTGATTCCGGGCTACCAGCCGGCGCCACAAGTTGCCAAACTGGCGCTGAGTGCCAAATAAACCAGCATCGTCGAACCTTTGACGATCATGGCCCGTGGATAAGTCGACGGGCCATTAATTGAAAGCCGCAGTTGTGCGGCTGTTTTCCACGGCCGACCTAGCGTCGGCCGTTTCATGGGGAGTTCTTCAGTGAAACCGGTCAAAGTAGGCATCTGTGGGTTAGGGACCGTCGGTGGCGGCACCTTTAACGTGCTTCAGCGTAACGCTGAGGAAATTTCCCGCCGTGCAGGGCGTGGGATTGAAGTGGCGCAAATTGCCACGCGTTCGCCAAAGCCTCAGTTCCAAACGACCGGTATTGCGATTACCAACGATGTGTTCGCCGTTGCCACCAACCCTGAAATCGATATCGTCATCGAGCTGGTGGGCGGCTACACCGTGGCCCGCGAGCTGGTACTCAAGGCCATCGAGAACGGCAAGCACGTGGTCACTGCCAACAAGGCGCTGATCGCTGTGCACGGCAACGAGATCTTCGCCAAGGCGCGTGAGAAGGGCGTGATCGTCGCGTTCGAAGCTGCTGTGGCCGGTGGTATCCCGGTGATCAAGGCCATCCGTGAAGGCCTGTCTGCCAACCGTATCAACTGGGTGGCCGGCATCATCAACGGCACCGGTAACTTCATCCTCACCGAAATGCGCGAGAAGGGCCGCACCTTCGAAGACGTGCTGGCCGAAGCCCAGGCCCTGGGTTATGCCGAAGCCGATCCGACCTTCGACGTGGAAGGCATCGATGCAGCGCACAAACTGACCATTCTGGCGTCCATCGCCTTTGGTATTCCGCTGCAGTTCGACAAGGCCTACACCGAAGGCATCACCAAGCTGACCACCGCCGACGTGAACTACGCCGAAGCCCTGGGCTACCGCATCAAGCACCTGGGCGTGGCGCGCAGCACCCCGGCCGGTATCGAGTTGCGTGTGCACCCGACGCTGATCCCGGCCGACCGCCTGATCGCCAACGTCAATGGCGTGATGAACGCCGTGATGGTCAACGGTGACGCTGCGGGTTCGACGCTGTTCTACGGCGCCGGTGCCGGCATGGAGCCGACCGCTTCGTCGGTGATCGCCGACCTGGTGGACGTGGTTCGCGCCATGACCAGCGACCCGGAAAACCGCGTACCGCACCTGGCCTTCCAGCCGGATTCGCTGTCGGCGCACCCGATCCTGCCGATCGAAGCCTGTGAAAGCGCCTACTACCTGCGCATCCAGGCCCAGGATCATCCGGGCGTGTTGGCCCAGGTCGCCAGTATCCTGTCTGAGCGTGGGATCAACATCGAGTCGATCATGCAGAAGGAAGTCGAGGAGCAGAACGGCCAGGTGCCGATGATCCTGCTGACCCACCGCGTGCTCGAGCAGCACATCAACGATGCGATTCGGGCTCTCGAAGCGCTCCAGGGCGTGGTTGGGCCGGTCGTCCGGATTCGTGTCGAGCATCTAAATTAATTTAGCTGCAAGCGCCTAGCTGCAAGCTGCAAGTAAAAGCAGATCTGCTCTAACTTGCAGCTTTTAGCTTACAGCTTGCAGCCCAAACCGAAGGTTTGCTTTCATGCGCTATATCAGCACCCGCGGCCAGGCACCGGCCCTGAATTTCGAAGACGTCCTGCTGGCAGGCCTTGCCACCGACGGCGGCCTGTACGTGCCGGAAAACTTGCCACGCTTCACCCAGGAAGAAATCGCTTCGTGGGCCGGCCTGCCGTACCACGAGTTGGCTTTCCGGGTGATGCGCCCGTTCGTCACCGGCAGCATCCCGGATGCGGACTTCAAAAAGATTCTGGAAGAGACCTACGGCGTATTTTCCCACAACGCCATCGCGCCGCTGCGTCAGCTGAACGGCAACGAATGGGTACTGGAGCTGTTTCACGGCCCGACCCTGGCGTTCAAGGACTTCGCCCTGCAACTGCTGGGTCGTTTGCTGGACTACGTGCTGGAGAAGCGCGGCGAGCGCGTGGTGATCATTGGCGCCACCTCCGGTGATACCGGCTCGGCTGCCATCGAAGGCTGCAAGCACTGCGAAAACGTCGACATCTTCATCCTGCACCCGCACAAGCGCGTGTCGGAAGTGCAGCGTCGCCAGATGACCACCATTTTTGGCGAGAACATCCACAACATCGCCATCGAAGGCAATTTCGATGACTGCCAGGAAATGGTCAAGAACAGCTTCGCTGACCAGAGCTTCCTGAAAGGCACGCGTCTGGTGGCGGTGAACTCGATCAACTGGGCGCGGATCATGGCCCAGATCGTCTACTACTTCCATGCCTCGCTGCAGTTGGGCGGGCCGGCGCGTTCGGTATCGTTCTCGGTGCCGACCGGCAACTTCGGCGACATTTTCGCCGGTTACCTGGCGCGCAACATGGGCCTGCCGATCAACCAACTGATCGTCGCCACCAACCGCAACGACATCCTGCACCGCTTCATGAGTGGCAACCAGTACGTCAAGGAAACCCTGCACGCGACCCTTTCGCCGTCCATGGACATCATGGTTTCCTCGAACTTCGAGCGCCTGCTGTTCGACATGCACGGTCGTAACGGCGCGGCCATTGCCGGCCTGATGGACACCTTCAAGAGCGGTGGCGGCTTCAGTGTTGACGAAGAGCGCTGGACCGAAACCCGCAAGCTGTTTGACTCCCTGGCCGTGGACGACGCACAGACCTGCGAAACCATCGCAGACGTCTACGCCCAGACCGGTGAGCTGCTCGACCCGCACACCGCCATCGGTGTGAAGGCCGCGCGCGAATGCCGTCGCAGCCTGGACATCCCGATGGTGATCCTCGGTACGGCCCACCCGGTGAAATTCCCGGAGGCGGTGGAGAAGGCCGGCGTTGGCAAGGCGCTGGAATTGCCGGTGCACCTGGCAGACCTGTTCGAGCGTGAAGAGCGTTGCACCGTATTGGCTAATGACCTGAAGGCCGTGCAGGCGTTTGTGAGCCAGCATGGCAACCGTGGTAAGCCGTTGTAAGGCAAATTGCGCAAATAAAAACGCCGCTTTCCCTTCCCTGGGTCAGCGGCGTTTTTTTGTATCAGGCAGGCTCGATCGAGGGGGGCTGCATAGTTTCTGAGCGACGACGATTATGCTGCCCACTGCGGCCTACAGGCCTGTCGCGATACCTGCGCTCCTGCCTGCACGGCAAAGTGATCAGCGCCCACCGCGTGCAGGATTGACCTTCGGTCTCAGCGCCCGGAAAACCCGAAGACCGTCGCCCATTGGGTAAGCACTTATGCGCGGCCGTTTTTTCGTTGTCATGTTGCAAGCGCATGCTGGTCCAAGTCACTCCCTGACGGCCCCATAAAGACGATAAAGCGAACTTTCCTACGTCCCAAACAGTCACTTAGGATAGATGCAGCTCCCGTTGAAACGATTGTTCCCGAACTATTGAGTGGTGATCGAGATGGAAAGTATCAGCCTATTGCTCGAAGAAGCACTGAGCCCTTATCAGGTTACGCTGACCACCTCTGGTGTGCAGGACGAATGCCTGGTAACCGTGAAGAATCCTGCCGGCGCGATCGTGGTCGAACGTGAAGTCGATCGCGCACAATTGATGGATAAACGCGTACTGGTGGATGTGGTGGATTGCCTGTTGCGCGACATCAAGATTGCCGAAGGGCGCCTGGAACCCTCGGTCATCGCCGCATTGCGCAACGCTGCCCAGACCCGCAGCACCGCCGTCGCATGAAGAATTGTTTAAGTGTGGAAACTTCCTACAACGTGGCCGGTCAGATTTCGTAACAGCAAGAGCAAACATTGTGCTCCGGTGTTTGTGCCTTGTTGTACTGGTCTTTGTAGGCCACGTTTAACCCTGAAGTGTCTCCCCACGCTTCGGGGTTTCTTTTTGCCCGCGATTTGTCACGGTTCTGGCGAGTCCTGAAAAAAGTGCGGGGTGTCGCGCAGGTACTGCTCGCGCATGACCGGATCCAACCATGTGGCGTACGTCTGTTGCGCGTCTTCCAGAGGGAGGTCGCGCAGCACCTGGTCGATTCGTGCAATCGCTCGGCGCCCCTGGGCGGTATCCGAGCAGGCGATATGCGTGCGTTGGTAGAGGGCCGTGCCTTTGATCGGGTAAAAACTCAGGTCATCGGCAGCGATCCCTTGTTGCAGCGAGTGGTAGCGGATTTCCGGCCAGTAACCCAACACCGCCTCCAGCCTCCCCAGGCGCTGCATTTGCAGCAAGCTGCCTAGTGCGTCATTGCCGTAATGGAGCGCCAGTTTGTGCGCGTCGGCGTGTTTAAGCCGCTCATCGATAGCCGGACCATAGCTGCGTTCTGCAGTGGCACCCACGCGCGCTCCTGGGGTGTCGAGAAAAGCCTGCAGGTCGAACTGCCCGTCCACGATAAACGGCGCCATGGCATCCTGCTGGCTGCGCCGAATCGTGACGCCATTACTGGGGACGACGAGTGCCTGGCGAGAAAACACTACGTACGTGGCCCGTTCCGGCGTCCACAGCAGCGAGGGATCACAGGTGAACGAGGCGGTGTCACGCAACATTTGCGTGCCCCGCGCGCGGTTGACGTGCAGCACCTGGTGCCGATATTCCGGCAGGCGTTCGATCAGTCTCGGTAGCAGTTGGTCCAGGGCGCCCTGGCCTTTGCGTGGGCCTTCGAAAATGGTCAGGGGTGGCAGGTCACGCACTAGCCAGATCAGCGTGTCTTCAGCGTTGGCCGTCAGGGGCCAGCCGCAGGCGAGCAGGAGGCTGAGGCATAGCTGAACGAGCCGACGAGCCATCAGATCGCGCCTTCCTCGCGCAAACGCGCAATGGCGGCAGCGTCATAACCGAGCCCGCCCAGCACCGCGCTGTTGTGTTCGCCCAACTGTGGCCCCACCCATTCGCAGCTGCCCGGCGTGTCCGAGAGCTTGGGCACGATGCCCGGCATCTTGAAGTCTTTGCCGTCGGGAAGCTGGGCCTTGAGGAACATTTCCCTGGCGAGAAACTGCGGGTCACCGAGCATGTCCTCGGCACTGTAGATCCGGCTGGCAGGCACTTGGGCTTTATTCAGCAGGTCGACCACCTGCTCCAGCGGCAACGAATTCACCCAGCGATCAATCACCCCATACAGCTCGTCACGGCGGCTGTCGCGCCCGTCATTGCTGCTTAGTTCCGGGTCATTGGCCAAGTCTTCGCGGCCAATGGCCGACATGAAACGCTTGAAGATCGCATCGCCGTTGGCGCCAATCTGCACATGCTTGCCATCGGCGCTGGTGTGGATCGAGGACGGCGTGATGCCGGGCATGATGTTGCCGGTGCGTTCGCGAATGAAGCCGAACACGTCGAACTCCGGGATCATGCTTTCCATCATGGCGAAGATGGCTTCATACAGTGCCACATCCACCACCTGGCCCAGGCCGCCGTTGACTTCGCGATGACGCAGCGCCATCAGCGCACCGATCACCGCCCACAACGCAGCAATCGAATCGCCAATGGAAATGCCGGTGCGCACCGGCGGGCGGTCTTCGAAACCGGTGATGTAACGCAGGCCGCCCATGGACTCACCCACCGCCCCGAACCCTGGCTGGTCTTTCATCGGACCGGTCTGGCCGAAACCGGAGAGGCGCACCATCACCAGCTTGGGGTTGAGCGCGTGCAGGGTTTCCCAGCTTAGGCCGAGCTTTTCCAGCACGCCGGGGCGGAAGTTCTCGATCAGGATGTCGGCGTCCGCCAGCAATTGCTTGAGGATGGCCAGGCCGTCCGGGTGCTTGAGGTTCAGCGTCAGCGATTGCTTGTTGCGCGCCTGCACGAACCACCACAGTGAAGTGCCCTCGTACAGCTTGCGCCATTTGCGCAGGGGGTCGCCGCCGTCCGGCGATTCGACCTTGATCACCTCGGCGCCGAATTCCGCACAGATACGAGCGGCGAACGGGCCCGCGATGAGGGTGCCGAGTTCGATGACCTTCAGGCCGGCAAGTGGTTTGGCATTAAACGACATGGGTATCCTTGTCTGCGCAGGGCGGTGGTGTGATGCCTTTTAACATACGCGAGCAACCCCGGGATAAGGATGATGCAGCGCAGGATTCGTTGAATGGCCTCGCCATCGGTTAGACTGGCCGCCTTTCCCTGTCTCTAGAAGTCCGTTCATGGCCCAGCCGTCCACGACCTACAAATTCGAACTCAACCTCACTGACCTCGACCGCTCGGTGTATGAGAGCGTCAAGCAGACCATCGCTCGCCATCCTTCGGAAACCGAAGAGCGCATGACCGTGCGTCTGTTGGCCTACGCCCTCTGGTACAACGAGCAGTTGGCGTTTGGCCGTGGCCTGTCAGATGTAGACGAGCCAGCCCTGTGGGAAAAAAGCCTGGATGACCGGGTCCTCCACTGGATCGAAGTCGGCCAGCCCGATGCCGACCGCCTCACCTGGTGCTCGCGCCGCACCGAACGCACCAGCTTGCTGGCTTATGGCAGCCTGCGTGTGTGGGAAGGCAAAGTGGTACCGGTGGCCAATAACCTGAAAAACGTACACATCGCCGCTGTTCCCCAGGAAGTCCTCGAAACCCTCGCCAAGGACATGCCGCGTGTCATCAAGTGGGACGTAATGATCAGCGAAGGTACGATCTTCGTGACTGATGATCGCGGCCAGCACGAAGTACAACTGCAATGGCTGGTTGGCGAGCGCGGCTGAACCTGCAGGCACCGGCTTGCCGGCGCCTTCAGTTGGCCTGTGTCGTTTTCAGCCTTGTTGTCTAACCGTTGTAATAGAAGAGAAGCCCCCGTCGCCCCATGCGTATTGATCCTCGCCCGTTGCCTGCCGTCCTGCCGTTTCTCGGTGAACTGCCACCGCTGTTGACCCGTCTCTACGCCGCACGCGGGGTGCAGTCCGAGGCCGAGCTGGACAAAAGCCTGGCGCGGTTGATTCCCTATCAGCAGCTCAAGGGGATCGATGCGGCGGTGGACCTGCTGGTGACGGCGTTGGAGCAGCGTCAGCGCATCCTTATCGTGGGTGACTTCGACGCCGATGGCGCCACCGCCAGTACGGTAGGCACCCTGGGCCTGCGCTTGCTTGGTGCGGCGCACGTCGACTACCTGGTGCCCAACCGCTTTGAATACGGCTACGGCCTGACCCCTGAAATCGTCGCAGTGGCGCTGCAGCGCGAGCCGCAGTTGCTGATCACCGTGGACAACGGCATCTCCAGCGTCGAAGGCGTGGCGGCGGCGAAAGCGGCGGGGTTGCAAGTGCTGGTGACCGACCACCACTTGCCCGGCGATGAATTGCCGGCGGCGGATGCCATCGTCAACCCGAACCAACCCGGTTGTGAGTTTCCGAGCAAGGCCCTGGCCGGCGTCGGCGTGATCTTCTACGTGCTGATGGCCCTGCGGGCGCGCCTGCGCAGCTTGGGCTGGTACGAGAACACGCCCCAGCCCAACATCGGCGAGTTGCTCGACCTGGTCGCCCTGGGCAGCGTCGCCGACGTGGTGCCCCTGGACGCTAACAACCGCATCCTGGTGCATCAAGGCCTGGAGCGCATCCGCGCCGGTCGTGCGCGGCCGGGCATCAAGGCGATCCTTGAAGTGGCCAAGCGCGATGCCGCACGTATCACCTCCACCGACCTGGGCTTTATCCTCGGGCCGCGGCTGAATGCTGCCGGGCGCCTGGATGACATGAGCCTGGGGATCGAATGCCTGCTCACCACCGACGTTGCCGCCGCCCGTGAAATGGCCGCGCAACTGGATGGCATGAACCAGGACCGTAAATCCATTGAGCAAGGCATGCAGCGCGAGGCCTTGGCCCAGCTCAAGGACCTGCCTGTGGAGTCGATGCCTTACGGCCTGTGCCTGTTCGACCCGGAATGGCACCAAGGTGTGATCGGGATTCTGGCGTCGCGCATGAAAGAGCGCTATTTCCGCCCGACCATCGCCTTCGCCGATGCCGGTGACGGCCTGCTCAAGGGCTCAGGCCGCTCTGTGCAGGGGTTTCATATCCGTGATGCCCTGGCGGTGGTGGCGAGTCAGCACCCCAACCTGATCGCCAAATACGGCGGCCACGCCATGGCGGCCGGCCTGACACTGCCTGAGGAAAACTTCCCACTGTTTGCCGAAGCGTTTGACGCTGAAGTACGTCGGCAACTGCGCGAAGAAGACCTCACCGGGCGGCTGCTGTCCGACGGCACACTGGCGGTGGAAGAGTTCCACCTGGAGCTGGCCCGTGCATTGCGGCATGCCGGGCCTTGGGGGCAGCACTTTCCCGAGCCGTTGTTCCACGGCGTCTTTCAGTTGGTGGAACAGCGCGTAGTGGGCGAGCGGCACTTGAAGGTCGTGCTCAAGAGTGAGTGCGGGTCTGTGAAGCTCGATGGCATTGCCTTTGGGGTGGACCGTGAGGTCTGGCCTAACCCGACTGTGCGTTGGGTGGAATTGGCCTACAAGCTGGATGTGAACGAGTTTCGGGGCAATGAAACCGTGCAGTTGATGATCGCGCATATCGAACCGCGCTAGCGCTCACGCTTACCGCAACGCCAATGTGGGAGCCGGCTTGCCTGCAATAACATCGCCGCGGTGTGACTGACACATCACGGTGATGCTATTGCAGGCAAGCCAGCTCCCACAAAAGCCAGCTTGCATTGGGTCCTGCGTACAGCCTGAAGTTACTCGGCCTTGTCCTTGGCCTGGTGCTTGACGATGATGTCCACCAACCGCTTGGCCAGCGCTGGGTAGTTCTCGTCGAAGTGATGCCCACCTGGCAGCTTCAACGCCTCGCCTACGGCTGTCTTGTCCGTGCAGCCGCTCTCGTCGACTTCTTCTGCACCATAGATGCACACCACTTTCTCAGGCGGCAGCTTGGCCATTTCCGGGCCTGTGGCGGCTTCTTTGCCCGCGTTGCCCAGCCAACCTTCCACTTCGATCTCGAAGCTGCCGGTGCGTGCGAAGGCCAGCAGAATGATCGCATCCACACGCTGCTGTTCGTTTTCCGGCAGGCGGTTGTAGATGGCCGGCAATACATCGGCACCGAACGAATAACCGGTCAGCACGAAGCGCTTGGTGCCCCACTTCTGCCGGTAGTGCTGCATCAGCTCGGTAAGGTCCTTGGCGCTTTGCTCCGGGGTCTTGTGCTGCCAGTAGTAGCGCAGGGTGTCGATACCAACCACTGGGTAGCCGATCTTGGCCATTTCACCGGCCACGTCACGGTCGAGGTCACGCCAGCCGCCGTCGCCGGAGAGGAACAGGGTCACGGTGTCCTTGGCTTGGCCTGCCGGTACTTCAACCACCGGAATCGCCAGGCCGCCGTTGTCCGAGCCCACCAGTTGCTTGCGCAACTCGTTGTTCAGCACTTGCGGGTAGTGAATGTCGTAGTCGCTGATGCTGGTGGTGGCGCGCGGTGTGTCGCGTACGAAACTGGCGGCATCATCTTCAGGGTTGTCGTTCCAGGCCACCAGCCAGTTGCCGTGCGCGGAAGTCTTGGGCAGCGGGTCCTTGCAGCCTTCCTGGGTCATGGCAAAACCAACGGAGATGGCGTTGGCCTTGTCGTCGTTCTGTGTGGCCAGCCAGCGCCATGCCAGGCTTGCGCCAGGGCCGATGCCGCTGACCAGGGTGGCCGGGCCCTTGAGCTGGCCCAGGGCGCTTTGCAGCGCCTGTTCCTGCAACGTGCAGTCGTCCTTGGGCAGGATCACCTGGACAATTTGCGCCTTGCCGCCCTGGCTCAAGGCAATCAGTTGGCTGTCAGTCAGGGTTTCATCGGCCATTACAGCCACGGCCACGCGGGCTTTCGGCGTGCCGTTCGGGGTCACGCGGGTCATGACCGAACCGTCAGCCTGGGGCAATTGCTCCAGGGTCGGCTGCGGGGCAGGGCGGTTCCAGTACCAATAGCCGCCACCCAGGATCAAGGCGAGCAGCACTACGAAGGCCAATACATACCGCCAGGAGCGTCGAATCATCAGCGTTTCACCAATCCAGTCAAGCCGCCCGCGATCAGGGCGGCGGTATCGGCCAGTGCCACCAGCGGATCAAGTCCTGCGGGCACGGCCATGTAACGGGGTTCCCAGTCAGGCTGGAACTTGTCTTTGAAGCGGCGCAAACCTTGGAAGTTATACAGTTGCTCGCCGCGGCGGAACACCATTGAGCCCAGGCGTTGGGTCAGCGGGGCGCCACGTCGTGGTTGCAGGCCCGACAATGGCACCATGCCGAGGCTGAAGCGGGCGTAGCCGTGACTCTTATAATGTTGAATCAGGCCGACCATCATGAATTCCATGGTCAGCTTGGGCGCGTCCGGGTGGGCGCGCATCAGGTCGAGACTGGCCAGGTCGTGGTTGTAAGTCTCGAGCAGGTTGGCGAAGGCCACCGGGCGCCCTTCGAAGCGAATGATCGCAATGCGAAAGTGCTTGAGGTAGTCATCACTGAAGCGTCCCAGTGAAAAGCCTTTTTCCCGCACGTTCTTGCCGGTCAGCCACGCATCGGAGATGACCTTGAGTTCGTCCATCGGCGCCGTGCCCGGTTCAAAGATCTCCAGGGACAGGCCATCTCGCGAGCCACGGTTCCAGGTGTAGCGCAGGTCCTTCATCTCTTTGCCCTTGGCTTCCAGGTCAAAGCGTTTCAGGTCGACGCGGGCTTCTTCGCCCAGCTTGATCGCGGTGAGGCCGATGTCCATGTAGTACGGCAGGTTCTCCGCGCGGACCTGGTAGAACACCGGGCGCGCATGGTGGATGTCGCACAGGTCGCGGAACTGCCAGATCATTTCGGCCCGTGGCTGGGTGGGGCCGATCGGGTCGTACAGGGCGACCAGGCTGCGCCCACGACGGGCGTACATCAGGAAGGCCTCGTCGTTGGGGTGGAACAGCAGCGCCTTGTCGCCCGTGAGCGCCAAGCCACCGTCGGGCTGGGAGGAGGCCATCAGGATCTTGCTGGCGCGTTCCAGTTCGTCAGGGGTGGGCAGGTGGATCACCGGGCGCGCGGTGCGCAGCAGCCAGGTCAGGGACACGATCACCAGCAACACGGCGGCGCCCAGCAACGAGCGCAGGCCCCGTGGGGCGTTGGCGTCCAGGGTGAACTGCCACCACAGCTGGTGGCTGTACGGCACATCTTGATAGGCGAACAGCAGCAGCCAGATCGAGGCCCCCAGCACGCAGACACTGGCCACCAGGTACAGCGGCGAGAAGGGCAGTTCGGTGAGGCGACTGGCACGGTAGAACGAGCGTCGGAAGATCGCCAGCAAGATGGCGGTCATGGTCATCAGGCTGGCTTCTTCCCAGTCGAAACCTTTGAGCAGCGAGAGCAGGGCACCCACCAGCAACAGCACCATGGTCAGCATCCAGGCGGCCGACAAGCGTCGACGCAGGCCCTGGGCCAGCAACAGGCAGAGGACGCCGATCAGGCTGGCGCCAAAGTGCGAGGCGTCAATCAGGCGGTGGGGAATCAGGAAGCCGATGTTTTCCAGGCGTGAATCGATTTCGGGCGTGGCGCCAGAGAACAGCAGGACCACGCCGGACAGAAAAACCAGGACGGCCAGTACTGGCGCTGCCAGCCCCGAGGCGACCCGCAGGCTTTGCTGGGTCTGGAACAGGCGCTGCGCTTCGTTGACCAGCAGGAACACGCAGGCGATCAGCAGCGGCAGCACCACGTAGATCATGCGATACAGCAGCAGGGCCGCGGCCAAGGGCGCAGCGCCCAGTTTGTCCGCGAAGGCCGCCAGCAGGATCGCTTCGAATACGCCGACACCGCCCGGTACATGGCTGAGCACGCCGGCGGCCAGGGCCAGCAGGTACACGAGCAGGAAGGGGCCGAAGGGCGGCGCTTCCGGCAGCAACATATAAAGGACGGTGGCGGCAGCGGCGACGTCCAGCGCGGTGATGATCAGTTGCAGGAAGGTCAAGCGTCGGCCAGGCAGGCGCAGGGTGCGGCGGCCGGCTTTTACCAGCAGATTGTCCGGGTAGGGTTGTTCGGGCAGGCGGCGGCGATAAATACCGATGCACAACACCGCCGACAACAGCAGCACGGCGCCAGCAATACCGCCGAGCAAACCTTGTGACAGATGCAGGTAGGTGGATGCCGCCGGCAAGTTACTTAATGTCGCCAATGCGGCCAGAGGTGGCAGCGCACAGCCCAGGGCCAGGCTGGCGAACACGGTCATGTGGGCGACTTCCGAAGCCCCGATGCCATGGCGTGCATATAGACGGTAACGCACCGAACCGCCCGACAACATCGACAAGCCAATCGCATTGCCGATGGCAAATGCGGTAAAGCCGCCCAGGGCCAATGTCTTGGCGGGCAGTTTTACCCCCGCGTAGCGCGCGCCGGAAAATTCGTAGCCCAACAGAATGACGAAACCGGCGACAGCCGCCGCAAACGCGCCGAGCAGGGCAGGCCTGGGCACTTCCAGGATCGAGTCGTGGAGGGCGTAGAGGTCGAGTTCCAGCAGCAGGTGGCGACAGGCGATCAGGGCGATGGCAAACAGCAGGAGCGTGACGGCCAGCCCGATGGGTTGCCGATACTTGCTCACCAGATCCAGCCAACGCAAGCGAGTGGGAGTGATCGGTTGTTCTGCTGTGACAGTGTCTTGTGGTTCAGACGAGTTGGCGCGCATCAATCACCTCGTGGATTGTGCGCGACAGGATGGAGGTATCCAGCCAAGTTACCAATCCCTATGGACAAAATAATTACAAATATTAACGCGTATCACCGGGCACGGCGACAGCGGCCATTGGTCGTAGAGGGTAGCGCTTGAGCATTGAGCATAGCTCGCAATGAGATGGACTCTACAAACCGTCTACGGTTTCATGAAAGATGCCATGCCATTGTTTCAGAAGAACTTTTTGACCGGATACAAAAAAGGCCACTCTTTCGAGTAGCCTTTTTTGATGTTTGGTTGCGGGAGCCGGATTTGAACCGACGACCTTCGGGTTATGAGCCCGACGAGCTACCAGACTGCTCCATCCCGCGTCTGTGGGCGGCATTCTACAGCCCAGCGGCGAGGTGTCAACCGTTAATGGGCCGATGGGTCAAATAAGTGTGAATTAGCCGCCCAGGCAACCTAAGTTCGCGATTGAAAACGCTTTTATGGTGAGCGGGCTTGCCCTGCGCTGGACTGCGAAGCCATCCAGAAGGGGCGTGCGAACTTGATCACGACGTGCGTCGCCGTTCGGCGCGGGAGAGTGCGTTCGCCACAAACAAAAAAGGCCACTCTTTCGAGTGGCCTTTCTTGATGTTTGGTTGCGGGAGCCGGATTTGAACCGACGACCTTCGGGTTATGAGCCCGACGAGCTACCAGACTGCTCCATCCCGCGTCTGTGTGTCGGCATTCTACAGAGGAACGCCGGTGTGTCAACCTGTGAATTGAAGAAAAGCGCTTGTGGTTCAATCGCTTAGCGTTCCATGAAGGCCCCTTGATACCCCGCGAGCCCAGTCTGGCCGAGGCTTTCAGCTCTATTGGCATGCTGGATTCGATTGAGAAAATAAATTCATCCTGGATTTTTCCTACCGCTCAAGCGGAAGATTCAAACTACTGGTGCTATATACAGGTGTGAATGCGATACTGGCCACCCGTAGGTACACACCCCGTTTATATGACGCAGCGCAAAATCATCCACGTCGACTGTGATTGCTTCTACGCCGCCATCGAGATGCGCGATGACCCGAGCCTGGCGCAAAAGCCGCTGGCAGTGGGCGGCTCGGCGGACCGGCGCGGGGTGATTGCCACCTGCAACTACGAGGCGCGGGCCTATGGTGTGCGATCGGCTATGTCCTCGCGCCACGCCTTGAAGCTGTGCCCGGACCTGACGATCGTCAAGCCGCGTATGGATGCCTATAAGGAAGCGTCGAAGGAAATTCAGACGATCTTTCGCGACTACACCGATCTGATCGAACCGTTGTCGCTGGATGAAGCTTATCTGGACGTATCCGACAGCCCGCATTTTGGCGGCAGCGCCACGCGTATTGCCCAAGACATTCGCCGTCGCGTGTCCAACCAATTGCATATCACCGTGTCTGCCGGTGTGGCGCCAAACAAGTTCCTGGCGAAGATTGCCAGCGACTGGAAGAAACCCAATGGGTTGTTCGTGATCACGCCGGACCAGGTTGAAGACTTTGTCTCGCAGCTACGTGTGAGCAAGTTGCACGGCGTGGGCAAGGTCACGGCGGACAAGCTAGCGCGCCTGGGAATCGAA
This sequence comes from Pseudomonas sp. MYb13, assembly GCF_002980075.1. NCBI lineage: Bacteria > Pseudomonadati > Pseudomonadota > Gammaproteobacteria > Pseudomonadales > Pseudomonadaceae > Pseudomonas > Pseudomonas sp. MYb13. The sequence goes on along the minus strand of NZ_PCQI01000006.1, from coordinate 116,283 downwards.
GATTGCTTGCAGTTACGCGAATGGAACAAGCTGGCGCTGGTGCGCGAATTTGGCAGTTTTGGTGAGCGGCTGTGGAGCCTGGCGCGTGGGATCGATGATCGTGCGGTGCAGAACGACAGTCGCCGGCAATCGATCAGTGTGGAAAATACCTACGACGTGGACCTGCCGGATCTCACAAGCTGCCTGGCAAAACTCCCCGAGCTAATGGACACCCTGGCGGGGCGCATGGCGCGCATCGACAGCAGTTACCGTGCGGGCAAGCCGTTCGTTAAAGTAAAGTTTCATGATTTTACCCAGACGACGCTTGAGCAGGCGGGGGCAGGGCGGGATCTGGAGAGTTATCAACAGCTGCTGACGCAGGCCTTCAATCGCGGCGGGAAGCCGGTGCGGTTGCTGGGGATTGGGGTGCGGTTGCTGGATTTGAGCAACGGCAATGAACAGCTTGAGTTTTCCTGGTAGAAACCGGGTGTTAAAGGTGGGGGCGGGCAAGCCCGCTCCCACCTTTAGATTTTCGATGGTCTTGAGGAGTCAACGAGCCCCGGGGTCCGCCACCAGTCGCCCTGCATCCTTGGTCAGCGCCTGCAGGAATTCCTGCTGCAACTCGGGGTCATTGCGGGTCAGTTCGATCAGGCTTTGTTCCAGTTCGCTGGCTTCTTCCTCCAGCCCCAGCTCCGACAGGCGCTTGACGCGGTGCACCCACTGGCTCACTTCGTCGTCTTCCAAGTCGTCGTAGATCAGGCCGTGGGCTTCCAGCAATTTGCCGCGCAGGGTGTTGCTGATCGCCAGGGTCGAGTCCGAATGGACGTCGTCCTGGCCATCTGCCACGCTGATTTTCAAGGTCGTGACGCGGTTCAGGTCCTGCTCGGCAAATGGGCTGTCCAACAGGTTCAGGCGCAGGACGCCGTTGCGGTCGGTGGTCAGCTCATGGACTTGCTTGCCCGCAGTGACCTGCACCGGGCGTTCGCTCCAGGGCAGGCTCGAATACTCCACACGCTTGTCGCGCTGGACTTCATCGATACCCGCCAGGTTCTGTTGCGCACGGCCGTGGGATTGCACGTTCATGAACGGGTTGAGACCGTCCACGCCGTAGGTCAGCCAGTCGTGGGTCATGCTGGTCGGCAGGTTGCCGAGGGCGAAGATATTCGCCACGTTGGCGCCCGCGCCCGCCACCAAGGCGACCGCCCCCAATGGCATCTCGTAGAGTTTGCGCCAGGGTTGATAGGGGGTGTAGCGATCGTAGCGGCGGGTGACTTCGAACTCGGTGACCTCGAAGGTCTTCTGCTCGTGAATGCGAACCCGGCGTTGCGGCAGCTCCAGCACTTTAGGGTCGCCGACATCGATCTGCAGGCTGTGGTCGAGCAACTTACGCTCGACCCGCTCCTCGTGCTCACTGCGTTGCGACATCTGGTTGGCGCAGCCGCTGACCAGCAGGGCGCCGCACAAGGCGGCGCCCCCCAGGGCTCTGGTGTTTCGCTTGAACATGACTTCTCTTGATCTGGTTTTCAGCGACGAATACGCGCCTGAAGGAAAGACAGCACGTCAGCCACCGGCAACGGTTGGGCTTCGGCTTCGGTCCGGCTCTTGTATTCCAGATTGCCATCGGCCAGGCCGCGGTCACTGACCACGATCCGGTGTGGGATGCCAATCAGTTCCATGTCGGCGAACTTGATGCCCGGGCTGGTTTTCTTGTCCCGGTCATCGAGCAGCACTTCGAAACCAGCCGCCGTCAATTCGGCATACAGCTTGTCGGTGGCTTCGCGCACTTGCTCGGTTTCATAACGCAGCGGTACCAGGGCGATCTGGAACGGCGCCAGGGCGTCACTCCAGATGATGCCCTTCTCGTCGTTGTTCTGCTCGATGGCAGCCGCGACCACGCGGGACACGCCAATGCCGTAGCAACCCATTTCCAGGGTGATCGGCTTGCCGTTCTCGCCCAGCACTTCGCACTTCATCGCCTTGCTGTACTTGTTGCCCAGCTGGAAGATGTGCCCGACTTCGATGCCGCGCTTGATTTCCAGGGTGCCCTTGCCATCCGGGCTTGGGTCACCGGCGACCACGTTACGCAGGTCGGCCACGGTCGGAACGGGCAAGTCACGCTCCCAGTTCACGCCGAAGTAGTGCTTGTCGTCGATGTTGGCACCGATACCGAAGTCGCTCATCAGCTCGACCGAGCGGTCGATGATGATCGGCAGCGGCAGGTTCAGCGGGCCGAGCGAACCGGCACCGGCGCCGATGGCGTCGCGCAGTTCGGCGTCGGTGGCCATGACCAGCGGGCTGGCCACGCCAGGTTGCTGGGCAGCCTTGATTTCGTTGAGTTCGTGGTCGCCACGGATCACCAGGGCGATCAGCTTGCCTTCTTCTTCGGCGCGCACGATCAGGGTCTTGATGGTCTTTTCAATCGGCAGATTGAATTTTTCCACCAGGGCCGCGATGGTCTTGGTCTCTGGCGTATCCACCAGGCGCAGTTCTTCAGTCGGCGCAGGACGGGAGGTTTCCCGCGGCACCGCTTCGGCTTTCTCGATGTTCGCGGCGTAGTCGGAGCCGTTGCTGAACACGATATCGTCTTCGCCGGACTCGGCCAGCACGTGGAATTCGTGGGAACCGGCGCCGCCGATGGAGCCGTTATCCGCTTCAACCGGGCGGAATTTCAGGCCCAGGCGCGTGAACACGTTGCAGTAGGCGGTGTGCATGCGGTCATAGGTGACCTGCAGCGACGCCTGGTCAGCGTGGAACGAATAGGCGTCCTTCATGATGAATTCGCGGCCGCGCATCAAACCGAAGCGTGGGCGGATTTCGTCACGGAACTTGGTCTGGATCTGATACAGGTTCAGCGGCAGTTGCTTGTAGCTGCTCAGCTCGTTGCGCATCAGGTCGGTGATGACTTCTTCATGGGTCGGGCCGGCGCAGAAATCGCGGCCATGACGGTCCTTGAAGCGCAGCAACTCCGGGCCGTACTCTTCCCAGCGCCCGGATTCCTGCCACAGTTCAGCCGGTTGAGTGCTCGGCATCAACACTTCCAGAGAGCCGGCGGCGTTCATTTCTTCACGAACGATGGCTTCGACCTTGCGCATCACCTTCAAGCCCATGGGCAGCCAGGTGTACAGGCCGGAGGCCAGTTTGCGGATCATGCCGGCACGCAGCATCAGCTGGTGGCTGATCACGACCGCGTCGGAAGGCGTTTCTTTCTGTGTGGCGAGCAAATATTGACTGGTACGCATGGTAGGCCGTTGTCGGTTGCTTGGACTTGAAATGACCTTGGATTGTACGGGCGGTTGCTGCCGGAGTACAGGCGCGAGGTCGTAGTGTGTTTTTGTAGGGGCTGGCTTGCCTGCGAGGCCAGCGCCGCGGTGTATCGGTTACACCGCGGTGATGCTACCGCAGGCTAGCCAGCGCCCATATTGACCGGGCGTGTCAGCCTTCAGCGGGCGGGTTCAACCGGATACGCCGATTTTCCTGATACCAGTGCAAGGCAATCAGCAGCAACGTGGGTACGCCCAGCATGCAGGTGATCAGGAAGAAGTTGTGGTACCCGAACTTCTCCACCATTACCCCCGAGTACCCACCGATCAGGCGCGGCAACAGCAGCATGATCGAACTGAGCAGGGCATATTGGGTGGCGGAAAACTTCAGGTTGGTCAGGCTCGACAGGTAGGCGACGAACGCCGAGGTCGCGAGGCCGGAGCTGAAGTTGTCCAGGGAGATGGTAAAGATCAGCATCTGCAGGTCGGGGCCCATGTCCGCGAGCATCACGAACAGCAGGTTGGTGCCCGCCGATGCCACGCCGCCGATGAACAGGATCGGCAGGATACCGAAGCGCACGATCAGCAAGCCGCCCATGCCGGCGCCCAACAGCGTCATGATCAGGCCGAAGATCTTGCTGACCCCGGCGATCTGGTCCTTGGTGAAGCCCTGGTCTATGTAGAACACGTTCGCCATCACGCCCATGACGGTGTCGGACATGCGATACGTGGCGATCAGCCCCAACAACAGCAACGCCTGCCAGCGGTAGCGCAGGATGAAGTCGTTGACCGGCGTCAGCACCGGGGCCAGGCCGCGGCGCCCCATGGCCGAGAGGCACAGGGCGGTCAGGATGATATAGAGGATGGCGCGCAGGAAGGCGCGGTCTTCCATCAGCAGCTGCCACAGGCTGACCCCGTGGAAGAGCACGCTGGCAAAATCGGTGTTGAACAGTTGGGTGAACATCGCCGGTACCGACACCAGCAACACGATCAGCACAAATACAGAGACCAACTGATGCACGAAGCTGTAGCGCCCAGCTTGCAACTGGGTGCGCAATGGCACATTGGGTTCGCGCATGAACAGCGTGGTCAGCAGTGCAGGAATCATCAGCACGCCGAACAGCACATAGGTGCCGGTCCAGGCCGAGTGCTTATAGTTGAAGCCGGTGGAGCCGAACCCTTCGGCAAAAAACAGTGCGCCCGCAGTGGCCAGCAGGGCGGCGATGCGGTAACCGGACATATAGCTGGCGGCCAGCGCGGCCTGGCGGCTGTCGTCGGCGATTTCCAGGCGGTAGGCGTCGACGGCGATGTCCTGGGTGGCGGATGCGAAGGCGACGATGACGGCGATGGCGATCAGCCAGGACAAGTGTTTCTGCGGGTCGCAAAAGCCCATGCCGATCAATCCGAGGATCACCAGCGACTGGGCCAGCACCAGCCAGGAACGGCGGCGCCCGAGTTTGCCGAGCAGTGGCAGGCGCCATTGGTCGAGTAGCGGCGACCAGACCCATTTAAAGGCATACGCCAGACCGATCAGACTCGCATAGCCGATGGTCTCGCGAGCCACACCGGCCTCACGCAACCACACTGAAAGCGTCGAGAACACCAACATGTAAGGCAAGCCGGCGGCAAAGCCGAGCAACAACAGCACTAACGTCGAGGGGCTGGCATAGGCGGCGAGCGCGGCGCGCCAGGTTTTACGGGGCATGGGCTGGAGTCTGCCTCAGGTTTGCGGAAACAAAGCGCGCACTCTAACCGCTGTGCTCTACCGGGCGCCAGCCATGACGCTGAATATCCACGCGATTGTTGCGGACCGTGACGCCTTCATCGCGCAAACGCGCGCGTTGTTCGTCACCCGAGGCACTGCCCACTGGCAGACTTATCCGACCACCGGCACCCAACACGCGGTGCCACGGCAGCCGGGTGTCGTCAGGAAGCTGGCTCAGCGTGCGGCCCACCCACCGTGCCGCACGGCCGAGGCCTGCCAGGTGGGCCAGTTCGCCGTAGCTGACGACGCAGCCTTCGGGCACTTGCGCCAAGGTCAGGTAGAGCGCGGTACGGCGCATCTCGGCGGGACTTTGTGGGGTATCGGCAGGTGGGGTCACGGTGGGGCGATCCGTTTAGAATGTCGGTCAATCTGTAAGAAACGTCTGTAAACATGGCGATGAGAATTGAACTCAATATAAATACTTGAGTCAGTCCTAGCTATCTAACACGATAATCGCCCTTTTTCGCCAACCTTGAGCTCCTTATCCGCTTATGTTGTCCAGAACCCTGCTGTGCCTCGCTGTCTTCAGCGCCTCCACGCCCTTGCTGGCCGATACCGTCTGGTTGAAGAACGGTGACCGCCTCACCGGCAAGATCAAGGTCTTCGACGGTGGCAAACTGCTGATCCAGACCGATTATGCGGGGGCCATTCCGGTCGACTGGAAACAGGTGAAGACCCTGGAAAGCGACCAGGAACTGCTGGTCAAGCAGGACGCCTACACCGGCGAGAAGGCCAAGTCGCTGAAACCAGCGGAGGACGGCAAGGTGGTGCTGGCCAATGGCGAAGCCCCCAAGACCGTCGAGTTGGCCAGCATCCAGCAAATGCTCAAGCCCAAGCTTGTGATCGAAGACCTGGTTTGGAAGGGCAATGTGGACATGGCGCTGGACTACAAGCGCGCGGACAAAGACACCAACGACTACGATATCGACTTCAAGACCACGGCCCGTCATGGCCAATGGCGCCATACCGGCCAGGGTGAGTACAACCGTGAATTCCAGGACGATGTCACTACCACCGACAACTGGGCCCTGGAATACGACCTTGACCGCTTCCTGACCGAGCATTGGTTCTGGCAGGGGCGCTTGACCTACAAGCGCGACAAGGTTGAAGACCTGTCCCGCCAGCGCACCGTCGGTACCGGCCCGGGTTATCAGTTCTGGGACGATGAGTTGGGTGCGTTCTCCCTGGGGTCGCTGCTTAACCGCACCGACTACCAATATTCCGATGGTGGCAAGGACAACTTCTATTCCCTGGCCATGAAGTGGAATTACAACCGCTACCTGGTGGGCAAGACCGTTGAGTTCTTCACCAATGGCGAAGTGGGCAGGCCCCTCGGTGGGCCGTCGGCGTACTCCCTGGATGCGGAAATGGGCCTGCGCTACAAAGTCACCGAATGGGCCTCGCTCAACCTCAAGGCCGAGCGCGACATTATCAGCGGCGACTCCGACAGCAGCCTGAGCAAGACCCGCTACACCGCAGGCTTCGGAGTGGCCTGGTAACACCGCCAGGCAAAACCTGCTTGGCAACCTTTGCCGATAATGATTACCTTGCGTTGAGAGCCATTCCCATAGGCCATGGGGGGCTGAATACCCGAGGAGTCAAACGTTGAGCGCACAGGTTGCCAAGAACGCCCGAGAGCTGTTGCTCAAGGAATACCGTGGGGCGCTGTCCACACTGTCCAAAGCCATGCCTGGCTTCCCTTTCGGTTCGGTCGTGCCGTATTGCCTCGACGAGCAGGGCCGCCCGCTGATCCTGATCAGCCGTATTGCCCAACATACCCATAACCTGCAAAAGGACCCCAAGTGCTCGTTGCTCGTGGGTGAGCGTGAGGCCGATGACGTGCAGGCCGTTGGGCGCCTGACGTACCTGGCCGAAGCCGAGAAACTGCAAGAGGGCGATACCATCGAGGCAGCGGCTGAGCGTTATTACCGCTACTTCCCCGATTCGGCCAACTACCACAAGGCCCACGACTTCGATTTCTGGGTACTCAAGCCGGTGCGTCATCGCTACATCGGTGGCTTCGGCGCGATTCACTGGGTGGACCAATTGACCCTGGCCAACCCGTTCGCCGGCAAGGCTGAACGCAGCATGGTCGAGCACATGAACAGCGATCACACCAAGGCCATTGCCCACTACGTCGAACTGGCCGGCCTACCTGCCACCGAGCCCGCGCAGCTGGCCGGTATCGACAGTGAAGGCATGCACCTGCGAATTGGACAGTCGCTGCACTGGTTGCCGTTTGCAGAGTCTTGCAACACGCCGACACAAGTCCGCGAAGCCCTGGTTTTATTGGCTCACGCCGAGGTCTGGCCGAAAAAAGAGGCCGTTGACGCTTGAATTCACGAAATGGCGACGTCATCTAAGGTGGACTGGCAAGGCATTCTTGCGTTGAGGAACCATTTGATGCGCCCTTTTTTGTTGCTCTTTCTGCTATTCCCGGTGTTGGAGCTGTTCGTATTCGTTCAAGTCAGCGGTGCGATCGGGTTTTTCCCAGCCCTGCTGCTGATTATTCTCGGCTCGATGCTCGGCGTCCTGGTGCTGCGTGTCGCCGGCCTGGCCACGGCGCTGCGTGCCCGTGAAAGCCTGAACCGTGGCGAACTGCCCGCCCAGACCATGCTTGAAGGCCTGATGATGGCCTTGGCCGGTGGCCTGTTGATCCTGCCAGGCTTCATCAGCGACGTGGTCGGCCTGGTCATGTTGCTGCCCGTCACCCGCAAGCTGCTCGCCGGCAAGATGCGCCAGCGTGCCGAAGAGGCTGCGATCCGCCAGCGAGCGTTCGCCGACGACCTGCAACCCCGTGGCGGCCCGGCTCCGCGCCAACCGTTGGGGCGCGAAGGTGATGTGATCGAGGGTGAGTTCGAACACCGCGACAGCAAGTAACCGCTTCACTGGCACGGCACCTTCGGGTGCCGTGTTGCATTTATGGGTCGACGGACGCAAAAAAATTCATCCCCGACCCCTTGTAATAAGCTTATGCGCCCTTATGTAACGGTCACCGCAAGGTTTCTGGTGGCGACACCAGACAGACTTCCGCGTCTTGCTTGGCGAGGCGCGACCGGCACAGCCGGAATACAACCCGCCGGTACAGACACCGGCCGATGAAAAACACAATTAGGAGAGATCGACAATGAGCAAGCTTCGTCCTCTGCACGACCGCGTCGTAATCCGTCGCAGCGAAGAAGAAAAGAAAACCGCTGGCGGTATCGTTCTGCCAGGTTCGGCTGCTGAAAAAGCCAACCACGGTGTGATCGTCGCTGCAGGCCCAGGCAAGACCCTGGAAAACGGTGATGTGCGTGCGCTGGCCGTTAAAGTCGGTGACAAGGTTGTATTCGGCCCTTACTCCGGCAGCAACACTGTGAAAGTCGACGGCGAAGACCTGCTGGTTATGGCTGAGAACGAGATTCTCGCTGTTCTGGAAGACTGATTTCCCCGCTCATTTTCCCGTTACTACAAAGTATTTAAGGAATATCGATCATGGCTGCTAAAGAAGTTAAATTCGGCGATTCCGCCCGCAAGAAAATGCTCACCGGTGTCAACATCCTGGCTGACGCAGTAAAAGCGACCCTGGGCCCGAAAGGCCGTAACGTGATCATCGAGAAGAGCTTCGGCGCTCCGACCATCACCAAGGACGGCGTTTCCGTCGCCAAAGAAATCGAATTGGAAGACCGTTTCGAGAACATGGGCGCGCAGCTGGTCAAAGACGTTGCCTCCCGTGCCAACGATGACGCAGGCGACGGCACCACCACGGCTACCGTCCTGGCTCAGTCGATCGTCAACGAAGGCCTGAAAGCCGTCGCTGCCGGCATGAACCCGATGGACCTCAAGCGCGGCATCGACAAGGCGACCATCGCCGTTGTTGCCGAGCTGAAAAACCTGTCCAAGCCATGCGCTGACACCAAGGCTATCGCTCAGGTAGGCACCATCTCCGCCAACTCCGACAGCTCCATCGGCGACATCATTGCCGAAGCCATGGAAAAAGTCGGTAAAGAAGGCGTGATCACCGTTGAAGAAGGCACTGGCCTGGAAAACGAACTGTCGGTTGTAGAAGGCATGCAGTTCGACCGCGGCTACCTGTCCCCGTACTTCGTCAACAAGCCAGAAACCATGGTTGCCGAGCTGGAAAGCCCGCTGATCCTGCTGGTCGACAAAAAGATCTCGAACATCCGCGAAATGCTGCCAGTCCTGGAAGCCGTTGCCAAAGCCGGCCGCCCACTGCTGATCGTTTCCGAAGACGTTGAAGGCGAAGCCCTGGCGACCTTGGTTGTGAACAACATGCGTGGCATCGTTAAAGTCGCAGCCGTCAAGGCTCCAGGCTTCGGCGACCGTCGCAAGGCCATGCTGCAGGACATCGCCGTATTGACCGGCGGTACCGTCATCTCCGAAGAGATCGGCCTGAGCCTGGAAAGCGCCACCCTGGAAAACCTGGGCAGCGCCAAGCGCGTGACCATCTCCAAGGAAAACACCATCATCGTTGACGGTGCTGGCGTTGACGGCGACATCCAGTCGCGCATCAACCAGATCCGCGCCCAGGTTGCCGAGACTTCCTCGGACTACGACCGTGAAAAACTGCAAGAGCGCCTGGCCAAGCTGTCCGGCGGCGTAGCCGTTATCAAGGTTGGCGCTGGTTCCGAAGTTGAAATGAAAGAGAAGAAAGCCCGCGTTGAAGACGCCCTGCACGCAACCCGCGCAGCCGTCGAAGAAGGCGTGGTACCTGGCGGTGGCGTTGCACTGATCCGTGCCCTGGAAGCCTTGGTTGACCTCAAAGGCGACAATGCTGACCAGAACGTCGGTATCGCTGTTCTGCGTCGCGCCGTTGAATCCCCACTGCGCCAGATCGCTTCCAACAGCGGCGACGAGCCAAGTGTTGTGGTCAACGAAGTGAAGAACGGCAAAGGTAACTACGGTTACAACGCTGCCACTTCCGAATACGGTGACATGGTTGAGATGGGTATCCTGGACCCAACCAAAGTGACCCGTTCGGCGTTGCAAGCAGCCGCTTCTATCGCTGGTCTGTTGCTGACCACCGAAGTGGCGATTGCTGACAAGCCGAAGGCTGAAGGCTCGGCTGGCGGCGGTATGCCAGACATGGGCGGCATGGGTGGCATGGGCGGCATGATGTAAGCCAGCCTTACCCCTGTACTGAAAAAGCCCCGCCTGCAGTGATGCAGGCGGGGCTTTTTTATGCCCAGGTTTTGCCAGGCATAACGGGGCATTATCCTGACAACCTTTGTGTGGGCGCTGAGTGAAGCGATAGTGAAAAACGCGTGAAGCCAATGAATGGGTTGAAAAAACCTATAGAGTCGCGCCACTGCCCTAGTCGTAAGCCACACTTGGCCTTAAGCTGCGCGAGCCAACACGGCTGTTACCGCGTACGGAGACACTGCCCATGCGAATTTTATTGGTTGAAGACAACCGCGATATTCTGGCCAACCTGGCGGATTACCTGGGTTTGAAGGGCTATACCGTAGATTGTGCGCAGGACGGTTTGTCAGGCCTGCACTTGGCGGCCACCGAGCACTACGACCTGATCGTGCTCGACATCATGCTGCCTGGCATCGATGGCTACACCCTGTGCAAGCGCCTGCGCGAAGACGCACGCCGTGACACGCCGGTGATCATGCTCACCGCCCGTGACCAGTTGGACGACCGGCTGCAGGGCTTCAAGTCCGGCGCGGATGATTACCTGCTCAAACCGTTTGCCCTGTCGGAGCTGGCCGCGCGCATCGAAGCCGTGCTGCGCCGTGCCCAGGGTGGCGGTCGCCGTGCCCTGCAGGTGGGTGACCTGAGCTACGACCTCGACACCCTGGAAGTGACCCGCGAAGGGCGCCTGCTCAAGCTCAACCCGGTCGGCCTTAAGCTGCTGGCGGTGCTGATGCAGAAGAGTCCGCACGTGCTGCGCCGCGAAATTCTTGAAGAAGCCCTGTGGGGCGACGACTGCCCGGACAGCGATAGCTTGCGCAGCCATGTTCACCAATTGCGCCAAGTGATCGATAAACCGTTCGCCAAACCCCTGCTGCAAACGGTGCACGGCGTCGGTTATCGCTTGGCCGAGGGTCGAGATGGAGTTTAAGCAAAGCCTTGCTCAACGGATCATCATCGCCTTTGCCTTGATGAGTGCGTTGGTGGCGGGCGCCTTCGCCATGGGCATCGTTGCCACCGTGCACCTGGTGGAAGAGAAGTTGATCTCGGCCGGGCTGGGTGGTGATTTGCAGCGCCTGCTGTTGATGGACACGATGGAGGACTGGCGGCATCGGCCTGAGCCGGACCAGCTGTTTTATTTCAGCGGCGGGCCAGGCGACTTCGAATTGCCCAAGGACCTGCGCCACCTTGAGCCCGGCTTTCATGAAGTGTTCCGCGAGGCGTTGTCGTACCACGCCATGGTCGAAGTGATCGATGGCCGGCGCTACGTGTTGCTGCAGGATCAGAGCGATTTCGAAGAGCGCGAGCGCGTACTGTTTGCGGTCGTGCTGGTGGGCTTCGTACTCAGCCTGGCGCTGGCGGTGTTCCTCGGCTGGGTGCTGGCGCGCAAGGTGATGGCGCCGGTGGTGCGCCTGGCCCGCCAGGTACGTCACCGTGACCAGTTGCTGGGCCTGGCACCGCCCTTGGCGCCGGACTACGCGGCGGACGAAGTGGGCGAGTTGGCCGTGGCCTTCGATGCCACGCTGGGACGCCTGCGTCAGGCATTGTCCCGTGAGCAGATGTTTACCAGCGATGTCAGCCACGAATTGCGCACGCCGTTGATGGTGCTGGCCAGCTCCTGCGAGCTGTTGCTGGAAAACCCTGCCATCGACCAGCGCGGGCGTAACCAGGTGCAGCGTATCGCCCGGGCGTGCGAAGAGATGCGCGAACTGGTGCAGACCTTCCTGATGCTTGCCCGTGCCGAACACGACAACGCTTCTATGTCGCCCCAGGTGACGCTGCCGCAGGTGGCCGACGATTTAATCGGCATCTGGCGTGAGCAAATCGAGCGTAAAGGCCTGGAGCTGATCTACCAACCGGGTAACCCGTTGGACACGCGCTACAACACCACCTTCCTGCACGCGGTAATGGGCAACCTGTTGCGCAATGCTTTGCACTACACCGAACACGGGTTTATCCGCCTCACCTTGGAACCCAGCGGTTTCGTGGTGGAAGACTCCGGCGTAGGCATTCCTGAAGACAAGCGCGAAGCGATGTTCGAGCCTTTCGTGCGCGGCAACGAGAAGCGCGGTGAAGGCCTGGGCCTGGGATTGTCGCTGGTGCAGCGTATCTGCGAGAACCAGGGCTGGAGCGTGAGCCTCAGTACCATGGAGCCCAATGGCTGCCGCTTTCATGTGCAATTGAGTCAGGTCAACGCCTGACGCCAACCCCTGCCGCTATCCTGCCAGAGATCGCCGTTATTCGGCGAAGATGGCCCCGTGATATCAACTGTGTCTGTAAAGTCTTGAAATGTATGGGATTGGACAGGACAACTTTTTCACACCTGGTTGACCAGTTGCTCACAGTTCACTGCTTAAGGTTGTAGGCATCAGTAACTGGAGATCAGTGATGTCTACCCCGATCAAACTTGAGTTTTCCGAAAAGTACGACGACGAGCACGCGCAAAATTATTTGCTCAAGCATCAGGACAATCTGGCTCGCCGGCTGTCCCACAAACGCGACGAGCAATTGGCGCGCGGCGCGCTGGCCATGGCGGGTGAGCCGGGGCTGGTGTTGGACTTGCCATGCGGTGCCGGTCGTTTCTGGCCGCTGCTGGCGGAAAAGCCTAACCGCGTGATTATCGGTGCCGACAATTCGGCGTCGATGTTGAAGGTCGCGACGATCGCGCAACCGGCGGACGTGGTGAAACGGGTACGGCCCTTGCAAACGTCTGCCTTCGATATCGATTTGCCAGATAACTCGGTCGACAGCATCTTTTGCATGCGCCTCATGCACCACATTGGTGATCCGGCGCACAGGCTGGCGATATTGCGGGAGTTTCAGCGTGTTACCCGCGACAGCGTGATCATTTCGCTGTGGGTAGATGGCAATTTCAAGGCCTGGAAACGCAAGCGCGCCGAAGTCAAACGTCGTAAAAGAGGTGAGCAGGAAGGTTACCAAAACCGGTTTGTGTTACCGGCTGCTACTGTTGAAGCAGAATTCGAGGAAGCCGGTTTTCGTGTTCAGGAGTCCCTGGACTTCATACCGCTCTACGCCATGTGGCGAGTGTATGTATTGCGCAAGAGGTAACAGGATGGCAGTTGAGTGCGTAGCAGGTAGTCACGTAGCTCCCGAAGAGCGATTTGATTATTTCTGGCGCCAGCAGGGCGAGTGGGTCGAGGAGCCCAACCGTCGGCGTGGTGGTGAAAGTGGCGTGCAACGGATAATGGGGCCCAATGGCCGCTTGCTCTACAGCAAGCGCCAGACCGGGCATATCTACCGCAGTTGGTTGCACCCCTTCGGTCGTCCCACTGTGCTGCGCGAACGCGATGCCATCAAGGGCCTGCGCCTGTTGGATGTGCGTGTTCCGGAAATGGTGTTTTGCGAGGCGCGCCGCGACCCCGAGCATCAGTGGAAGGCACTGTTGGTCACTGCCGCCCTTGATGGTTTCGATGAAATCGAAAACTGGTACGCCGCCGGTGGCCGCGAGCAGTACGGCGAGGGGGTGCACGAGCGTCTGCTCAAGGAGCTGGCCTCGACCTTGGCGCGGATGCACAAGGGCCGCTGGCAGCACGGCTGCCTGTACATCAAGCACATTTTCGTGCGGGTGACGGGTGAGGGTGATGCGGCCAACGTGGAAGTGGCGTTGCTGGATTTCGAGAAATGCCGTCAGCGCTTGACCGCTTATCGGGCCGCGTCCCATGACATGCTGCAATTGCGCCGCCATTCGTCGTGGAACGATACCGACTGGAAGAAACTCAGCTACTTTTACGAGACGGCGTTTGGCAGCGCTATCAAGGGTTTAACCAGATGAAGCTAGAAATAGCACGAGGTTTGTTCCTGGTCGGGGCGTTAGGCGTTGCAGCCTTGGCGCTGGCGGCCTGGGAACAGCCTCGCACACAGGTCCTCAGTGCAACGCAGGGTGGCGGGCAATGCCTGTTGCCGCGTGTTGCCAAGGCGAGTGTGGCGGCCAAGCCTGATCATGAGCTGTTGCTGTTCATGTTTGGCATGTCTCAAGGCATGAGGCCGCAGAGTTGAAACGATTCAAACCCAAATGAAAGGGCCTCGCAGTGCGAGGCCCTTTTTTTGCGCCCGGACATGGCGTTTTACGCATGCACGCGAGGGCGCGCCGGGTTGTTGCTCGCGAACATGAATCCACCGGCATACGCGGCGTTTTCGTTAACGACCTCGCGCCTACAGCGGAATGTGTTTGTCAGGCTTGGCCAGCAACGTATAAACACAGGGCAATACAAACAGGGTGAACAAGGTTCCAATCGACATCCCTGTTGCAATCACCATACCGATATCGAACCGGCTGACCGCGCCCGCGCCCGTTGCGAAAATCAGCGGCACCATGCCGAACACCATCGCTGCGGTCGTCATCAGCACCGGACGCAGGCGAATCGCCGCAGCTTCTTCCACCGCCTGGCGGGGCGTCAGGCCCTTGTCCTTGCGCAGCTGGTTGGCGAACTCCACGATCAGGATCCCGTGCTTGCTGATCAAGCCGATCAGCGTCACCAAACCAACCTGCGTGTAGATGTTCATGCTCGACCAACTCAGGAACAGCGGAATCAGCGCCCCACAGATCGACAACGGCACCGTCACCAGGATCACCAGTGGGTCACGGAAGCTCTCGAACTGCGCCGCCAGCACCAGGAAGATAATCGCCAGGGCCAGGCCAAACGTTACCCACAGCGCCGTGCCTTCCTGGATGAATTGCCGGGACGCGCCGCTGTAGTCGAACGCATAGCCAGGCGGGGTTTCTTCAAGGGCGATCTGGCGCACGGTGTCGATGGCCTCGCCCATGCTGACAATGGGAAACCCCGAGATCAGCGCCGAGTTGAGTTGCTGGAACTGGTTCAACTGCCGAGGGCGGGCGCGGTCTGTCACGGTTATCAGGGTCGAGAGTGGCAACAACTCCGCCTTGGCGTTTTTCACGTAATAGTTGTTCAGCCACTCTGGGTTATCGCGGTAGGCACGCTCGACCTGGGCAATCACCTTGTAGCTGCGCCCGTCCAGGGTGAACCGGTTGATTTCTGCCTCCGCCAGCAAGGTTGCCAGGGTGCCGCCGAGGTCCTGCATCGACACGCCCATCTGCGCCGCCTTGGCGCGGTCGATGTCCACCACCACTTCGGGCTTGTCGAACGCCAGGTCGATATCGACGAAGGCAAACTTGCCCGACTCCATCGCGCGTTTTTTCACGCGATTGGCCACCTCGAGCAACGACTCATAATCGTTGGCTGTATTGATCACAAAGCCGAACGGCAACCCTTCACCCGTGCCTGGCAAGGAGGGCAGGTTGAAGCCGAACACCTGCAGGCCGGGAATCTGCTCCAGGCGCTTTTGCACCTCGGGCAGGATTTGCATCTGGGTGCGGTCGCGTTCGTTCCACGGCTTGAGCAGGAAACCGCCGATGCCCGATTGCACGCCGTTGAAGCCGTTGATCTGGAACGACGAGTAGTACTCCGGAAACGCTTTGAAGATCTGGATGAACTCGTCGGTGTAGGTGTTGAGGTACTCCAGGTTAGTGGGCTGCGGTGCGCTGGCAATCATGAAGATGATGCCCTGGTCTTCGTCAGGCGCCAGCTGCGTCTGGGTGAACTTGAGGAACAGCGGGATCAGGCACAGCACGATCAGTGCAAACACGATCACCACGGGCCGCGTGTTCAGGGTGCCGTGGAGCATGCGCTGGTAGCGGCGCTTGAGGCTGTCGAACATCCGGTCGAGGCGGTGTGACAGGCCTGAAGGGTTTTCATCGTGGCGTAACAACACCGCGCACATCATCGGCGACAGCGTCAGGGCGACGATGCCGGAAATGATCACCGCCCCGGCCAGGGTCAGGGCGAACTCCTTGAACAAGGCACCGGTGAGCCCTTCGAGAAAACCAATCGGGGCATACACCGCCGCCAGGGTGACGGTCATCGACACCACCGGCAAGGCAATCTCCCGCGCGCCTTCCAGCGCCGCATCCAGGGGCGTCTTGCCTTCCTCGATATGCCGGTGGATGTTTTCCACCACCACGATGGCATCGTCCACCACCAGGCCGATGGCCAGGACCATCGCCAGCAGGGTCAGCAGATTGATCGAATAGCCCATCAACTGCATGAAAAACAGCACGCCGATCATCGACAGCGGGATGGTGATCACCGGAATCACCACCGAACGCAGGGCGCCGAGGAACAGGAAGACCACCACGATCACGATCAGCACCGCTTCAAACAGGGTCTTGACCACCTCGTTGATCGACGCCTGGATAAACAGCGTGGCGTCGTAGGCAATTTCTGCCTTGAGGTTGGGCGGCAGCTGGGACTCCAGTTCCGGCATGATCTTGCGCACTTCCTTGATCACATCCAGTGGGTTGGCACTGGGGGTGGCCTTGATGCCGATGTACACCGACGGCGTCCCACCAAACGAGCTGATGGCGTTGTAGTTCTCCGCGCCCATTTCGACCCGCGCCACGTCTTGCAGCAGCACGCGGCTGTCGCCATCGGTTTTGACGGTGATCGCGCCAAAGGCCTCTGCGGACTTGAGGTCGGTGTTGGCGTTGATGCTGGTGACCACGAACTCGCCCTTGACCTCGCCAGCGGCGGAAAGGAAGTTGTAGCGGCGCACGGCGTCGGTGATGTCGCTGGCGCTGAGGCCGAACCCCGCGAGTTTCACCGGGTCGAGCCAGATACGCATGGCGAATACCTGGTTGCCGAGGATTTCCGCTTCGGCCATGCCGGGCAGGGTGGCGAGCTTGGGTTGGATCACCCGAGACAGATAGTCGGTGATCTGCGGGTTGCTCAGTTGCTCGCTGGAAAAGCTGATGTACATCAGCGCCGAGGCGTCGGCAGCCTCTTTGCTCAGCACCGGGTCCTCGGCGTCTTGCGGCAGTTTGTTCTTCACCTCGTTGGCCTTGGCCAGCAGCTCGGTAAACAGCCGGTCGCTGTTGGCGCCAATGCGCGCGTAGATCGAGATCACCGAGAAGTTCTGGCGGCTCACCGAGGTCATGTAGTCGATGCCTTCGGCGCTGGCCAGGCTTTGCTGCAGGGGCTGGGTGATATAGCCCTGGATGGTCTCGGCATTCGCACCGGGGTAGGCGGTGGTCACCGTGATCAGGGCGTTTTCCATGCTCGGGTATTGGCGCAGCGGTAGCTTGCTGTAGGCCTGGAAGCCCAGCAGCACGATCAGCAGGCTGACCACCATGGCCAGCACCGGACGGCGGATGAACACGTCTGTGAACTTCATGGCTCAGTGCCCTGCCGGCAGGTTTTTGTCCGGGCTGATGGCAATGGGCGTGCCGTTGTCCAGTTTCAACTGGCCGGCGCTGACCACCTGCTCGCCGGCGTTCAAGCCTTTGGTCACCAGCACCAGGCCACCGCGTCGCTCACCCGTCTCGACGAATCGTCGTTCGGCGATCAGCACGGGTTTGCCACTGGCATCCTTTTCCACTTCACCGCCGTCGGTTTTTTTCTCGGCCACGGCGTACACCGAGTTGCCGTAGAGGGTGTAGGTAATCGCACCTTCGGGCACCACGATCTGCGGAGCGGGATTGGGCAGCAGCACATCCAGGCTCGTGAACATGCCGGGCAACAGCTTGCCATTCGGGTTGGCCAGGGTGGCGCGCACCAGCACATTACGTGTGCTGTTCTCGACCTTGGGGTTGATTGCGCTGACGCTGCCGGGAAATTGCTCGCCAGGGTAAGCCGAGACTTCTACCTGTACCGCCTGCCCGAGGGCGACCTTCGGCACCGCGTGCTCGGGAATGTAGAAGTCGACATAGAGGCTGCTGATGTCCTGCAAGGTGGCGATGACTGTGCCGCTGGCCAGGTAGTCACCCACGTCCACCTGGCGGATGCCGATGGTGCCGCTGAACGGCGCGACGATGTGTTTTTTCGCCAGCGAGGCCTTGAGCTGATTGACCGTGGCCTTGTTCTTTTGCAGTTGCGCAGAGAGGCGGTCGAACTCGCCTTTGGAGATGGCCTGGCTACCCACCAGTTGGCTGCCGCGACCGTAATCCAGTTGGGCCAGGCCCAGATCGGCCTGTGCGGTTTCCAGCAGGGCGCTCTCCACCGCGCTGTCGAGTTGCACCAGGGGCTGCCCGGCCCTGACCTTCTGCCCGGATTCGAACTGCACGTCCTTGACTGTGCCGGCCACCTCCAGGCTCAGGTTGACCCCTTGCAACGCTTTGAGCGTACCCACAGAAGGCAAGCGCAGTTGCCAGGGCTGCTCAGCCGCCGTCGCGACGGCCACGCTGACCGGCGGTTTGGGTGTAGAGAACACCTGAATCTGCTGATAGATGGAAAAGGCTTTATAGCCTCCCAGCAGCAGGACAATGAGCAGGACGACACCCAACATGATCAGCATGCGACGGCGCAGCATATTCCGATTCCTTGGAAAAACTGGGGCAGACGAAGACAGACAAGCCCGGAACATTACTCCGAGTGTAGTGGGGATTCCAGACGGTATTCCTGGCAGGCAACGGACCTGTAGGCGCCCTGCAAGCCGCACGCCTACAAGGCATCACGTCAGATCAGATGGAGATGGTTGTCCCAGAGCCCCGCGGGCAATTCCAACGGTTTTGCTACCAGTTGTTTCTGGCGGCAATCGTAGAAACGGCAACGACCCTGGCCCGACGTCACGACAAAGCCATCCTCTACGGCACCCACACCCGCACAGTCCGGCAGCGGCCCATCCAGGCGCAGCGCACCGCTGTCCATGTCCCAGATAAAGAAGCGGTTGCCCCGCGGTGCGGTGAGCGCCACCAGGCGCAGTTCACTGTGCACTGCAACGCTGGCGGTGTAGTGCCCCATGGCCTGCAACTGCTCATCGGCCACCGGGAAGGCCACGAACGGTTGTCCCGGCCGCTTGATCGCCAGCAATTCGGAACGCTCTTGGGACGGCCCCATGAACTGCTGCCCGGTGAGGATGGTGCCATCATTGGCAATCCCCATGTGGCGCACGCTGTTCATTTGCTGGCCGAGGGTTTCCTTGCTGATCAGGCTGCCGTCGCGGTGCATCAGCACCAGGCTCGGTTCCATGGCGTTGAGGTTCATCTCCACGCGGCTTTCGGCTTCGGTGCGAATGCCGCCGTTGGCCACCACCAGGGTTTCGCCATCGGGCATCCACGACACTTGGTGCGGGCCGATACCGTGGGTGGAGATTTCGCCGCTGTGCACCAGCCGCTCGCCTTCGAACCTGTACACGCCGAGCAGGCCACGGCCGGGGTCGGACGTGTCGTTTTCGGTGGCGTACAGCCAGTCGCCGCTCTTGTGAATGACCGCGTGGCCATAGAAGTGACGATTGGCATTGGAGGTGATGGTTTGCAGCAGCGCGCCATCACGCAGGTCGATCAGGTAACTCTCGGTGCCCGGGCGACGGGCGACAAACAGTGCGATCGGCAGTGTCGGGTGGTTGATGATGTCGTGGCAGCGCTGGCCGACCTGGGTGGCAAACACCTGCTTGCCATCCAGGCGAAAGCCCACGGCGTAGTGCTTGCCGTCCGCGTCATCCCGCGCCGACAGCAACAGCGGCCCCTTGTCTTTGCCTTTGAACAGCGTCCAGCCACCCAATGTGAGGGCGCTGAGCAGCACGCTACCAACCGCCAAAGCCTGTCGCCTGAGCATCATCAGTCACCGTCGTTGGCATTGAAGCCCAATTGGATGCCCAGCGCCTTGGCCAGTTCGCCTTCGTGCAGGCGGTGGACGACGTTGAGGCTGTCGTAGATATCGTTGAGCTGCTGGCGACCGGCGTCATCGGCCAGCAGTTCATTGAGGGTGCGCTGGTTGCTGGCGAACAGTTTCAGCGACGCGGCATAGGCCGCGTCGATCTTGTCGGCCAACGGCTTCTGCTCGGACGGCAGCAGGCCACGCAGGCCTTTGTTGTCGACGCCGACCCACACGGTCTGGGCCGCTGCGAGGCTGGCCTCGAGGCTTTGCAGGGACGACTGGCTGCGCCACGCATCGGCCTGGAACGGTTGTGGAATGCCCTTGGTCTGGCGGCCCATCGGCGTGCCGAGTTTTTTCTTCAGGGTGTCCAGTGCGGTCACCTGGACGCGCAGCAGGTCGGCGATGGCTTCGTGGGAATCGGCGTAGCGCTGGTTTGGAAACTTGGTCATCTGCGCGAGCATTCCGTCGGTGCTGTTCCAACTGGCCAGGATCTCTTCGGCCAGGGCCTTCTGCCGGTCACCGATGGCCACCAACAGTGGGCAGTAACGGGCCTTCTGGGCGTCGTCGGCGAGGTCGGTCTTGGCGTCATAGAGGATGTATTCGTAGGCCGACAGGCCTTGCACCACCACGCTGGACTTGGCCAGGGCGGCGCCGTCGATCTGCGGCTGGGCGCTAACCAGTTGCTCGACCTGACGTCCTACCAGGTTCTTCTTGTCCGGCCAGAACTGTACCTGCCAGGCGCGGTTGCCCTCGGCCAGCGGCCCGATCAGCAGCGGTTGCAACTCGGCCCAGGCCTTTTGTGCGTGGAGGAAGTCGGCACGCGCGGTGTCCAGGCTTTCCTTGCCCTGGCAGTAGGCCAGGGCGCTGACGGCCAACTGGCGGTCAGCTTCGACCCAACGGCTGTAGGTTGGCAGGATCACTTGCTTGGCGATGGCCGCCGAGGTCACCGCTTGCGGGTCCTGGGGCGAGCAGGCACCGAGGGCGAGGGCGGCAAGGCTGGTGAACAACAACTTGGGACGGAACATGTCGAGCTCCCTTCTGTAATTGGGGCAAAGCTTATAAAGAATTCAGGAACGCCAGCAACTGAGCGCGCTGCTCGGCATTGAAGGACAACACATGCTGGCGCGCCGCGTGTGCTTCACCGCCGTGCCATAGCACGGCTTCGAGCAGGTTGCGGGCGCGGCCGTCATGCAGGAACTGGGTGTGGCCACTCACGGTTTGCGTCAGGCCGATGCCCCACAACGGCGGCGTGCGCCAGTCGCGGCCACCGGCCTTGAATTCGGTGCGGTTGTCGGCCAGGCCGTCGCCCATGTCGTGCAATAGCAGGTCGCTGTAGGGGCGGATGACCTGGTTGGCCAGTTCCGGTTCGGCGGCGTTGGCGGACGTGGTGAACGCCGGCGTGTGGCAACCCTGGCAGCCCGCTTGATAGAACAGGTTTTTCCCGGCCAGCACCTGCGGCGTGTTGACGTCACGGCGTACCGGCACGGCCAGGTTACGCGTGTAGAACAGCACCAGGCGCAGGATATTGTCGCTGACTTCCTGCTCGCCATCGGCGCCGTTGCCGTTGGGGGCCTGTTTGCAGGCCACCTGGGCGTCGGTGCAGTCATCGAACGGTCTCAGGGTGGTGGTGAGGCCCATATCGCCAGAGAACGCGTGAACATTTTGTTGATTGAGGTTGGGTTGCCCGGCTTTCCAGCCAAAACGCCCCAGCACGGTTTTCTGCTGGGCGTCGTCCCAGACCCAGTTGGCGCGGCCGACGATGGCTTCTTTGTCGGCGGTCTTCGGGTCGGTGTTGCGCAGGATATCGGCGTCGCTGATGGCTTCGAGCAGGCCCAGGCCGATCATCGGCGGGGCGATGCGAGCCGAGAAACGGGTCTGCGGGTGCATCGGGCCGTAGCCCAATTGAGTGATCTGCAGGTCTGGCTTTCGCAACTCGACCACGGTGCCGTCCTTGAACGTGACGTTGACCGGCGTGTAGTCGACCCGCACCTTGCCTTCGGGTACGACGCCGGGCACCGCCATGTCTTGCAGTTGCCCGCCGTAGACGGGCTCGGGTACTACCCCAATCTGCTCGATGGCCTTGGCATACGCCGGTGCATCCGGAATCGACAGGCGCACCAGCATTGACACCGCATTGGTGGCGTCGGGCAGCGGCGGGTGCCCGCGGCCGTCCTTGATATGGCAGTTCTGACAAGCGTTGGTGTTGAACAGCGGGCCCAGGCCATCGCGCGCAGTGGTGGTGGACGGCGCAATCACCCACGGGCTGCGAAAGAAACTGTTGCCGACGCTGAAGTCCAGGCGCCGGGTGGGCGACAGGTTCGCCGAGGGCAGGGAAAACGCGTTCTGGTCGCGCTTGTTTACCGTCGCAGCGCCGCCCGCCCGTGATTCACCCGGCTCAGCCTTGGTAAACCTTGGCGCGTCATCGCAGGCTGCCAGGCTCAAGGCCAGTAGCGCTGCGGACAGGCGAAGTAGCGAACGGAACATCGAGTTTCCTGGACCACGGCAGAAAATAGGGTCGCAAAGTCTAACAGGGCGGGGCTCAATGAATAAGAGCAATTATCGTTTGATGGCATCCCGATTCATTCCCGCTAGAATGACCGCACATTTTTTTCTGGAGGTGGCCAATGCAGGCTCTCGACGCTTTGCTCAACCGTGTTTCCGTGCCGCGCCTGCTGGAACCGGCACCGACCCAGGAGCAGCGCGACGTGCTGTTCGCCGCTGCCATGCGCGCGCCCGACCACGGCCAGTTGCGCCCTTGGCGTTTCCTGACGGTTGAAGGGGCTGCTCGCGAGCAGATGGGCACGCTGCTGGCCGAGGCCGCACGCCTGCAGGACGCCGACGCACCGCAAGCCGCCATCGACAAGGCCCAGAATGGCCCGTTGCGCGCGCCGCTGGTGGTGGTGGTGATTGCCCGCCTGCAAGAACACTTCAAGGTGCCCAAGTCCGAGCAACTGCTGGCTGCGGCGTGCGCGGCCCACGGCATCCTGCTGGCGGCGTATGCCCAAGGGATTGGTGCGGTGTGGCGCACTGGCGAATTGTCCTACTCGGCCCACGTTGCCAAAGGCCTGGGGCTGGCGGCGGATGAGGAAGTGATTGGCTTCCTTTACCTGGGAACGCCGCAGAACCCGCCGCGTACCGCCGCTAAAGAAGACCTGACGCAGTTTGTCAGCGCCTGGACCGGTCTCTAGACCAGCGCCAGCCTGCTCTCCGTGGGAGCTGGCTTGCCTGCGATAGCATCGACTCGGTACTTTTAGGTACACCGGCTTGCCTGCATCGCAGGCAAGCCCGGCTCGCACATGGATCTCAGTGGTTTTGCAACCGAGTCAGACCCTGAACTGATCCATCAGCTTCATCTGCTGGCTGGCCAGGGCATTGAGTTGACTGCTGATGGCCGCCGACTCGGTGGCTTGGCCGGTGAGGGTTTCGGTCACGGTGCGGATCGCCGAGACATTGCGGTTGACCTCTTCGGCCACGGCGCTCTGTTGTTCGGCGGCGCTGGCGATCTGCAGGTTCATGTCGCTGATCACGGTGACGGCATCGCTGATCTTGCCCAGGGCTTGCACTGCCTGATGGATCTGCCCGGCATTGCTCTGGGCCTGGTTCTGGCTCGAATGCATGGTGGCAACCACGCCACGGGTGCCACTCTGGATGCGTTCGATCACCACGCGGATCTCTTCCACGGAGTCCTGGGTGCGTTTGGCCAAGTTGCGCACTTCGTCGGCCACTACCGCAAACCCACGGCCGCTTTCCCCGGCGCGCGCCGCTTCGATGGCGGCGTTGAGTGCCAACAGGTTGGTCTGCTCGGCGATGCTGCGAATCACCTCCAGCACTGAGCCAATCTGCTCGCTGTTGACCGCCAGGGCTTCGACTTCGCCCACGGCCTTGCTGACTTCTTCGGCCAGGGAGGTGATATCGCGGGTGCTCTGCTCAATGATCGACATACCTTCACGCGCCGACTGATCGGCGCCGCGTGCCGCGCTGGCGGCATTCGAGGCGCTGTTGGCCACGTCGTGGGCGGTGGCGCTCATTTCATTGGACGCGGTGGCCACTTGGTCGATCTCGCGGAATTGCACCTGCATGCCTTCGCTGGTCTGGCGCGCGATGGCGGAGGACTGGTCAGCGGTGCCACGGGCTTCGGTGATGCTTTGCTTGATCTGCGCGATGGTCGGTTGCAACTTGTCGAGGAAGCGGTTGAACCAGTTCACCAGTTCGCCCAGCTCGTCCTTCTTCGCGTACGCCAAGCGCTGGGTGAGGTCGCCGTCACCGCTGGCGATGTCCTTGAGCATGGCGGCCACGCTGTTGATCGGCCGGGTGACGCCGGTGGCGGTGAGCCAGATCAGCAGCAAGCCGAGCAGGCCGGCGGCAGCGGCCACCAGCAGCGTCTTGAGGGTGCCGGCTGCCTGCGCATCGTCGAGTACCGCGTGCAGTTTGACGTTGTCGGCGAGCATCACGGCTTTGGGCAGCTTGATCACCACGCCCCAGGATTTGGCGTCGGCAATCGGCTTGACCGGGTACACCGCGCGAATGGTGCCGTCCTGTTCGCGGATCATGCGGTTGTCGCTCGCCAGCCGCTGCACGATTTCCTTGCCTTCGGCACCGAGGGTGTCGATCAGGTTCTTGCCGACCTTGGCCGGTTCACCGCTGTAGGCGGCAATCAGCCCGGTGCTGGAAAGAATCTCCAGGTGCGCTGCGCCATTGAACAGATCTCTCTGTGCGGCGTCGGTGCTGGCTTGCAAGGCGTTGAGAGCGATGTCGACACCCACCACGCCAATGACGTTACCGTCCACGATCAGCGGCAGCGAGATGGTGGTCATCAGTACGGGTTTACCGGCTACGGTGTCTTCGTACGGGTCCAGCAGGCAAGTGTTGCGGGTGTCGCGTGGGCAGGTGTACCAGATGTTGTAGGGCGTGCCGCTGAGGTTGAGGGTGGTCTTGGTCAGGTCGTCCTCGACCATGATGGTGTTCAGGCCTTCGCCACCGGCACGGCTCCAGTAGCTGGAGAAACGGCCCTTCTCGTTGGAGACGCGGGCCTTGTCATCGATGAATTCGCTGTCCTTGCCATCCAGGCCATTGGGCTCGAATGAGAGCCAGATACCCAGCACCTTGTTGTTGCGTTCGAAGGCCGTTTTCAGGCTCTGGTTGAGTGCTTCGCGCAGTGCGCCGGGTTCCAGCCCGCGTTGTGCCGCGAGCTTGCGCAGGTCCTTGATCTGGTCGGCCAGGGCGGTCACGGCCACCAGGCTGTCGCCAAAGGTTTTCTGCAACTGCACTGCTTGCTCGGCAGCCTTGGCCTGGAGCAGTTGCTCCACGCTGGCGGTGAGCATGCGCGAGCTGGCGTCGCTCACCAGGCGATCGTTCTGGTTGGTGTTGTAGATATTGATGCTGACGACCAGCGCAATCACCCCCAGCAGGCAAAGGCCGGACAACAGCACGAATTTCAAGCGGATGGAGAGGGTGTCGAACATAGGTTCACTCGCGAATGGACGTGTTGGATGGCACGCAGTGCAGGCCAAGTCCATTCAGCGCTCTGTCTGAAACATCGGCGTCACAAATCAATTCATGAGAAACAGTCGATGAGCGGTAGGAAAAAGCCTACACGCAGCGCTATATGGGCTGTGCGAGCCGCTCCGGGCGTGACCAGATCCACAGGTTGCCCAGGCTCATACCGGCAATTGCCAGGTAGATCGGCCAGCCGTGATCGAGCATCACCAGCATGAGAAAGGCGCACAGCAGCATGCTCACGGTGGCGCTGACCTTGGCCCGGCGCGCGATGATTTTGCCGTTGCGCCAATTGAACAGGATCGGCCCGAACAGCCGATGGTTTTCCAGCCAGGCGCTGAGGCGCGGCGAGCTTTTGGTGGCGGCCCAGGCGGCGAGGAGGATGAATTCGGTGGTGGGCAACCCCGGCACGACAATCGCCACCAACCCGATGCCCAGGCTGACGTAGGCCAGCAGGCCGAAGAGGATCCGGGCGATTTTCGAGGTGGATTGGGTTTTGCCGGTCATGTGCAGGGATATCACAGAAAATCAATATGAAATGAGATCTGAGTGTGGGAGCGAGCAAGCCCGCTCCCACATGTTCATCGCATTCCAACCAAGGGTCAGGCCAGTTCAGGGGCCGTAGCGTACGCCTGTTCCAGCAATACGGTGAAGCGCACGAACGCGTCGATGGCGCCTTTTTCCACTGCGGCTTCTTCTTCGGGGCTGAATTCCAGCGCATCCAGGGTGCGGGTGAAGCTTTTCCAGCCCTCGGCACGACCACCGGCCGGCTCACCCAGGTGACGGGCACCGAAGGTTTCGCTCAGGCCCAGGCCCACGGCACGCTTGATCAGGAATGCGGCGCCCAGCTTGGAGCCTTCGGACACGAACAGCCAGCCCAGGGCTTCGGCCTTGCTTGGGTTCTTCACGGCACCGGCGACCGGCGCAGGCACTTCAGTGTCCAGATCGCCCAGGTCCAGCCTGGCGGCTTCAGCGCGGCAGCGCTCGGCCAGGTCCGGCACGATCTTGATCAGTTCAGCATCGTTGTAAAGCGCTACCAGTTCCGACTGGAACAGGTACTGCGCCACCACGAAACGGGCGAAATTGGCCTGGGTTTCAAACGGGGCGTGGGCCTTGACCAGGGCGTCGAGCTTGGTGTGTGGCTCGTTGGTAATCTGGTTCAGGCGCTGGGAGCGCAGGCTTGCACGTTCTGCGGTAGGGGAAGCGGTCATGAAAAAGTCCTTGAGAAGGGAAGCGCCTTGGTGCCCGAAAGAGAGCTGTTATCAACTAGACGAACAAGAAGACGCGGCACAGTAAAAAATCCTCACCTCGTCGATGAAATTCGACGAGGTGAGTGGGCGTCGTCAAATGTCCCAGATCACGTTGATCGCAAAGTTGCGACCGGGTTGGGTCAGGCGGTCAAGGTTGGCCGGGGAGGTCACACCGGCTTCCCCGACGCCGTCGTAGCTGCGCACGTCATCCCAGTTCCAGTACTTCTTGTCGGTGAGGTTGTAGAGGCCGCCATTGACGGTCACGTCGTTGGTGATCTTGTAGAAGGCGGTCAGGTCGAGGACGCCGAAGCCTGGGGTCTTGAAGGGGGCAGTGGTGCTGCCATCAGGCGCGTGGAACGTGGTGCTGTCGACGCGATTCTGCTTCTTCACCAGGGTCCAGCTCAGCAGGCCACCGTAGTGGTCCTGGTCGTAGCCCAGGCCGAATACGCCCTTGAGCGGGTTGACGCTGTTGAGCGGTTCGCCATTGTCGTCGTTGCGGCCGTAGGTGTAGCCAACCAAACCCTGGGTGTACAGGCCTTGCGGGGCGCCGAACGCGTCGAGGTTCAGGCGCCCCCTGGCTTCGATCCCCTTGATGGTGGCGTGCTTGATGTTGTTGGCTTCGAATTGCTGTGCGGTACCGCCGGCGACGGAGGCGTCCTCGTCGATGAAGTCGCGGTATTTGTTGTAGAACACGGCGATATCAAACGAACCAGACTCGAAGTGGCCGCGAATCCCGGTCTCCACGCCTTTGCTGCTTTCCGGCTTGAGATCCGGGTTGGGCTCGACGGTGTAGCCCTGCTGCAGGTTTTCAAAGCGGCCGTACAAGGCTTTGGCGGAAGGCGTGCGGAAGCCTTCAGCGTATTGGCCAAACCAAGTGTATTGGTCGGTCAGCGCATAGGTCAGGCCGAATTTTGGCGTGACGCGGTGCCAGGTCTTTTCCTTGTCGCTGTGGGCGTAGATCCGTGTCGGATCAACGGTGTTGAGGAACTCTTCAGTCAACTTGGGCTTGAGTTGGGTGTAGTCGTAGCGAACGGCGGGCAGGAAGGTCCATTTGTCCCAGGTGATCTGGTCCTGCGCGAACAGCGAGTAAGTGTTGATGGTCGGGTCCGGGAAATCGCTGGCCTTCTTCACGCTGTCGCTGGCCGTCGGGCTGGGTGCGCCGATGGCCGTGCAACCGCCGCCGACAGCCAGGCAAGTGGCGGAGCCTTCGCGCGAGCCGGTGACTTTCTGCTGCTTGAGGGTGGTGCCATAAGTGACTTGGTGGTCGGTGTCACCGATGCTGAAGGCCTTATCCAACTGGGCATCGAAGACCCATTGTTTTTCTTCGTAAAGGGTTTCGCGCGTGCGCAAGACACGCCGCGACGGCTGGTAGATTTCGGCGGTGGACTGGTCGGTCTTGGCGATCTGGTAATTGAGGCTGGTCTTGATCTGATCGGCAATTGGCGAGTCCAGGGCGAAGCGGTTTTCGATACCAAAACGCTCGCGGGTGATGGTGTCGTTGCCCGACCGCGCACGGTAGAAGTTGAAGCCGCGCCCGCCGGTGAACGGACCACCCACGGCATTCTTAAGATTGACGTCGCGATCGTCCTTGTACTTCTCGTAGGTCAGGCCCAAGCGATTGTCATCGCCATAGTTCCAGCCCAGCTTGGCCAGCACGTTGGTCGTGCGCGCATCCTCGGGGTTGGCACCGGTGCGCGCCAGGCCCGTGGCGTTGTTGCCATCGTAGGATTCCATTTCATGGCCGTTGCGCTGGCTCAGGTGCAGCAAGCCGTCGAGGTCCTGCACGCGCCCAGCGACGGTGCCGGAGGTCAGCCAGCTGTCGTCGGCGGAGCTGTATCCGGTTTTCAGGCGGGCACCGAAGTCCTGGCCGGGCTTGATGATGTCCTCGGGGTCGAGGGTGAAGTAGCTGACGGCGCCGCCGATGGCGCTGCTGCCGTACAGGGCCGAAGCCGGGCCGCGCAGGATCTCCACGCGCTTGACGATTTCCGGGTCGACGTAGTTGCGACGGGTCTTGGCGTAGGGGCCGTTGAAGAAGTTGTCCGGCACTTCCACGCCATCGACCTGGGTGAGGATGCGGTCGCCGTCGATGCCGCGAATGTTGTAGCCCGAATTGCTCGAGCGGCCACCGGCACCGCCGACCGAGACGTTGGGTTCATAGCGCACCAGTTCACGGATGGTATTCACGTTCTGGCGGTCCAGTTCCTCGCGCTCCTGCACGGTCACGGTGCTCGGTACGCTGCTGATGTTCTGCTCGTTGCGGGTGGCGCTGATAGTCACCTGCTGCAGGTTGAGGGTGCCGCCCGACGCGCGTCTTTCCAGCACGATGTTGTTATTGCCCAGTTTGCGGTAGCTCAGGTTGGTCCCCACCAACAGCCGGTCCAGGGCCTTTTCCGGCGACAGCGGCCCGCGTGCGCCAGGGGACGACACACCCTGGCCGAGTTCCGCCGGCAGGCCGACCTGCCAGCCGGTCACGGCGGTAAAGGCGTTCAGCGCAGAGACCAGCGGTTGCTGTTCGATGCTGAAGTTGTAGTTGCCGTGGCTGCGTGCGGCAGGTTCGGCGGCGGTGGCCGTCATCACGGGCGCACCCGCCAGCAGGATGGCTGCAGTCAGCAAGGACAGGACGGGCGAAGAGGACCGGCGGTTGAAACAAGAGGACATCGAGAGCGCTCCGGGGTACGAATCTTATAGTTGCGAACCGAGACAAATAGGAATCAGTTGCATTGGCTAAGACGAGACGTACCACCGTCGGCTATCGAGTAAAAATAATTCTCATTTAGTTCAAGATCACCAGCGCCGGGTATTCCGACAGCTTGGCCGAGGTGATGTGAGCCAGTGAACGCACGACGTCCAAGGGCTGGTCGAGGCGGTAATTGCCGGTGACCGCGACGCTGGCGAGTTGGTCGTTGGTGTTGACGATCCAGCCCGGGTAATAGCGGCGCAATTCGGCGAGCACCTCGCTCATCGGGCAGTTTTCGAAGATCAGCCGACCCTGCACCCAGGCCAAATCTTTGTTGGCGTCCAGTTTGGCGGGTTGGCCGAAACCCTTGGGCCCGATGCGGATACTCTCACCGGCCGTCAGGCGCACGCGGGCATCGTCGAAGGTATTGCTCAGGTCCACATCGCCGCGCTGCACTTGCACCTGTGCTTCGCCATTGAGGTAGCGCACGGCGAAGGCAGTATCGCGCACGCTGGCGCGGACGGGGCCGGCATCGATCTCCAGGGGCGCGCCATGGCTGGGCACGATGTCGAAGAACGCCTCGCCCTGGTACAGGCGTGCGATGCGCTGGTGGTCCTTGATGCTGCTGGAAAACGCCGAGTTGGTGTTGAGCAACACCTTGGAGCCGTCGTCCAATTGCAGGCGCTGGCGTTCACCGACCACGGTGAGGTGATCGGCTTGCAGGCGTACTGGCAGGTTGCTGAAGCTGAACAGGCCGATCAACAACACGGCGGCGGTGGCCAGTGGTTTCCAATGCGGTTTGATCCGGTGCCAGGCGCTGGGTTTGCGCGGCGCGGCCAGTGCGACGGCGGCGCTGTGTACGGGCGCGCCGCCCCAGGCGGCCTGGGCCTTGCCGAAGGCGTGGACGTGGGCGGGGTCGCTGGCCAACCAGGCTTCGAATTCGGCTTGCTGTCCGGGCTGCGGGCACTGCAAGACGATCAGCCAGTCGAGGGCTTGGTCCATAGCCGTGTCTTGCAACACCTCATGAGCGAGCTCATGGGGGCGCAGTTTATTCGGGTCCGTCACGGTGTTCCTCGGGTCTTCGCCACGTTCTATTCAACTTTCCTACAGCTTGGGTCGACGTTTCTGCCGGGTGAAGCTTAAGGCCGATCCAGCCGTTCGGCCACACCTACACAGATGGCCATGATCAATTTCAGTTCCTTTTGCACGGTACTCAAGGACACAGACAGCTGATCGGCGATCTCCTGGTAACTGCAACCGTGCAGGCGGCTGAGAATGAAAATCTGCTGTTGGCGGGCGCTCAACTGGCCGAGGCTGACACTCAGGGCCTCAAGCATTTGCTCGGCCTGGGTGGCGTCTTCGGGTGTGCTGATGGGGGCGGCAACGCTTTGCAGGACGTCCAGTGGAACATCTTCCTGCAACGTGCGGGCCTGGATGCGACGCGCGCGCAGATGATCCAGCGCGAGGTTGCGCGCGGTTTGATAGACGAACGGTTCAAGGTGATCGATCGGCCGCTCACTGAGGGCCCGGGTGACGCGCAGGTAGGTTTCCTGCAACAGGTCCTCGGCGGTGCTGTGGTTGTTCACCATCCGCTGCAAGGTGCGAAGCAAAATCACCCGTTGGGTGAGAAAGACGTGGTTGAAGCGAGATTGGCTCACAGTGATACCAGACCGATTTGCAGTTAATGATAATGCTTATCATCAACTCAAATGGCAAGTGGCACTTTGAGCTGTTTTGCACAGGACAAATGTGGGAGCGGGCTTGCTCGCGAATGCATCACCTCGGTATTCAGATGAACCGAGGCGTCTGTATTCGCGAGCAAGCCCGCTCCCACACAAGCCCACTCCCATTGGATTACTCGGCGTTGCACAGCGCCAGGCAGTTATCCAGCATACGGTTGGAGAAACCCCACTCGTTGTCATACCAGGCCAGCACTTTCAGCAGTTTGCCACTGGCCTTGGTGTGATTGGCATCGAAGATCGACGACAGCGGGTTGTGGTTGAAGTCACTGGAAACCAGCGGCAGGGTGTTGTAGCCGAGGATCTTCGAGTGCTGGCTGGCTTCCTTGAGCAGTGCGTTGACTTCGTCCGCCGTGGCGTCTTTCTTCAGTTGCACGGTGAGGTCCACCAGCGACACGTTGATCACCGGCACCCGCACGGCCATGCCGGTCAGCTTGCCTGCCAGTTCCGGCAGTACCAGGCCTACCGCTTCGGCGGCGCCGGTCTTGCTCGGGATCATGTTCTGGGTCGCCGAGCGCGCGCGGTACGGGTCGGTGTGGTAGACGTCGGTCAGGTTCTGGTCGTTGGTGTAGGCGTGGATCGTGGTCATCAAGCCGCTTTCGATACCCAGCTCGCGGTGCAGCACTTGGGCCACGGGCGCCAGGCAGTTGGTGGTGCACGAGGCGTTGGAGATGATCTGGTGGGATTGACGCAAAATGTCATGGTTGACGCCGTAGACCACGGTGGCGTCCGCGCCCTTGGCCGGTGCCGAGATAATCACCTTGCGCGCGCCAGCGGTAATATGGGCGGCAGCCTTGTCACGATCGGTGAACAGGCCGGTGCATTCGAACACCACGTCGATTTTGTGCGCGGCCCAGGGCAGGTCGGCCGGGTTACGAATGGCACTGACGGCAATCCGGTCACCATTGACGGTCAGGCTTTCCTGATCGTGGGCGACCTCTGCTTCGAAAGTGCCATGTACGGTGTCGTATTTGAGCAGGTGGGCATTGATCGAACTGTCGCCCAGATCATTGATGGCGACGATCTGCAAATCCTGGCGGTAGCCTTGGGTATACAGTGCGCGCAGGACATTACGGCCGATACGGCCAAAACCATTGATTGCGATACGAAGAGTCATTGGAAAGTGCCTGTCGTCGATTTGTTGTAAGAATTACAAGATTATTCGCATAAAAATAGAAAACAAGCCTTTTTAGTGGCAATATTTTGTTCAATCTACAACGAGTGACCTGAATCAACTGGTCCGATGATCCAAACGACTCCCTGCCATCCCATGCGCTGCGGGCGTTTGATCAGCATAGACACTCAGGTCGCCACATCCGTTAGCCTGGAGTTCTAAACATGCATCCCCGCGTTCTTGAGGTCACCGAACGGCTTATCGCCCGCAGCCGCGCCACCCGCGAGGCTTACCTTGCGCTCATTCGCGGCGCAGCCAGCGACGGTCCGATGCGCGGCAAGCTGCAATGCGCCAACTTTGCCCACGGCGTGGCCGGTTGCGGCACCGAAGACAAAAACAGCCTGCGCATGATGAATGCCGCCAACGTGGCAATTGTTTCTTCATATAACGACATGCTCTCGGCGCATCAGCCGTACGAACACTTCCCGGAACAGATCAAGAAAGCCCTGCGCGAAGTCGGCTCGGTCGGCCAGTTCGCCGGCGGCACCCCGGCGATGTGCGACGGTGTGACCCAGGGCGAACCCGGCATGGAGTTGAGCCTGCTCAGCCGTGAAGTGATTGCCATGTCCACGGCGGTAGCGCTGTCCCACAACATGTTCGACGCCGCGCTGATGCTGGGCATCTGCGACAAGATCGTTCCGGGCCTGATGATGGGCGCGCTGCGCTACGGCCACCTGCCGATGATCTTTGTACCGGGTGGCCCTATGCCGTCGGGTATCTCCAACAAGCAGAAGGCCGACGTACGCCAGCGCTACGCCGAAGGCAAGGCCACCCGCGAGGAGCTGCTGGAATCGGAGATGAAGTCCTACCACAGCCCCGGCACCTGCACCTTCTACGGCACCGCCAATACCAACCAGTTGCTGATGGAAGTGATGGGCCTGCACCTGCCAGGCGCCTCGTTCGTCAACCCGTACACGCCGCTGCGCGATGCGCTGACCCGCGAGGCCGCGCACCAGGTCACGCGCCTGACCAAGGCTAACGGCAACTTCACGCCGATCGGCGAGATCGTCGACGAAAAATCCATCGTCAATTCCATCGTCGCGCTCAACGCCACCGGCGGTTCCACCAACCACACGCTGCACATGCCGGCTATCGCCATGTCGGCAGGGATCATCCTGACCTGGCAGGACATGGCCGACCTTTCCGAGGTCGTGCCGACCCTGTCCCACGTGTATCCGAACGGCAAGGCCGACATCAACCACTTCCAGGCGGCGGGCGGCATGTCGTTCCTGATCCGCGAGCTGCTCGAGGCCGGCCTGCTCCACGAAGACGTCAACACCGTGGCGGGCAAGGGCCTGAGCCGTTACACCCAGGAACCGTTCCTGGTCGACGGCGAGCTGATCTGGCGCGAAGGTCCCATCGAAAGCCTCGACGAAACCATCCTGCGCCCCGTGGCCCGAGCGTTCTCGCCGGAGGGCGGCTTGCGCGTGATGGAGGGCAACCTCGGGCGTGGCGTGATGAAAGTGTCTGCAGTAGCCCTGGAACACCAGATTGTCGAAGCCCCCGCCGTGGTGTTCCAGGACCAGCAGGACCTGGCCGATGCGTTCAAGGC
Source organism: Pseudomonas sp. MYb13 (assembly GCF_002980075.1). Lineage (NCBI taxonomy): Bacteria > Pseudomonadati > Pseudomonadota > Gammaproteobacteria > Pseudomonadales > Pseudomonadaceae > Pseudomonas > Pseudomonas sp. MYb13. The sequence goes on along the minus strand of NZ_PCQI01000006.1, from coordinate 82,623 downwards.
CGGCCAGTTGGAAAAAGACTTCGTCGCGGTGATGCGCTTCCAGGGCCCGCGCTCCAACGGCATGCCGGAGCTGCACAAAATGACGCCGTTCCTCGGCGTGTTGCAGGACCGCGGCTTCAAGGTCGCCCTGGTAACAGACGGGCGCATGTCCGGCGCGTCGGGTAAGATCCCCGCCGCGATCCACGTCAACCCCGAAGCCCAGAGCGGCGGGCCACTGGCGCGGGTGCGCGATGGCGATATCATTCGCGTGGATGGCGTGAAGGGCACCCTGGAGCTTAAGGTGGACGCCGGAGAATTTGCAGCGCGCGCGCCTGCCACGGGCCTGTTGGGCAATAACGTGGGGGCCGGTCGCGAGCTGTTTGCATTTATGCGCTTGGCCGCAAGCTCCGCAGAGCAGGGCGCCAGCGCCTTTACCTCTGCCTTGGAGACGCTTAAGTGAAGCTAGCGCTGGTCGGTGATATCGGGGGTACCAACGCCCGTTTTGCGTTGTGGCGAGATCAAGAGCTGCATTCGATCCGGGTGCATGCCACGGCGGATTACCCAAGCCCTGAGGACGCGATCAAGGTTTACCTCGACGAGGAAGGCCTGCAAATCGGCGACATCGGTGCGGTGTGCCTGTCAGTGGCCGGGCCGGTGAGCGGTGATGAGTTCAAATTCACCAACAACCACTGGCGCCTGAGCAAGACGGCCTTCTGTAAAACCCTGCAAGTGGACGAACTGCTGCTGGTCAATGACTTCTCGGCCATGGCCCTGGGCATGACCCGCCTCAAGCCCGACGAATTCCGCGTGGTCTGCGAAGGTACGCCGGAGCCATTGCGTCCTGCCGTGGTGATAGGTCCGGGCACCGGCCTGGGTGTCGGTACCTTGTTGGACCTTGGCGCTGGCCGCTTTGCGGCGTTGCCGGGGGAGGGCGGGCATGTCGACCTGCCCCTGAGCAGCCCGCGGGAAACCCAGCTGTGGCAGCACATCTATACCGAGATTGGCCATGTCAGCGCCGAAACCGCCTTGAGCGGTGGCGGGTTACCGCGCCTGTACCGGGCGATCTGCGCCGTTGACGGCCACACGCCAGTACTGGAAACGCCCGAGGCCATCACGGCCGCAGGCCTGGCCGGTGACCCGGTGGCCATGGAAGTACTGGACCAGTTCAGCATCTGGCTGGGCCGGGTCGCCGGCAACAATGTGCTGACCACCGGTGGACGCGGTGGCGTGTACATCGTGGGCGGCGTGATACCGAGGTTTGCCGACTTCTTTATCAACAGTGGCTTTGCCAGGAGCTTTAGCGACAAAGGTTGCATGAGCGACTACTTGCGGGGCATCCCGGTGTGGTTGGTGACCGCACCGTATTCCGGCTTGACCGGGGCTGGAGTCGCCCTGGAGCAGGCTTTTGCGTAGGCAGTGAGGCTTCCCTCGCAGGCTCGCCAGCGCCCTCGTTCGACCGCATGCATCCAGTTGGAATGGGGTGGATGTGGGAGCGGGCTTGCTCGCGAAGAGGGCCTCAAGGACAACAAATGACGTAAGCTTGGCCCTAACAACAAGGAGGACCCCGTGAGCGTAATCAGTAAATCCATTCTCCTCGTCGACGACGACCAGGAAATCCGCGAATTGCTGCAAACCTACCTCAGTCGCGCCGGTTTCCAGGTGCGTGGCGTGCCGGATGGCGCGGGGTTCCGCCAGGCGATGAACGAGGCGCCGTGCGACCTGGTCATCCTCGATGTGATGTTGCCGGACGAGGACGGCTTCAGCCTTTGCCGCTGGATCCGCCAGCACCCGCGCCAGGCGCAGGTGCCGATCATCATGCTCACCGCCAGTTCCGACGAGGCCGACCGCGTGATCGGCCTGGAATTGGGCGCCGATGACTACATCGGCAAGCCCTTCAGCCCTCGCGAGTTGCAGGCGCGCATCAAGGCCCTGTTACGCCGCTGCCAGTTTGGCCAGGAGCGTAGTACGGGGGGAGACGTGCTGGTATTCGATGAATGGCGCCTGGACATGATCAGCCATCGCCTGTTCCATGTGGACGGCGAAGAAGTGATCCTCTCCGGTGCCGACTTTGCCCTGCTCAAATTGTTTCTCGACCACCCACAGCAGATCCTTGACCGCGACACCATCGGCAACGCCACCCGTGGCCGTGACCTGATGCCGCTGGACCGTATCGTCGATATGGCTGTCAGCCGCCTGCGCCAACGCCTGCGTGACACCGAAAAGCCGCCGAGGCTGATCCGCACGGTGCGCGGCAGTGGTTATCAACTGGCAGCCAGCGTGGTTGCCGGCAATGCCCACTGAACATGTGACCGAGCACCGTCGCCGCCTCCCGGTGCCGCGCTCGTTGCTGGGGCGCATGCTGATGCTGACCCTGCTGGCCGTGTTGTTTGCCCAGGCGCTGTCCAGCGTGATCTGGGTATCGCAGCTGCGCGCCACCCAGCTCGAAGGCCTGGTCACCAGCGCCCGCAGCCTGGCGCATTCGATGACCGCCAGCGTGAGTTATTTCCGTTCGTTGCCGGTAGCGTATCGGCCATTGGTGCTCGACCAATTACGCAGCATGGGCGGCACTCGCTTTGTCGTGACCCTCAATGATCGTCCATTGGACATGGCCATCCTGCCGCAGACGCCGCGTAAGCAGGCGGTGCTTGAAGCGGTGGATGAGGTGTTGAAGCAGACCCTTGGCGCCGATGTGCATATCTCGGTGGAGTTCGTCAGCGCGGAAGACCTGCGCATCTTCAATGCCGGCTTGAAACTCGATGAACTACCGCGCTCCTGGGCGCACTACGCGTTGACCCTGGAACCGGTGAACCCACCGGTGCTGGTCACCCAGATCCAGCTCGCGCCTGGCGAATGGCTGTACATTGCCTCGCTGTTGCCCGAGCCCTACACCAGCCTCGAAGAACAAGGCCTGCCGTCCCAGCAGGTGTGGTTCATCGTGCTGACCAGCGGTTTCCTGCTGCTGTTCATCGGTTTGCTGGTGCACTGGCAGAGCCGGCCGCTCAAGCGCCTGGCGCGGGCGGCACGGGACATGTCGCTGGGCGCCGACGTAGAGCCAGTGGCCGAAGGCGGTGGCAGTGAAGTGGTGGAAGTGGGCCGCGCGTTCAATGCCATGCGTGAGCGCATCAGCCGCTACCTCACGGAACGCAGCCAATTGTTCAGCGCGATCTCCCACGACTTGCGCACGCCGATCACCCGGCTGCGCCTGCGCGTGGAGTTGCTTGAAGATGAAAACCTGCAGACCAAGTTCGGCCGTGACCTGGATGAACTGGAGTTGTTGGTGAAGGGCGCGCTGCAATGCGTGAAGGACACGGATATCCACGAAAACATCGAGCAGGTGGACCTGAACCACGTGCTCGACTGCCTGGTGGAGCCGTACCTGGCGCCCAACGGCAATGGCCGCGTCACCCAGCATGGACGGGCTCTGACGACTTACCCAGGCAAGCCACTGGCGCTCAAGCGTTGCATCGGCAACCTGATCGACAACGCGTTGAAGTATGGTCAGAACGCCCACCTGTACATTGAGGACGATGGCGCGGAGTTCGTCCTGCACGTGGATGACGAGGGCCCCGGCGTGCCGGAACAGCGTCTTGAACAGGTGTTTGAACCGCACTTCCGCCTGGCTGGCCAGCAACAGGGCTACGGCTTGGGCCTGGGGATTGCGCGCAACATTGCGCACAGCCATGGCGGTGAAGTGAGTTTGCAGAATTTGCGCGAGGGTGGCTTGCGGGTGACCTTGCAGCTACCCCGCGGATTAGACTGAATTCACGCTCACCCACTGTGTGAGCAGGCAAGCCAGCTCACACAGGTTGCTCTCCAACAGGTCAGATGGTTTGGCGTAACCGGGCCAGGTCTCTCAGGGGCGGCGCGCCAAACAACCGGCTGTACTCCCGACTGAACTGCGACGGGCTTTCATACCCCACGCGATACCCTGCGGCCGAGGCTTCCAGCCCTTCGGCAATCATCAATCGCCTGGCCTCCTGCAAGCGCAGTTGCTTCTGGTATTGCAGCGGGCTCATGGCGGTGATCGCCTTGAAGCGGTGGTGCAAGGTCGAGACGCTCAGGTTGACTTCCCGGGCCAGGTCATCGATGCGCAGCGGTTGTTCATAGTTGCCGTTCAGCCACTTGATCGCCTGGCTGACCCGATGGCTCTGGCTGTTGGCCACGGCGATTTCATACAGGCGATAACCCTGAGGCCCCCGCAACAGGCGATAGAGAATCTCGCGGTTGATCAGTGGCGCGAGCATGGCGATGTCTTTGGGCGTGTCGAGCAGGCGCGCCAGGCGCAACACAGCGTCGAGCAATTGGTTGTCGATACGGTCGACGTACATGCCACGGGAGGTCGGGCGCGATGGCACGCCCATCGGTCCTGCCTCTGCGATCAGGGCCGTCAACTGCGCCGGGTCGATATTGATGCGCACCGACAGGTTCGGGTCCTCTGGCGTGGCCTCGATGATCCGGCCGGCTACCGGCATTGCGACCGAGAACACTAGGTAATTGAGTGGGTCGTAGGCAAAGATCTCGTCGGCCAGGCGCACTTCCTTGCTGCCGCTGGCAAGAATGCACAGCGCCGGTTCCACCAGGACCGGCATGAAATCACGCGGTGTGTTGTGACGGTTCAGAAACAACGTGGTGATGGCCGTACCGTAGGAACCATCCTCCCAGGTATGCCGGTGCACGATGCTGGCCAGTTCGGCGCGCTGTTTTTCCATCTCGGCATCGAGGGGGATGGAGGTATGTTCGGGCGACGACATGGCGTGTCCTCTACTGGCTACTTCGATGGGGTCCAGCTTAACGGCGGCTTTCCAAACAGTGTTACGTCGATTCTGCACAATCCTTGCCTGATCCTGCGACACATCGTGAATCAGGCAAGCGCGATAGCTGTCATCTCCCTGAAACAAGGGCTTCGTGCATGGAATACACCGGCAGGTCGAACGTCCTGCTTACGCTTCTCGCAGGATTGTGCAATAAGCCGGCAGGAATCGACTAACCGCGTCCACACCCGCGCCGTTATCTTTGATCCTGTGGCAGCACACCCCCACAGTGCTTGCCGAGCATCACTTCTCAACGGGAGAGTCGAACATGTCCACCCCCATTCCCGCGAGCCATATGGCCTTTATCCGCGCCCGCACCGGGTGCAGCACCGAACTCGGTGCACGCTTGAGCAGTTTGATCGAACCTGGCCGTCAGGCTCAGGGTTGCCTGCAATTCTCGTTGCAGCATTCCCAGGTCGACCCCGATGTCTGGTTGATCTCCGGCTTCTGGAGTAGCGAGCAGGCGATGAGCGCCTACTTCAATTCTCCGGCACTGATGATCTTCACTGAGTTGTTGAACGACATGGTCGTGCGCAGCATGGACTTCCAGACCTTCACCGACGCATCCGCCGCACATGCCTACGGCGAGTACCTGCAACTCGCCGGCTGATCAGGTTTAGAATGGCCGACTTTTCCATTGGCCAGGACCTGCAACATGGCACGTAAACAATTCGCCTACCACGAAGCCGTATCCGCCGTTGTACCGGGTGAAGGGGGCTACAGCGCCGCCGTCGCCGTCAAGGCACTCGATGGCATGGGCGCACCGCAGTTTCACAAGATCCTTGATGGACAGAAGTTCAAGACCGCCTCCGATGCCGATGATGCAGCGACTGTGCAGCTTGAGTGCTTGGTCGATGTGGATGAAGACGGCCAACTGACCTGGGCAACTGCCGACAGCTGAAGAACGCAGCCGATTCAAATGTGGGAGCGGGCTGGCGCGCGAATGCGGCGGGTCAGTCGAGAGTGCTGTGACGGATCCACCGCTTTCGCGAGCAAGCCTGCTCCTACAGTTTTATTGCATTTCAGTCAGCGCGGTGTTGCGCCTGGCCGGTACATCTTGAACAGCGCTTGCGGCCCCAACTGGAAGTAATCCGCCGGGCCACCACCCCGCAAGATCGGCTCGGCGGCGGCGGTGTCGTAGACCCCGTCCTTGAGCAGCCACTTGGCAATGTGCACCGCGACCACCTCGCCCAGCACCAGCCAGCTCGGCACCAACGCCTGGTCGGCACGTTGCAACTGGATGATTTGCGTCACCTTGCACTCGAACGACACCGGGCTCTCGCCCACCCGTGGTACGCCAACGATCTTGGACGCCACCGGCGTCAGGCCGGACAACTCGAATTCGTTCACCTCTGGCGCTACGGCGGCGCAACTCTGGTTCATCTGTTCGGCCAGCGGGCGGGTCGCCAGGTTCCACACAAACTCGCCGGTCTGTTCGATGTTGTTCAGGCTGTCTTTGCGCCCGACACTGGAAAACCCAATGATCGGCGGAATGTAATTGAACGCATTGAAAAAACTGTAGGGCGCCAGGTTCAGGCGACCTTCACGGTCGTGTGACGAAATCCAGCCGATCGGCCGTGGACCAACGATGGCATTGAACGGGTCGTGGGGCAGGCCGTGGCCGTTGGCGGGTTCGTAGAAATGGATATCGTCGGACATGGCCTGTTCTGCTCTCGGTTTCGGAGCAGACATCATAACCAATGTGGAAGCGGGCTTGCCCGCGAATACGGTGGTTCAGTCTCTACAATCGTTGACTGACACACCGCTTTCGCGGGCAAGCCCGCTCCCACATTTTGAACTGCGCTCAACGGTTAGTCGGTGGTGATGCGTGAGTGTTTGCGGGTGTCTTTCATGGTCACGTAGACCACCAACGACACTGCAATGCACGCGGTCACGTACCAGTAGTAGCCGGTTTCCATGCCGATGCTCTTGAACCACAGTGCGATGTATTCGGCTGTGCCGCCAAAGATCGATACGGTCAGGGCATACGGCAGGCCTACGCCCAGGGCGCGGATTTCGGTCGGGAACAGTTCGGCTTTCACCACGGCGTTGATCGAGGTGTAGCCGCTGACGATGATCAGCGCAGCCATGATCAGGAAGAACGCGCCCCACCAGCTCTGGATGGTGTGCAAGGTGGTGAGGATCGGCACGGTGAACAGGGTGCCCAGGATCCCGAAGGCAATCAGGATCGGCCGACGACCGACTTTATCCGACAGCCCACCGACGATCGGTTGCAGGCACATGAACAGGAACAGCGTCGCTGCCGAGATGGTGGTGGAGTCGGAAATGCTCATGCCGACGGTGTTCACCAGGTATTTCTGCATGTAGGTGGTGTAGGTGTAGAACGCCAGGGTGCCGCCCATGGTCAGGCCGACGACGGTCAACAGTTCCTTGGGGTGACGCATCAAGGTACGCATGGCGCTTTCCTTGGCTTTTTCCTTCTTGGTGAACGACTCGGTTTCTTCCATGCCGCGACGCAGGTACAGCGCGACCACTGCACACAGGGCGCCGATGGCAAACGGGATACGCCAGCCCCAGGCATACAGCTGCTCGGTGGTCAGCAATTGTTGCAGCACGATCAGTACGCCCAGGGCGATGAGCTGGCCAGAGATCAGGGTCACGTACTGGAAGCTGGAATAGAAACCACGGCGTTCCTTGGTCGCCATCTCGCTGAGGTAAGTGGCGGAGGTACCGTATTCGCCCCCGACCGACAGGCCCTGCAGCAAGCGGGCGAATACCAGCAGGATCGGCGCGCCGATACCGATGATTTCATAGCCCGGGCTCAGGGCGATCAGCAACGAGCCGAAGCACATCAGGTAAACCGAGGCCATCAGGGCCTTTTTGCGCCCGACTTTGTCGGCATACAGCCCCATCAGCCAGCCACCGATCGGGCGCATCAGGAAGCCCACGGCGAAGATTGCGGCGGTGTTGAGCAGTTGGGCGGTGGTGTCGCCTTTCGGGAAGAAGGTTTTCGCGAAGTACAGCGAGAAGGCGGCGTAGACGTACCAGTCGTACCACTCGACCATGTTGCCGACGGAACCACTGAAAATCGATTTGATCCGGCTGGAAGTGGTGCGTTCTTTCGTCGGCGCGGCCGCCGACCCCAGAGGCAAGGTGTTGGAGTTATCCATTGAAGGATCCTTCATCTAGTTGTTTTTATGGAGCGTGCTTGCGCACTGCCTGGCTGGGGCTATAGCAGGAGCTGTGCCAGGTGGATGAAGGCCCGGTCTAGAAGGGGTACAGGATTTTTTTGAGCGGAAACTCGCTGATAAATTTCATGTGATGAGCGGAATTCCGCTTATGGCTGGCGTTCCCATCGCGGGCAGGCCCGCGCCTGCCTACTAACGTGCAAACACAGTCAAATGTGGGAGCGGACTTGCCCGCGATGGCGGCCTGCTGGGGGTTAGAGGAAGGTATCGCGCACTAACCCATGGCGCTGCATCTTTTCATTGAAGGTGCGCCGTGGCAGTTGCAACTCGGCCAGTACCGCCTTGATATCGCCTTTGTGCCGGGTCAATGCAGCTTTGAGGCAGTGGGCTTCGAAGGCCTCCTGCTGCGCGGCCAGGGATTGCCCGGCCTCGATACCCTCGGGTTCCGGCTCGCCAAGGCCGAGTACCTGGCGTTCAGCGACGTTGGCCAGTTCACGCACATTGCCTGGCCAGTCATGGCTGAGCAGGCGCCCCAGTTGCGTGCCGCCCAGGGGCTCGACACTGCGGCCCAGGCGGTCGGCGGCATCCTGTGCGAAGTGATCGAACAGCAGCGGGATATCCTCGCGACGCTCACGCAACGGCGGCAGGCGCAGTTGTGCGACATTCAAGCGATAGGCCAGGTCTTCGCGAAAGCGCCCGGCGCGGGCCTCTTCCAGCAGGTCCGGTTTGGTGGCGGCGATGATACGCAGGTCCACGTGAATGCTTTGGTTGGAGCCCAGTCGTTCCAGTTTCTGTTCCTGCAGCACGCGCAGCAGTTTCACTTGCTGGGCCAATGGCATGCTTTCGATTTCATCGAGGAACAGCGTGCCACCGTGGGCGTATTCCAGTTTGCCGATGCGCTTGCCCTGGGCGCCGGTGAACGCGCCGCTCTCGTGGCCGAACAGCTCGGCCTCGAACAACTGCTCGGGAATGGCGGCGCAATTGAGCGCCACAAAGGGTTTCTTCGCCCGTGGGCCAAAGTCATGCAGGCAACGGGCGACCAGTTCCTTGCCGCTGCCGGTTTCGCCACGGATCAGCACGTTGACCGGCAGGCTCGCCAGGTCCAGCACCTGGCGGCGCAGGGTCTGCAAACCGCGCGACACGCCCAGCAAGGTTGATTCAAGCTGCGCCCGATGGTCGGCTTGTTGATGCAGGCGGCGGTTTTCGAGGATCAAGCCTCGCTTGTCCAGGGCGCGGCGCAGGCTGTTGAGCAAGGCGTCGGGGCTGAAGGGTTTTTCCAGGAAATCGTAGGCACCGTCGCGCATGGCTTCGACGGCCATCGGCACATCGCCATGGCCGGTAAGCAGGATCACCGGTAGGTCCGCATCGCGGCGCTGCACCTCGGCCAACAGTTCCAGGCCGCTGAGCCCCGGCATGCGCACGTCGCTCAGGATCACCCCGGGAAAATCCCTGGGCAATTGCGCCAGGCAGGCTTCGGCGCGGCTGAACAACTGCACCTCAAAACCTGACAGGCTCAACCATTGTTCGACGGCCGTGCGGATGCTGGCTTCGTCATCGACCACAATCACTGCGTTCAACATAGGTCGGGCGTCTCCAGCGCGATAGGCAGGGTCAAGGTAAACACCGCGCCGTCGCCACGGTTGCCGGCGATCAGGCGTCCGCCCAGTTCGTGCACGATAGCGTAGGACACCGCCAACCCCAAGCCGAGCCCGTCACCCACGGGCTTGGTGGTGAAGAACGGGTCGAACACGCTGTTCACATGCTCATCGGCAATCCCGCCGCCGCTGTCGCTGACGGTGAGCTGCCACAGCTGTTGATCGGCATGCAGACGGATTTCCAAGCGTTTGCGCGGCTTGTCGGCCATGGCGTCGAGGGCATTGCGCAGCAGATTGATCAGCACCTGCTCCAAGCGGATCGCATCACCGCGGACCCAGGCGGGGCGGGTCAGGTCCAGCACCACGCCGATGGCTTCATCGCGCAGGCGCGCGTCCATCAAGTGCAGGGACTGATCGACCACGGTGGCCAGGTCCAGGCGTTCACGCAGGCCACTCGGGCTTTTACGCGCGAAGGTCTTGAGGTGGCCGGTGAGTGCGGCCATGCGCGTGAGCATATCGTCCAATGGAGTGAGCGCTTGGTAAGCGTCGTCTATGCGACCGTGATCCAGCAGCAGGCGCAAGGTGGCCAACTGCATGCGCTGGGCGGTCAGCGGCTGATTGATTTCGTGGGCGAGGGCAGCGGACATTTGCCCCAGCGCTGCCAACTTGGCCGATTGCACCAGGCCATCCTGGGCGGTACGCAATGCCTGGGTGCGTTCTTCCACCAGTTGCTCAAGCTCTTCGCGACTGCGCTGGCGCAGGCGGGCCAGGCGCCAGCGTTGGGTCAGGAACAGCACCAGGAACACCAGCGCCAGCCAGGAGCCGGCGGCGGCCAGCCCCGCGTTACGTTGATCCTCAAAGGCGAACTGAGGCTTGCGCAGCAGGTGCAGGGTCCAGCCTTCGGCTTTCAGCGGCAGCGACTCCCAGATGTAGTTGGCACTGCCCTCCGGGCCGTTGACGCGCATCAGATGGCTGTTTTCATCAAAGCGCTGCAGCGTCTGGGTCTCCAGCGGCTGCAGTTGTTTTTTGTCGTATTGGCGGGTGGCCTTCAATTCGGCGAGGTCACTGGCCGACAACGGCCGCAGGTTGCGATAGCGCCAGCCCGGCTGGTTGGCGATAAACACGATGCCACGCGCATCACTGACCAGCAGCAGGTCATTGCCCTGGGCCCACTCGCGCTCAAGCTCCGGGAATTCCAGCTTGACCACCATGGCACCGAGGAACTGCTCGTGTTCATCGACCACCGCACTGGAGAGGAAATACCCCGGAATTCCGGTGGTCACCCCCACCGCATAAAAACGCCCGGTGCCCTGGCTGAGGGTCTGGCTGAAGTACGGTCGGAACGCGTAGTTATGCCCCACATAACTGCTCGGCAGGTTCCAGTTGCTGGCGGCGACGGCCAGGCCGGTGCGGTCCATCAATTCCAGGGTGGAAGACTGGGCTGCACCGTTGATGCGTTCGAGCTTGCGGTTGAGCAGGTCCTGGGTGCTGGCGTCCAAGGGGCCCTTCAAGGCGCTGATCATTTCTGAGTCCAGCGCCAGCACGGCGGGCAGGGCGCGGTAGCGCTCAATCAGCGTGTGCAGGGAGTTGGCATACAACGCGAGCTGCTGATTGGCACGGGCGGCATCATCCACCAGGGCTTGGCGTTCGGCGTGGCGGGTGGCCAGGGCAGCGGCCAGCACCGCGCCGGCGATGATCAGCAGGGAGTAAAAGGTCAGTCGCAGGGGGCGTGGGATCACGATCATACGGTGATGAGCAGGCACAGTAAGTGGGCGAGCACCATAGCATGAGCGGCCTGTATCGGGTGGCGAGCGGGCTGCCTGTGGTGGGCGGGCAATCGGCACGCAGAAAAAAGGCGACTGGGCCTTGGGGCCGCAGTCGCCTTTGTATTTGCAGGGAAGTGCTTACTGCACTTCTACCGCCAGGCTTTCACTGATCTTTTTCTGCCAGATCGCAGGACCGGTGATGTGGACGGATTCGCCCTTGCTGTCCACCGCAACAGTGACAGGCATGTCTTTCACGTCGAACTCGTAGATGGCTTCCATGCCCAGTTCGGCGAAGGCGACAACCCGCGACTTCTTGATGGCTTGCGCCACCAGGTAAGCGGCGCCGCCGACGGCCATCAGGTACACGGCTTTGTGATCCTTGATCGCTTCGATCGCGGTTGGGCCGCGCTCGGATTTGCCGATCATGCCCAGCAGGCCGGTTTGCTCGAGGATCTGACGGGTAAACTTGTCCATCCGCGTCGCGGTGGTCGGGCCCGCCGGGCCAACCACTTCTTCGCGCACCGGATCAACCGGGCCGACGTAGTAGATGAAGCGACCCTTGAGGTCTACCGGCAGGGTTTCGCCCTTGTTCAGCATTTCGACCATGCGCTTGTGCGCGGCGTCGCGGCCGGTGAGCATCTTGCCGTTGAGCAACACGGTTTCGCCCGGCTTCCAGCTCTGCACTTCTTCCGGGGTCAGGGTGTCGAGGTTGACGCGGCGGGCCGATGGGCCGGCTTCCCAGACGATTTCCGGGTAGGCGTCCAGCGGTGGCGCTTCCAGTGACGCCGGGCCCGAGCCGTCGAGCACGAAGTGCGCGTGACGGGTGGCGGCGCAGTTGGGGATCATGCACACCGGCAGGGAGGCGGCGTGGGTCGGGTAGTCCATGATCTTCACGTCGAGCACGGTGGTCAGGCCACCCAGGCCCTGGGCGCCGATGCCCAGTTGGTTGACCTTCTCGAACAGCTCCAGGCGCATCTCTTCGATACGGTTCTGCGGGCCGCGCTTCTTCAGCTCGTGGATGTCGATGGACTCCATCAACACTTCCTTGGCCATCACCGCGGCTTTCTCGGCGGTGCCGCCGATGCCGATGCCGAGCATGCCCGGTGGGCACCAGCCGGCGCCCATGGTCGGAACGGTCTTGAGCACCCAGTCTACGATCGAGTCGGACGGGTTGAGCATGGCCATTTTCGACTTGTTTTCGGAGCCGCCGCCCTTGGCCGCCACGTCCACTTCCACGGTGTTACCCGGGACGATGGAGTAGTGGATCACGGCCGGGGTGTTGTCCTTGGTGTTTTTGCGCGCGCCGGCCGGGTCGGCCAGGATGGAGGCACGCAGGACGTTTTCCGGCAGGTTGTAGGCGCGACGTACGCCTTCGTTGATCATGTCGTCCAGGCCCATGGTGGCGCCATCCCAACGGACGTCCATGCCCACGCGCACGAACACGGTGACGATACCGGTGTCCTGGCAGATCGGGCGATGGCCGGTGGCGCACATGCGCGAGTTGATCAGGATCTGGGCGATGGAGTCACGGGCCGCTGGCGACTCTTCGCGCAGGTAGGCTTCGTGCATGGCCTGGATGAAATCAACGGGGTGGTAGTAGGAAATGAATTGCAGGGCGTCGGCAACGCTCTGAATCAGGTCGTCTTGCTTGATCACGGTCATGAGTCGCGCTCCTCTATAAGGGAACATTCAATAAAGGTGGGCTCAGTGAAGTGCATCGGTCGGCTGAGCCCACCTTTCCAAGGCGCGTCGCCAAGAAGAGCAAGTATTGTCGGCGCGACGCTAAAAAGGCGCGGCAGTATAACCCGGCGCGGTGGCCGATACACCCGACTATGGTCAAACTGTCGCAGGCATGATTCCCTGTGCGCTCCCCTTGTGATTGAGTCCTTATATGCCTGAACTGTACGTCGGCGAACGCCATTGGTCGGTCACGGCCGGCAGCAACTTGCTGGATGCCTTGAACCAGGCGGGTGTCGCCGTGCCCTACAGTTGCCGCGCCGGCAGTTGCCATGCGTGCCTGGTGCGTTGCCAGGGTGAGGTCGATGACAAGCAACCCGAAGCCTTGAACCCCGCGCAACGCCAGGAGGGTTGGCGGTTAGCGTGCCAGTGCCACGTCAGTGGCGATCTGCGCGTCGAGGCGTTTGACCCCACGCGGGACGGTTTGCCAGCCCAGGTGGTGGGTGTCGACTGGCTGAACCCGACCGTGCTGCGCCTGCGCCTGCAACCGGAGCGAGGCCTGCGTTATCGCGCCGGGCAGCACCTGGTGTTATGGGCGGGGCACGTGGCACGTCCATATTCCCTGGCGAGCTTGCCCCAGGACGATCCCTTCCTGGAGTTCCACCTGGATTGCCGTCAGCCCGGCGAGTTCAGCGACCTCGCCCGGCAATTGCAGGTTGGCGACCGCCTGCGCCTGGGCGAATTGCGCGGTGGCGCGCTGCAATACGACCCGGACTGGCAAGCCCGGCCGCTGTGGCTGCTGGCGTCCGGCACCGGATTGGGACCGCTGTGGGGTGTATTGCGTGAGGCCCTGCGACAGGATCACCAGGGCGCCATCCGCGTGATTCACCTGGCCCATGATGCCGAGGACCACTACCTGGCCGAACCCTTGGCTGCTCTGGCTGCCCAGCATTCCAACCTGGCGGTGGAGCTGTGGACCGCGGCCGGGTCGGCCCAGGCATTGGCGCAACTGCGGCTTGTTTCGCGGCAAACTCTGGCTTTACTCTGCGGGCACCCTGCCAGCGTCGAGGCATTTTCCAAGCGCTTGTTCCTGGCGGGGCTGCCGCGTAATCAACTGCTGGCGGATGTGTTTCTGCCGCGTGGTTGAGCGCTGAACTCCACAGCCGCGAGATTCGCCATGACCGACGCCATCCAACCGCTGCGCGAACGCGGGTTGCTGATCCTGCAGCTCAATCGCCCTGACAAGAAGAACGCGCTCACCCGTGCCATGTACACGCAACTGGCCGAGGCGCTGGAGCAGGCCGATGCGGATGGGGAAGTCCGCTGCGTGCTGATCCAGGGCAGCAGTGACTGTTTCACCGCCGGCAATGACATTGTCGACTTCCTGGAGCAGCCGCCCAGCGATCTCGACAGCCCCCCGTTTTATTTCATGAAGAGCCTGCTCAACTGCCGCAAACCGGTAATTGCCGCGGTGGCGGGCGCAGCCGTGGGGATCGGTACAACCCTGTTGCTGCATTGTGACCTTGTGTACATCAGCCGCGATGCGCGGTTGCGCATGCCGTTCGTCAACCTGGGGCTGTGTCCGGAGTTTGGTTCGAGCCTGATCCTGCCCAGGTTGTTGGGGCACGCGAAAGCGGCCGAATTGTTGCTGTTGGGTGAAGGATTTACCGGTGAGCAGGCGGCTGCCTGGGGCATCGCCACCGAGGCGTTGGGCAGTGGTGAAGCGGCGCTGGCCAAGGCGCGGGAGGTGGCCGAACGTTTTGAAACCCTCGCGCCGGGCGCGGTGCAGGTGACCAAGCAATTGATGAAAAGTGTTGATCGTGAGCAGCTGCGGCAGGTGATCGAGGAGGAGGGTGCATTGTTTACCCAGCGGCTGAAGTCGCCTGAGGCGATTGCTGCATTATCGGGGTTTATCAGCAGGCGTTGAAGGCAGGTTGATGAGGGCCTGATTGCCAGCAGGTCAGTCTGATCCGAAATGCAAAAAGCCCCGCCATTCACATGGCGGGGCTTTTGTTTTTTGGCGTGTTACTCAGTACTGCGGGTCGCCCACATGCAGGATCTTCATGCCATTGGTGCCACCGGTGGTGTGGTAGCTGTCGCCCTTGGTCAGGATGACCCAGTCGCCTTGCTCTACGACGCCGCGTTTGACCAGCTCGTCGATAGCCTTCTGGCTGACTTCATTCGGTGCCAGCGAAGCCGGATCGAACGGAATGGTGTACACACCACGAAACAGTGCCGCGCGGGCCTGGGCTTCGCGGTGCGGGGTGAAGGCGTAGATCGGCACCGAGGAACGGATGCGCGACATGATCAACGGCGTGTAGCCACTTTCGGTCAAGGCGATGATCGCCTTCACGCCCGGGAAGTGGTTGGCGGTGTACATGGCCGCCAGGGCGATGCTCTGGTCGCAGCTTTCGAACACTTTGCCGATACGGTGGCTGGAGGTCTTGCTGGTCGGGTGCTTTTCAGCGCCGACGCAGATACGCGCCATGGCCTGCACGGCTTCCAGCGGGTAAGGGCCGGCGGCGCTTTCAGCCGAGAGCATCACGGCGTCGGTGTAGTCGAGCACGGCGTTGGCCACGTCGGACACTTCGGCACGGGTCGGCATCGGGTTCTGGATCATCGACTCCATCATCTGGGTCGCCACGATCACCGCTTTGTTATGGCGGCGTGCGTGCAGGATGATCTTCTTCTGGATACCGATCAGCTCGGCGTCACCGATTTCTACGCCGAGGTCGCCACGGGCAACCATCACCGCGTCGGACGCCTTGATCAGGCCGTCGAGGGTCTCGTCGTCGGCCACGGCTTCGGCGCGTTCGATCTTCGCGACCAGCCAGGCGGTACCGCCAGCTTCGTCGCGCAGTTTACGGGCGTATTCCATGTCGGCGGCGTCGCGCGGGAAGGAGACGGCGAGGTAGTCCACTTCCATTTCGGCGGCGAGCTTGATGTCGGCCTTGTCTTTTTCCGTCAGGGCCGGTGCCGTCAGGCCACCACCACGGCGGTTGATGCCTTTGTGATCGGACAGCGGGCCGCCGATGGTCACGGTGCAGATCAGCTCGGTGCCGGTGGCGGTGTCGACGCGCATGACCACGCGGCCATCGTCCAGCAGCAGCTCGTCACCGACGCCGCAGTCCTTGACCAGGTCCGGGTAATCGATACCCACGACTTGCTGGTTGCCCTCGGTCAGCGGGTGGCTGGTGGAGAAGGTGAAGGTGTCACCGATCTTCAGCTCGATCCGCTTGTTGGCGAATTTGGCGATACGGATCTTCGGGCCTTGCAGGTCACCCAGCAGTGCGACGAAGCGGCCGTGCTTGGCGGCCAGGTCACGCACCAGCTTGGCGCGAGCCTTGTGCTCGTCCGGGGTGCCGTGGGAGAAGTTCAGACGGGCAACGTCCAAACCAGCCAGAATCAGCTGTTCGAGGACTTCCGGCGAGTTGCTGGCCGGGCCAAGGGTGGCGACGATTTTGGTACGACGGACGGACATGCACAGACTCCTGAGTTCAAGCGCTGAGGAAGGCTACTATGCTCTTTCGTTGTAGTCATTGTTCGTTTGCACTACTTATCGATGATTGACTTGTTTTCGCTGCGGCTGAATACGAACATCCTTGAAGATTTTCGACGAGGGGTCGATACACTGCACAAGACAGGAGAACCGTCATGCGAATTTTGCTCATTGCTGCCCTGGCCGTCAGTGTTGTCGGCTGCACCCGTTGGTCGATGGACCACCATTTGAACAATGCCTACCGGGCCTATAAGGTCGGTGACTGTGAGCGCGTCACCCTGGAATTGTCCCAGGTCGACCGTGAAAGTCGTACCCGACGCTATGTGCAGCCAGAAGTGTCGATGTTGCGCGGGCAATGCCTGGAGCGGCAGAAGCTGTTCGTCGACGCGGCGCAGACCTATCAATTCATCATCAATCAATACCCGTCCAGTGAGTACGCCTACCGTGCTCGCGCGAGGCTCGACACCCTGCAGCAACTGGGGTATTTCCCCGGTGCGAGAGCCGCTCAACCCCGTCCTGCGTCCTTGTGATGATATTCGTCATGTCATTACTGGCCCGTCGCCAGTCTTGGGCTATCCTTTAAACGTCCGTTTGTACAAGTTTCTATGCAAGCGGATGTGGGGCCCGGACTCGGCGGCTGTCTGGCGGCATCTATTGCTTGTTGTCGCACCGAGATCCAGGGAGAGCGGGCGGTTTTGGCCCGTTCCGAATCACTGGCACGGCCGCAGTCATGGCCACTGGATGGCGATCTCACCATGTTTACCGACCGACGGATCGAGCGGCATCAACTACCTTGTTTTCTGCAAGTATTCAACCGCCTCACAGACAAGCCCATTGGGTTTTTGGGCAATGTCTCGGAAGACGGGCTGATGCTAATCAGCCAACTGCCGATGATGGTCGACGTGGACTTCGAGCTGCGCTTGAAGATTCCCGGTCCTGAAGGCGCCTTCCATCCGATTGATATAACGGCGACTTGCCTGTGGAGTCATGAGGACATCAACCCTCAGCACTACGATTCCGGGTTCAGGGTGCTCCATGCGCCTGAGGAATATGGGCAGTTGATTAGCGTGTTGTTTCACTACTTCAGTTTTGATCCCTTGCAGGCTTCAGCCTAGGCACGGCGCGCTGTCGACCCGGTTTGGGGGCCGGTTGGCCTCACCGTGGTCGTGCGCTGTTTTTGATGGCGCTTTCCTCAGAACGCGCCGGCTTTCTTCCAGCCCAGGTAGCGTGTCACCAGGGCCGGACCCAGTTCAGATGGCAAGGTGTCCAATACAGACAGGCCTTGGGCGCTGAGCCGTTCGTGAAGTTCATCGCGGGTATTGAGGTAGCCGACGGTACCGCTGTAGGCCAAGGCTTCGGGTAAGGTTTGCACGGGAGCCTGGCGCAATTGATCGAGAACTTCTTCGCGCAAGCTGGCCACCAGCACCCTGTGTTGGCGGCTGATACGCTTGACGGCCGTCAGCAATGCCTCATCGTCCTCATCCCGCAGGTTAGTCACCACAACCACCAATGCACGCCGCTTTTGCCGAGCCAGCAGTTGGCTTGCCGCAGCCTGGTAATCGGCAGTCCGACGGGTGGTGTCCAGGTCGTAGACCGCGTTGAGCAACAGGTTCAATTGACTACTGCCCTTGACCGGCGCCAGATAGCGCGGCTGGTCACCGGCAAAGGTGCACAGCCCCACGGCATCGCCTTCACGCAAGGCTACATAGCTGAGCAACAGGCAGGCATTGAGGGCGTGGTCAAAATGGGACAGCTCGTCATCCTGGCTGCGCATGCGTCGGCCGCAATCCAGCATGAAGACGATTTGTTGGTCGCGCTCATCCTGATATTCACGGGCGATGGGCGTGCGTTGCCGGGCCGTGGCCTTCCAGTCGATCTGGCGCAGGCTGTCGCCGTCGCGAAACTCGCGCAACTGATGAAACTCCAGCCCCAGTCCGCGCCGTTGACGTTGACGCACCCCCAGTTGGCTCAACCAATTGTCCACCCCCAGCAGCTGTGCACCGTACAGCCGGGCGAAATCCGGGTAGACGCGGATGGCATCGCTCACCTCGATAAAGCGCCGGGCTGACCAGAGTCCCATTGGGCTGGGCAGGTGAATTTCACAACGGCTGAACGTGAAGTGCCCGCGCCGTAGTGGGCGAAGACGATAACCCAGCTCGCTGCGCTCACCGGGGCGCAGGTCGATGGATTGGGGCAAGTTCTCTACGGTCAACCCGTCGGGGACATGATCGAAGACCTGCACTGTCAGTGGCTGTGGGAAGTCATGCTCCAGGACCAGGCGTACCTCGCCCCAGCGTCCAAGCGCCAGGCTTCCGGGCATCTGCCGCTGCGCTCTGGGGGAGGGACGGCGACGCAGGCGCACCGCATCCAGCATGGCCAGCAGCAACAGCGCCAGGAGCAACCCCCACACCACTGAGTGCAAGGTGTCGGGCACCTTGACCTGCAGCGCTGCCGCAGTGCCCAACAGAATGTCCAGGCCCAGCAATGCGCCGAGCCAGTGCAACAGCAGACGAGTCGGTTTCATGAGCGAATCATTGCCGGGGTGCTGGAATTTGATCGAGCAGTTGCTTGAGCACCTGGTCGACCTCCAGCCCGTCGATGTCCAACTCTGGCGCGATACGCACACGGTGGCGCAGTACGGCCAGGGCACACCCCTTGATGTCATCCGGGGTGACGAATTCGCCACCGCGCAACAGAGCGCGAGCGCGAGCGCCACGTACCAGGGCAATGGAGGCCCGCGGGCCGGCACCGATGGCCAGCCCCGGCCAGCTGCGGGTGGCGCGTGCCAGGCGTACGGCGTAGTCGAGCACGTGTTCGTCCAGGGCCAGGTCACTGGCAATCTGCTGCAACTGCAGCACGTCCTCGGCCTGTAATACTGTGCGCAATGGGTGTACATCCAGCATGTCAGCCCGGGACGAGCGCGTGACTTCGCGCACCATGTCCAGCTCCTGCTGCGCGTCTGGGTAGTCCATGCGTACCTTGAGCATGAAACGGTCGAGTTCCGCCTCCGGCAGGGGGTAGGTGCCTTCCTGTTCAATGGGGTTCTGGGTTGCCAGCACCATGAACGGTTGGCCGATGGGCAGCGCCTCGCCTTCGAGGGTGACTTGCCGTTCCTGCATGGCCTCAAGCAAGGCTGCCTGGGTCTTGGCCGGGGCACGGTTGATTTCGTCAGCCAGTAACAGGTGGGTGAACACCGGCCCCTTGCGCAGCTTGAACTGCTCGGTGTGCAGGTCGTACACGGCGTGGCCGGTGACATCGCTGGGCATCAGGTCCGGGGTGAACTGGATACGTGCGAAATCGCCATCGAAGCACCGCGCCAGGGCACGTACCAACAAGGTCTTGCCCAACCCCGGCACACCTTCCAGTAGCACGTGGCCACCGGCGATCAGTGCCGTCAGGACATCGTCGATCACCTGGTCCTGGCCCATGACCGCTTTGCGCAATTCAGTGCGCAGGGCCTGGGCTTGCCCGCTGGCGCGTTGCAAGGTCTCGCCGGTCACGGCAGTGGCGCTTGGAAATTCACTCATAGGGCATTCCTGAGGGTTTGCAGGCACGCCACCTGCCGGCTGAAATCGGCGCTGGAAAGCCGTTTTGCCGGGAGTGGGCCAAGGGCCTGGCTGATGACGTGAGAGGGTTGGCGTGTCAGGTGTTCAAGCACCCGCCATTGTTCTGTGTTGTCGAGACGTTCAAAGCCGGGGTGACGGCGCCGTGCTGCACGCAAGATATCGCGCTGCAGGGCATGCAACAGCGTGCCCTGGCCGCTGCGGCGCAGCAGGAAGTCCGCGCTGGCTTTCAGATGTTCCTGCAATTGTCGACGCGCGGTGGATGCCGGTGGACGGATCGGGCCTTGGCGCATCGCGGCTCGCCAAAGTGTGAGGGCGACCAGTGCAATGAGCGCCACCAACGCTTGAGGGAAATACCGCATCAGCAACGTGAACAGGTCGTCGAAGTCACTGTTGAACAGCAGGGTCACGGTGGTGCCCTGGTTCAGGTACCAGAGCAGCCAGGCATTATCGTGCTTGCCTATGTTCGGGGTTTTCCACAGGTCGCTGTCAGTGATCACCGTGACGCTGCCTTCCCCGAGGTCCAGTTGCATCAGGTGACTCGACCTTGCGCTGTTGGCGGAAAATTGCGCCAGGTGCTTGGCATCGATGAGGTTGAAGTCCGTGTCGAAACTGAAATACGCCGGTGCGGTTTCATTGTCGACATAGAGCTTGGTCAGGTCCGCAGCCTTCTTGGTACGAGGCTTTTTACTGGACGGGGCGAGCTCTTCAGGCTCGTCACTCAACGTTTGGTGGATATGCAGACGATCGAGTAGCAGGTCGCCGCTTTTGCCTGTTTCTTCATCCCATAACGCCTCGGCCACCAGTAACAGATGGCCGCCGGACCTGGCCCATCCCAGCAGTTGCTCCACCTGGCGTGGCGTCATGCTGCTGCGCTCGCCGAGCAGCAGCAGGCTGTTTTCCTTGGCCGGCAGGGTCGTCAGTCGCTCCAGGCTATTGGCGTGTTGCACGGCCAGGCCTTGTTGGCGCAGAAAGTGTTCGGCCGCCAGGTAGGGGTTGGCCTGAGCTTGCGGAGAAGGGCCGCGATCCACCACTTCGTCATAGGGAACCGCCTTGCTCCACGCGTAGTAACCAGCTGCTCCAAGCAAGCACGCCAGCAATAGCCCAACCCACAGTAACGGTCGCTTCATGGGGGGCTCCCCGCGCTGAAGAGGGTGCGCCAATCACTGCACAGTTTTTGCTGGGCCGAGAGTGGGGGCAACTGATGGCCATAGGCGAGGTTTTGCCAATGCCGGGTCAATTCATCACTGAAGGCCAGCAGGTGTGGGTGTTGCAATTGGTGTACGCGCGCCAGGACCTGGCCTTCGGTGTCGGCGTTTTTCAGCGGCAGGTTGAAGTCATGCAGCAGGCGACTGAGCAGGCCCCGGTACAGCAGGCCGAGGGCTTCCCTTGGTTGTGTGGCCCATAGGTGCTCGGCGGCAGTGGCAACATCGTCGGGCAAGGTCTCGCTACCCAGTTCAAGGCCGAACAGCTGCGTGGGCACTGGTTTGACTGTTTTGGGTTTACGAGGCCCGCGCCGACTGACGAAGGTGTGCAGCCATTCACGATACCGCCACGCCAGCATGATCAGGCCACCGATCAGAAGCCCCCACAGCAGCACTTCAACGGCTTGGGCAACGTGCTTGAAGGTAGTGCTGTTGAGATTGTCCAGCAACGCTTTCAGCCAGGCAGGAAGTTTGCCGTTGGTGCGGGCCTGGTTTTCTGCAGGGGAGGGGGCTTCGCCAAAGCGATAGCGGGTGACGGTTTCCGGGTTTTTGAATGGGGGCTTGTCCAGTATCAACTTGACGGACTGGCTGGCACTTTGGGTACTAAGCGGCGTGGCATCGGCCATGGCGGGAGGACTGAGCGGCAGCAGCATCAATCCGGTCACCAGTAATAACAACGGCGCCACGTTGCTCAGGCGCTCACGAAGGCGTCGGAAGATCAACTCCAGGTCCCAGGCCTCCAGTACGGTGCGACGGTTAAGGTAGAGGCTGAAACCGCAAGCCACATAGATGGGTTCCCAGAACACCAGGAGCAAGGCATAGAAGGCGTTGCCCAGGTGTTCGAGCCAAAGCCCTTCCGAGCTTGTCGCCAGTACCAGGCGTTGCCAGTCCCAATCCATCTCGACGTTTTGCGGAATAAATAGATAGAACAGCGCCATGCAGCCAAACCACAAGCCGATTTCCAGGTGCGTGCCAACGATGGTCAGCCAGCGTGCAGCTCCGGCATTACGTTGCTGCAGAACGCCCAGGCGTTTTTGGCGTGCAGGACCCTCCAGGCCTTCTAGCTGGCTGACCGGCATCACAAAGCTGCGACTCAGGCTGAGCCGTCGCCAGGTCAGGCTGGCCAGCAACTGGCCCTTGAGCAGCCGCGGCCATTGGCGTACTGCTTCCTTGAGGCTGGGTGTTTCGCCAAACAACGCCTTGGACAAAATGTACAGCGGCAAGCGGTCAAAGGCTGGCTTGAGCCACCAGAACAGGAATATCGCGGTAGACGGGTACTGCCACAGCAGCGCGGTGAGCAAGGCGAACACTGGCAGGGTGACCAATGCCCAACTGCCCATCAATAGCATGCGGTGTTCCCGGGTCATCAGTACGCCGAGATCCATGGCTTCCCAGGCGGTACGCGGGCGGATTACCACGCTGGCATCACTCAGGCGCATGGCGAATCCTCCCGGCAAGACTCAGGTAAGCGGCAACCAGCAGCCACAGGACGGCGCCCACCAGATATTTGACCCAAGGGGGTACGTCGGTGGTGGATGACCAATAGGCCTCGATAAAGGCCGCTATCAGCAGGAAGATCATGACACCGCACAACATCTGCACGCTTTTGCGCGCCGCCAGCCGCAGTGATTCGCCACGGGTCAATTGCCCGGGAGCGATCAGAGCCCAACCCAGTTGCAAGCCTGCGGCTCCGGCGAGGGCGATGGCGGTCAGTTCGAACGCACCATGGCCGATGACGAACGACCAGAAAGTCTGCCCGTAGCCGATTTCGGTCAGGTGCCCAGAGACCGCGCCGATGACCAACCCGTTGAAAATCAGAAAGAACACGCTGCCCAGGCCGAACAACAACCCGGCGGCGAAGGTCTGGAACGCGATGCCAATGTTGTGCATCACGTAGTAGCCGAACATCATCCAGTCTTCGCTTGATGCCCGCTCGGCGGCGCGGCCCAGGCGACTGGCGTCGGGGTCATACATGCCCTGCATCTCAGCCACCTGCTGGGGGCTGACGATGCTGTAGATCAGGTCGGGGAACAGGTACACCAGCAGCGCAATGCCTGCCAGGCTTCCAAAGAACAGCAGGCTGGCCGTCAATACGAAGCGCCACTGTTCGCGCACCAACCGAGGAAAATCGGCAAGCAAGAACCCCAGCACATTTGCCGCCCATTGGCTGCGATGCCGGTAAAGCTGTTGATGGCCGCGCAGGGCCAGTTGTTGCAATGGGTCTACCAGATAGCTGCTGTAGCCGCGTTCCTGTGCCAGCGCCAGGTGATGGCACAGGCGTCGGTACTGATGCGGGAAGTCGGCAATGTCACTGGCCTTGGCCTTGCCTTGTTCCAGCTGTTTCAGCTGTTCGGCAAACGCTTGCCATTGGGGTTGGTGACGGCTTTCGAAGAGGCTCTGCTTCATGTCGGCCCCAACAGGCCACGGGCCACGCCGTTGAGTTGCTCCACGGCGCGGGCCGGGGATACTTGCAAGGGGGTGGCGAGTATCGAGGCCAACTCGTGAACGCGTTCGGTGGACAGTTCGCCCTGGCGCTCCGCGAAGGCAAGGATGGCCCGCTGTTCGCTCAGGTCCAGGGTGAAGGGCAGGCGCAAGGCCACGGCTTGAGGGATCTGGGGGCGCACCAGGGGCTGTTCCCGATAGATCACCAGTGTGCCGGCCGCCAAGTCGCCCAGGCGTTTGAAGTGAGGGTGCTGCAGGCAACTGATAGCGCCGAGAAAATAGCCGAATGGCAGCATGTCGACGAACCGCAGCAGGTTACGGATCAGTGACGCGGACCAGCCGATCGGGGTCCCGTCATCCTGTACGACACGCAACCCCATGACCTGTTTGCCGGGCGAGCAACCCTGGTTGAGTACCTCGAACAGCACCATGTACCACCAACTGATCAGGAACAGCAGCAGCGAACCCAGACCGATACCGACGTTACCCAGCAACGCCAGCGGCACCAGCAGCACACCCATCACCACCCCGCGCAGGCCCAGGTCGAAGGCAAAGGCCAGCACCCGTGGCACCAGGCCGGCCGGGCGCAGGGGCAGGTCGATGCCCTCCGGGGTCTCGATCTGGTAGCGGGTGTCCAATGGGGCTGACGGCATCGCGATCCTTGGCAGTGCAGAGTGGCTGGGAGACACGGATGCTAGCAGTGTCGGCGATGGAAGCAACCATTCAAGGTTTTACTGGATATTTGTACAGTGCATTTGGTGCTGGTCGCGGACGCTGTCCAGCGCCTAGACTTTGTCGATCTTCAGTACAGGATCAGCCCGTGACCTCCATTTTCTGGTACGACTATGAAACCACCGGCATCAACCCGCGCAACGATCGCCCACTCCAGGTAGCCGGTATTCGCACGGACGTCGAACTCAATGAGATCGGCACGCCGGTCAATCTTTTTTGCCAGCCCAGCGACGATATCCTGCCTCACCCGGTGGCCTGCGCGATTACTGGTATCACCCCTGCGATACTCGCGGAAAAGGGCCTTGCCGAGGCAGACTTCATGACCCGTGTGCATGCTGAGCTGGCCGCTCCGGGAACGTGTGGCGCCGGGTACAACACCTTGCGCTTTGACGATGAAATGACGCGCTACAGCTTGTATCGCAATTTCTTCGACCCTTATGCGCGGGAATGGCAGGGCGGTAACAGTCGCTGGGATTTGATCGATGTGGTGCGTACTGCCTACGCGTTGCGCCCGGAGGGCATTGAATGGCCGCAGCAGGATGGGCGCGTCACGCTCAAGCTGGAGCGCCTGACCGAAGCCAACGGTATCGCCCATGGCCAGGCCCACGATGCGTTGTCCGATGTGCGCGCCACGATCGCCTTGGCCCGACGGGTTCGCGAGAAACAACCCAAGCTATATGAGTGGCTGTTTCAGCTACGCAGCAAACAACGCGTGATGGACCAGGTGCGCTTGTTGCAGCCGATGGTGCACATCTCCGGGCGCTTTTCCGCCGAGCGTCATTACCTGGGGGTTGTGCTGCCGCTGGCGTGGCACCCGCGCAATCGCAATGCCTTGATCGTCTGCGACCTCGGGCTCGATCCGCAAGGGCTGCTGGACCTGGATGCAGATGCCTTGCGCCAACGCCTTTACACCCGCCGCGACGATCTGGCCGAGGGCGAACTGCCGGTGCCGCTCAAATTGGTGCATATCAATCGTTGCCCCGTGGTCGCTCCCTTGAATGTGCTGAGGGCACAAGACCGTGAACGCCTGCACTTGGACATGGCTATTTATCAGGAGCGGGCACTGCGGCTAACTGACGCACAGGAACTTTGGCGCGATAAGTTAGCGGTCATTTATGCCGAAGAAGATTTCGCGGCGAGCGCCGACCCGGAACAGCAGCTTTACGACGGTTTTATCGGAGACCGTGATCGACGTTTATGCGAACAAGTCCGGACGGCCGAGCCTGCGCAATTAGCACGCCAGCAGTGGCCTTTTGATGATCACCGTTTGCCTGAATTATTGTTTCGCTACCGCGCGCGTAACTTCCCCGACACCTTGAACAGCGACGAACAACTACGCTGGAAACTTTTTTGTCAGCAACGTTTGTCGAACCCGGAGTGGGGCGCGCCGAATACCCTTGAGGCATTTAATCAGGCCCGGCAGGAGTTCGCCGTTAGTGCCACGCCTTTTCAGCATGGGGTGCTGGAGCAATGGCAGGAATATGCGGACACTCTGGCCGCGCGGATGAATTTGTAGTCGGCTGTCACAAAATAGGCAGGCAATAAAAAACGCCAGCAGGCTGGCGTTTTTAATGTGTCGCGTATCAGGCGTGAGCCTGGCGAGGCTTAGCCCAGCAGGGTAGCCCAACCTTCAACCACGTCACCGCCCCACTTGGCTTTCCACTCTTTCAGCGTTTTGTGGTTGCCACCTTTGGTTTCAATCACTTCACCGTTGTGCGGGTTTTTGTATTGCTTGACCTTGCGAGCACGCTTGGTGCCGGTAGTTTTCACAGCGCCGCGCGGTGCTTTAACTTTCGACTCTGGATCCAGCAGCGCGATGATGTCACGCAGGGATTTGGAGTATTCACCCATCAGGGTGCGCAATTTGCCTTCGAATTCCAGCTCGGTTTGCAGTTTGTCGTCTTGGGACAGGTTCTTCAAACGGGCTTGCAGCTCTTTGATAGCTTCTTCGGTGGCGCGGTATTCGTTGATCAGAGACATGTGGACTACCTTATGTAGAGCGCTGATTGACAGGGAGCGTGGCCCAATAATAGTCAGGCGGTTTGCCCAAGTAAACATTTAAGGTCGCATTTATGTGAATTACTTTGAATGTTTGTAGCAGGACTGCGCATTCGAGTTAATTATTAGGGCGTAGACCTAAAGATAATCTCCTTGAATTGCACGGAACAGCCGTCGGGTGACGCAGTAGATTCATATAAAGGTGGTAAAACCATAGGCTATTAAGGGGCAATGCGCGGGCCGGCGATCAGAATAAGCGTTAACGAATACTGCAGTTTTCCTGCGCAATCGCTAGAATGGCGGCCTTTGCGAAGTTCTGGAGTTTCCCCCTAATGCGCACTTTTCGGCTGGTGATTGCTTGCCCGGACCGGGTTGGCATCGTTGCCAAAGTCAGTAACTTTCTGGCCTCCCACAACGGCTGGATCACCGAGGCGAGTCATCACTCGGACAATCTCAGCGGCTGGTTCTTCATGCGTCATGAGATCCGTGCCGATACGCTGCCCTTCGGCCTTGAGGCCTTCCGCGAGGCCTTTGCGCCGATCGCCGAAGAGTTTTCGATGACCTGGCATATCACCGACACCGAGCAGAAAAAGCGCGTGGTGTTGATGGCCAGCCGCGAATCCCACTGCCTGGCCGATTTGCTGCACCGCTGGCACAGTGATGAGCTGGACTGCGAGATCGCTTGCGTGATTTCAAACCACGACGACCTGCGCAGCATGGTCGAGTGGCATGGCATCCCGTATTACCACGTGCCGGTCAACCCACAGGACAAGGAGCCGGCCTTCGCCGAAGTCTCCCGACTGGTCAAGCAGCATGAAGCCGACGTCGTGGTGCTGGCGCGCTACATGCAGATCCTGCCGCCGGAGCTGTGCCGCGAATATGCCGGCAAGGTGATCAACATTCACCACAGCTTCCTGCCCTCGTTCGTGGGCGCCAAGCCTTACCACCAGGCTTCCCTGCGTGGCGTGAAGTTGATCGGCGCCACGTGCCACTACGTCACCGAAGAGCTCGACGCCGGCCCGATCATCGAGCAGGACGTGGTGCGTGTCAGCCACAGCGACAGCATTGAAGACATGGTGCGTTTCGGCCGCGACGTCGAGAAGATGGTGTTGGCCCGTGGCCTGCGTTATCACCTTGAAGACCGCGTGCTGGTGCACGGCAACAAGACGGTCGTATTCTGACCGACGTGTTGTGATTGAAGAATGAAGGGCCTGGGCGTTAAATCGTTCCAGGCCCTTTTTCTATGCGTGTCGATGAGGATTGAGCAATGAGTGATCCGCTGGACAAAGCCACATCAAAAGCCCCGGCGACAGTGGGGGAGGGATGTCTGAGTCGGTTTGATCCGGATGACCTGGACAACGATGACGGCACCGATTTTCCCGGTGCCGCCCAATTGTGGGAGCGCGAGCGGGGCAACTTCGAGCCCGAGGGCAAGTAATCGTCCCCCCAGGATCAGATCCGGAAACTACCCACCAGTTGCTTCAATCGCGCGGCTTGCTGCTCCAGGTCGGAACAGGCGCGCAGGGTGGAGTGCAGGTTTTCCACGCCTTCCTGATTAAGGGTATTGATCTCGGTAATGTCCATGTTGATCGACTCCACCACTGAGGTTTGTTCTTCCGTGGCGGTGGCGACCGACTGGTTCATGCCATCGATCTCGCCGATGCGTTGGGTCACGCTGTTGAGGCGTTCACCGGCCAGGTTGGCAATGTCCACGCTGTCGAGGCTGTGGCGCTGGCTTTCACTCATGGTGCTCACCGACTCCCGGGCGCCGACTTGCAGCTCCTCGATCATCTTCTGCACTTGTTGCGCCGATTCCTGAGTGCGATGCGCTAGGTTGCGCACTTCATCCGCGACCACTGCAAAACCGCGCCCGGCTTCCCCGGCGCGGGCCGCTTCAATCGCGGCGTTGAGTGCCAGCAGGTTGGTCTGTTGGGAAATGCTGGTGATCACCTCGAGAATCTGGCCGATATTCACCGTCTTGCTATTGAGCGCTTCGATATTGCTGCTGGAGGCGCTGATCATCGCGGACAGCTGGTTCATCGCCTTGATATTGCGCTCTACCACTTGCTGGCCGTCTTCAGCCAGGTGCCGTGCGTCGCTGGCCTGATGAGAGGCCTGCGCGGCATTGCGTGCGATTTCCTGGGCCGCGGCCCCCAATTGATTAATCGCGGCGGCAACGCTGTTGGTTCGGTTGGCCTGCTCGTCGGAGTTGACCATCGACGAGTTGGACGCACTGACCACGCGCAGTGCCACCTCATTGACCTGTTCGGTGGCCGAGGAAACTTCGCGGATCGACGTATGAATACGCTCCACGAACCGGTTGAAGGCGTTACCCAGTGTGCCGAATTCATCGTGATTCTGGATCGTCAGGCGGCGTGTAAGGTCGCCCTCGCCGTCGGCGATGTCCTGCATGGCACGGGTCATCACATGCAACGGTTGCAGGAGTACGCGGATCAGCATGCCGAGCAGCGCGATGATGATGACCACGGCAATGATCGTGGCGATGACCGCCGAGGTGCGGAATTCGCTGAGCATGGCGAAGGATTTGTCTTTATCTACTGCAATACCGAGGTACCAGTTCACCGAGGGCAAGCCCTTGATCGGCGTAAAGGTCACGATAGTGTCCTTGCCGTTGGCTTCGACTTGGCTGAAGTCTGCACTGATTTTCGGGGTGTTGTTCGGGTACACGTCAGCCAGGGTCTTCATCACCAGGTTTTTGTCCGGGTGTACCAGTACCTTGCCATCGGCACTGACCAGGAACGCATAGCCCATGCCGCCGAAGTTCAGCGCGCCAATGTTGTCCACGAGGGTTTGCAGGCTCAGGTCGCCACCGACCACGCCGATGCTCTGGGTGCCCTGGGTGCTGGGCGTGGCAACGGAAATGATCAATTTGCCGGTGGCAGCATCGATATAGGGTTCGGTCAGGGTTGAGCCGTTGCTGCTCTGGGCGCCTTTGTACCAGGGCCGTACGCGCGGATCGAAGCCCTCTGGCATCTTGGTGTCAGGGCGGATGGTGAATGCGCCCTTGCTGTCACCGACGTAGGTTGCCATGAATGAAGAGGTCAGGGCTTTCTGTTCCAGCAGGCTGGCAACCGCGGAGGGCTCGGGGTTGATGGCGATGTTTTGTGCGGCGTTTTCCACCAGGGCAATGCGCCCGGTGAGCCAGGTTTGAATGTTGCTGGCGGTGACATCCCCCATTTCATGCAGGTAGTTGTTGAGATCGTCGCGAATCGCGTTGCGTTGCAGGTAGTCGTTATAGAGGGTAAATAGCGCGAAAGCGGCGATGACGATAAGGGAGGCTGCAAGCAGGATTTTGTGGCTGAAGCGCAGATTTTTATTCATGGCTTGTAGGGTCCGCTAAGGTCTTAATATCCGAAGCGCGTCCTTATGGGAGGCGCAAAATGGCAGCGTCAAAAAAGGTGTGATACTTCTTGTGATAGCTCTGTGGGTCCCTGTAGGAACTATCTGACCTATTTTTAGACTTTGTGGGTCTCACATCTGCCTGTATCGACCTGGCGACACTAAAGATTAACCATGGGTGACGAAATGCCTGACTCCACACAACTGCTTATCGGTGCCGACCTCTCCGGCCAGCCTATTGCCCAGGCCCTGCGCCTGGCCAACCGTCACGGGTTGATCGCCGGCGCCACCGGCACGGGCAAGACCGTCACGTTGCAACGCCTGGCAGAAGCCTTCAGTGATGCCGGTGTGGCCGTATTTGCCGCGGACATCAAGGGTGACCTGTGCGGCCTGGGGGCTGCGGCAAATCCTCAAGGCAAGGTTGCCGAGCGTATCGCCGGCATGCCCTTCCTCAATTACACGGCCAAGGCCTACCCGGTCACGCTGTGGGATATTCACGGGCAGTCCGGTCATCCGTTGCGCACCACCATCAGCGAAATGGGCCCGTTGTTGCTGGGCAGCCTGCTGGAACTCACCGACAGCCAGCAGTCGGCCCTGTACGCAGCCTTCAAGGTCGCGGATCGCGAAGGCCTGCTGTTGCTGGACCTCAAGGACCTCAAGGCGCTCCTCAACCACCTGCGCTATCACCCGGAGTTGCTCGGAGAAGATGCGGCGCTGATGACCACCGGTTCCAGCCAGGCGCTGTTGCGTCGCCTGGCGGTATTGGAACAGCAGGGTGCTGAAGCCTTGTTCGGCGAGCCGGCCCTGCAGTTGGAAGATATCCTGCAACCTGCCGGCGACGGGCGCGGGCGCATCCACCTGCTGGACGCCAGCCGGCTGGTGCACGAGGCGCCGAAGGTGTACGCGACGTTCCTGCTGTGGCTGTTGGCGGAGTTGTTCGAACAGTTGCCCGAGCGCGGTGACGCAGACAAACCGCTGCTGGCGCTGTTTTTTGATGAAGCGCATTTACTCTTCGCCGACACGCCCAAGGCGCTGCAGGACCGTCTTGAACAAGTGGTACGGCTGATTCGCTCCAAAGGCGTGGGGGTGTATTTTGTCACCCAATCCCCAGGCGACCTGCCGGACAGCGTGCTGGCCCAACTCGGCCTGCGCATCCAGCATGGCCTGCGGGCGTTCACGACCAAGGAACAGAAATCCCTGCGCGCCGTAGCGGACGGGTTTCGGCCAAACCCGGCATTTGATGCCTTGTCGGTATTGACCGAGCTGGGCACGGGGGAGGCCTTGGTGGGCACCTTGCAGGAAAAGGGCACGCCGGAAGTCGTCCAGCGCGTATTGGTTGCACCGCCGCAATCGCGGATTGGCCCGCTCAGCGACGTCGAACGCGCTGCGCTGGTGGCCAGTTCACCGTTGCAGGGGCGTTATGACAAGCCCATCGACCGCGAATCGGCTTATGAAGTGCTGATGTCACGCAAGGCGCTGGGGCCAACAGACGAGGCCAAGCCGGCCAGCGACGAGCCGAGTTTCACCGACAAAGCCGGGGCGTTCCTGGGCACGACGGCGGGCAAGGCGCTGAAGTCCGCGATGCAGCAAGCCGCCAATCAGATGGGGCGGCAACTGGTGCGTGGCTTGTTGGGGTCGCTGTTGGGCGGTAGCAAGCGCAAATAGCGGGTCAGGGCTTGGGCTTGGCGTGGGCCGCCAGTCTTTCGAGCGCCGCGCGCAAGGCTGGGTTGCTGATCCCGTCGGCGGTTGCCTGAATGGTTTCGGCCGCAGTCGTCGAAAGATCATGAGTATGTTCCACCACGCCAGGCAGGGTGGTGGGCGGCTGTACCTTGAACTGAATGCGTGTCAGCCCGGCGAATTCATCAAAGGCCATCAATTGGCGCTGCAGGCGTTTTTGCTGGTAGCGCAAACGCGTTGCCCAGTGGCCATCCGTGACAATGAGCAGCAGGTGACCTTCACGCCACGACGCCACGCGGCAATGTTCGCGCGCGGCCGGTTGCAGCTGGCTTTCGAGCAGGCGTTGCAACTGGCCCAAGCGTTTCGCATGGCCAAAGATGGCTTTCAGCGGCTTGGCATCGCGAAGCAACACGGCGGGTGCACGGGCTGTCAGGGGGCGAAGTGCCATTATTGGACACCTTAAGTAACAGAGCGGCCATCTTAGCAGAAAGCGCCTGTAGGCCCCCTGGCCATGCATCCACCGGGTGTCGTGCGTAAAATCAATAGGTAACTTCTGCGTTCCATGGGTTGAAGTTCCGGCAAAAGCCCTTATTTTAAACAAGCCCTCTCACAGCCCCATGCCAGCATCGGGGAACAACGCCACTTTCCTCACCCACGAATCCGGGTAGAATGCGCGTTCGCATGCGGCCGTGAGGGCTGCTCGGGCCACTGACGGTGCGCCCTCCATCCCTATGTGTGGAAGAACCTGCCGATATGTTTGCGCCTTTGTTAAAGAAACTTTTTGGAAGCAAGAATGAGCGCGAAGTCAAACGCATGCTCAAGACGGTGCAGCTGGTCAATGCCTTCGAAGAGCAGATGGTTGCCCTGTCGGACGAGCAATTGCGCGCCAAGACCCAAGAGTTCAAGGCCCGCATAGCCAAAGGTGAAACCCTCGACAAGCTGCTTCCCGAAGCCTTTGCGGTCGCCCGTGAAGCCGGTAAGCGTGTCATGGGCATGCGCCACTTCGACGTCCAGTTGATCGGCGGCATGACCTTGCATGAAGGCATGATTGCCGAAATGCGCACAGGTGAAGGCAAGACCCTGGTGGCAACCCTGGGCGTTTACCTCAATGCGCTGTCCGGCAAGGGCGTGCACGTTGTGACGGTGAACGACTACCTGGCTCGCCGGGACGCCAACTGGATGCGCCCGCTGTATGAATTCCTCGGCCTGACCGTCGGCGTGGTAACGCCGTTCCAGCCGCCGGAAGAGAAGCGCGCCGCATACGCCGCCGACATCACCTACGGCACCAACAACGAATTCGGTTTCGACTACCTGCGCGACAACATGGCGTTCAGCATGGAAGAAAAATTCCAGCGCGAACTCAATTTTGCCGTGATCGACGAAGTCGACTCCATCCTCATCGACGAAGCCCGTACCCCGCTGATCATCTCCGGCCAGGCCGAAGACAGCTCGCGCCTGTACACCGAGATCAACAAGTTGATCCCGCGCCTGGAGCAGCACATCGAGGAAGTGGAAGGCGTGGTGACCAAAGAAGGTCACTTCAGCATCGACGAGAAGACCCGCCAGGTCGAGCTCAACGAAGCCGGTCACCAGTTCGTCGAAGAGATGCTGACCCAGATCGGGGAGCTGGCCGAGGGTGAAAGCCTGTACTCGGCACACAACCTGGGCCTGTTGACCCACGTGTATGCTGGCCTGCGTGCCCACAAGCTGTTCCATCGCAACGTTGAATACATCGTGCAGGATGGCCAGGTTGTGCTGGTCGACGAGCACACCGGCCGTACCATGCCGGGTCGTCGCCTGTCCGAAGGCCTGCACCAGGCCATCGAAGCCAAGGAAGGGCTCAACATCCAGGCTGAAAGCCAGACGTTGGCTTCCACCACCTTCCAGAACTACTTCCGTCTGTACAACAAGCTGTCCGGCATGACCGGTACGGCCGACACCGAAGCGTTCGAATTCCACCAGATCTACAACCTGGCCGTGATGGTCATTCCGCCGAACAAGCCGTTGGCGCGTAAAGACTACAACGACCTGGTGTTCCTGACGGCCGAAGAGAAATACGCGGCAATCATCAACGACATCAAGGACGGCATGGCCCAGGGTCGTCCGATCCTGGTGGGTACTGCCACCATCGAGACGTCCGAGCACGTGTCCAACTTGCTCAACAAGGAAGGCATCGAGCACAAGGTACTCAACGCCAAGTTCCACGAAAAGGAAGCCGAGATCATTGCCCAGGCCGGTCGCCCAGGCGCACTGACCATTGCCACCAACATGGCCGGTCGTGGTACCGACATCCTGTTGGGCGGCAACTGGGAAGTGGAAGTGGCTTCCCTGGACAACCCGACGCCAGAGCAGATCGCCCAGATCAAGGCTGATTGGCAGAAACGCCACCAGGCCGTGCTGGAATCCGGTGGCCTGCAGGTGATCGCCTCCGAGCGTCACGAGTCGCGCCGTATCGACAACCAGCTGCGTGGTCGTGCCGGCCGTCAGGGTGACGCCGGTTCCAGCCGCTTCTACCTGTCGCTGGAAGACAGCCTGATGCGCATCTTCGCCTCTGATCGGGTGAAGAACTTCATGAAGGCCTTGGGCATGCAGTCCGGTGAAGCGATCGAGCACCGCATGGTGACCAACGCCATCGAGAAAGCCCAGCGCAAGGTGGAAGGCCGCAACTTCGACATTCGTAAGCAACTGCTCGAGTTCGATGACGTCAACAACGAACAGCGTAAAGTGATCTATCACATGCGTAACACGTTGCTGGCCGCCGACAACATTGGCGAGACCATCGCTGACTTCCGTCAGGACGTGCTCAATGCCACCGTCAGCGCACACATCCCGCCACAATCCCTGCCAGAGCAGTGGGATGTTGCCGGTCTGGAAGCCGCGTTGAAGAGCGATTTTGGTGTCGACTTGCCGGTTCAGCAATGGTTGGACGAAGACGATCACCTGTACGAAGAAACCCTGCGCGAAAAACTGATGGCCGAATTGCTGGCCGCGTACAACGAGAAAGAAGAGCAGGCGAGTGCCGAAGCCCTGCGCACCTTCGAGAAGCAAATCGTTCTGCGCGTGTTGGACGACCTGTGGAAAGACCACCTGTCGACCATGGATCACCTGCGTCACGGTATCCACCTGCGTGGCTACGCCCAGAAGAACCCGAAGCAGGAGTACAAGCGCGAGTCGTTCACGCTGTTCTCCGAGCTGCTGGATTCGATCAAGCGCGATTCTATCCGCGTGCTGTCCCACGTTCAGGTGCGTCGCGAAGACCCGATCGAGGAAGAAGCCCGCCTGCGTCAGGAAGCCGAGGCACTGGCCGCGCGCATGCAGTTCCAGCACGACGAAGCGCCAGGACTGGAAGCCCCTGAGGTATTGGGCGAAGAGGTCGATGTGGCCTTGGCTCAAACCCCAGTGCGCAATGACCAGAAGCTGGGCCGCAACGAACTGTGCTGGTGCGGTTCGGGCAAGAAGTTCAAACACTGCCACGGCGAAATCAACTAAGATTTTTGCCTGACGCTGCAACACCCTGCGCCGCGACCGGCCTTTGCCGTCGCGGCGTTTTGCCATTAATTACGCCGTCAATCACGCCGGCACAGACATCACCTATTTTTAAGGAGCGCATTCATGGCTGTTGGTCTTGGTCCGTTGCCCACATTGCACCCGGTTGCCGGTTTCGAACTCGGTATCGCTTCGGCCGGCATCAAGCGCCCAGGGCGCAAGGATGTGGTGGTGATGCGCTGTGCCGAAGGCTCGACCGTCGCCGGTGTGTTCACCCTCAACGCGTTCTGCGCTGCGCCGGTGATCCTGGCCAAGCAACGCGTGGCCGGCACGATCCGTTACCTGCTGACCAACACCGGCAATGCCAACGCCGGCACCGGCGAACCGGGCCTGGTGGCAGCCGCGCGCACCTGCGCGAAGCTGGCCCAATTGGCCGGCGTGGACGCCAGCCAAGTGCTGCCATACTCCACCGGCGTCATCGGTGAGCCGCTGCCTGTGGAAAAAATCGAAGGCGCACTGCAAGCCGCGCTGGACGACCTGTCTGTGGATAACTGGGCGGCCGCTGCTACTGGCATCATGACCACTGACACCTTGCCAAAAGGCGCGAGCCGCCAGTTCGTGCACGATGGCGTGACCGTCACCGTGACCGGCATCAGCAAGGGCGCCGGCATGATCCGTCCGAACATGGCCACCATGCTTGGTTATATCGCCACCGACGCCAAAGTCTCCCGCGATGTGCTGCACAGCCTGATCCTGGACGGTGCCAACAAATCGTTCAACCGCATCACCATCGATGGCGACACCTCGACCAACGACTGCTGCATGCTGATCGCCACTGGCCAGGCCAACCTGCCGGAGATCACCGAGGCCAGCGGCCCGCTGTTCGCGGCGTTGAAGCAGGCCGTGTTCGAAGTGTGCATGGAGGTGGCCCAGGCCATCGTGCGCGACGGCGAAGGCGCGACCAAATTCGTAACGGTTGAAGTCAATGGCGGCGGCAATCACCAGGAATGCCTGGATGTTGGTTACACCGTGGCTCACTCGCCGCTGATCAAGACCGCATTGTTCGCCTCGGACCCGAACTGGGGCCGCATCCTGGCAGCCGTCGGCCGTGCCGGCGTGCCGGACCTGGACGTGAGCAAGATCGACGTGTTCCTCGGTGACGTGTGCATCGCCAGCCGTGGTGCCCGTGCCGAGACCTACACCGAAGCCCAGGGCTCGGCGGTGATGCAGCAAGAAGAAATCACCATCCGCATCGAGCTGGGTCGCGGCGCGTGCAGCGAAACCATCTGGACGACCGACCTGTCCCACGAATACGTGAAGATCAACGCGGAATACCGTACCTGACAGCCAAGAGGAAAAGCGCGGTGAAACGAGTGCATGTAGCAGCAGCGGTGATCCGCGGTGTCGACGGCAGGATCCTGCTGGCGCGCCGTGCCGATACCCAGCACCAGGGCGGCCTCTGGGAGTTTCCCGGGGGCAAGGTGGAGGCCGATGAATCGGTCGCCAGTGCCCTGTCCCGCGAACTGCAGGAAGAACTGGGGATCCAGGTCACTACCGCGCGGCCGCTGATCAAGGTGCAACATGACTACCCGGACAAGCAGGTGTTGCTGGATGTCTGGGAAGTCTCGGCCTTTACCGGCGAGCCCCATGGTGTCGAAGGGCAGCCGTTGGAATGGGTTGCCCCTCGGGATCTGCTCAACTATGAGTTCCCGGCGGCCAACGCGCCGATCGTTGCGGCCGCGCGCCTGCCTGCCGAGTACCTGGTCACGCCGGGCGAGCTGGAACCCCCGACGTTACTGCGCGGTATCCAGAAAGCCATTGCTGGCGGCATCAAGCTGGTGCAACTGCGCGCGCCCAACGGCTATGACCCCAAGTACCGTGACCTTGCGGTCGATGCGGTGGGGCTGTGCGCGGGCAAGGCGCAACTGATGCTCAAGGGGCCGTTTGAATGGCTGGGGGATTTTCCAGCAGCGGGTTGGCACATGACGGCCGCGCAACTGCGTAAATACGCCAGCAAGGGACGGCCACTGCCAAAAGATCGCTGGCTGGCGGCCTCGTGCCACAACGCTGAGGAACTGGCATTGGCGGAAATGATGGACGTGGATTTTGTCACGCTGTCGCCGGTGCAGCCGACCCAGACGCATCCCGATGCGCAACCGTTGGGTTGGGAGCAGGCGGCAGAATTGATCCGCGGGTTCAGCAAGCCGGTGTTTCTGCTGGGCGGGGTAGGGCCGGCTGATCGGGAGAAGGCTTGGGAAACCGGGGCTCAGGGTGTCGCAGGGATCCGGGCGTTCTGGCCTGAGGTTTGATGTTGTTCTGAAGGGCCTCTTCGCAGGCAAGCCAGCTCTCCCATTTGACGTGTGAACACATTCAAGTGTGGGAGGGGGCTTGCCCCCGATTAGGCCCTGTCATTCAACTCAAAAACATCAGTGTGGCTTGGCGGCAGCTTGCCACAACACTTCGGCCACACCCTGGCGCCTGGCGATCACCCTGGCGGCCACGAACAATAAGTCCGACAACCGATTGATATACGCCAACCCCACGCCCTCCAACGGCTCAATCGCGTTCAAATGCTGGCACCTACGCTCTGCACTGCGCGCCAGGCTGCGGCACACATGGGCTTGGGCGATCAACGCCGAGCCACCGGGCAAGATGAAGTTCTCCAGCGGCCCCACTTCCTCATTCCAGCGGTCAATCGCGGCCTCCAATCGATCCACCTCTGCGGCATTCAACGCCTTGTACACCGGCATTGCCAGCTCACCGCCAAGGTCGAACAAGCGATGCTGGCAAGGCGTCAGCACTTCGATCACATCCTTGAGTGCTGGATGCTTGCCGCTCTGTTCTTCCAGAGTGGCCAGCAACAATCCCAGCTGACTGTTCAGCGTGTCCACTTCACCAATCGCTTCCACCCGTGGGTGGTCCTTGGGCACGCGACGGCCGTCGCCCAGGCCAGTCTCGCCTTTGTCACCGGTGCGGGTGTAGATCTTCGACAGGCGAAAGCCCATGGTCATTGCTCCAGTTGCGTGAGTTCGTAAGGTGGCAGTTGGCTGCCGGCCAGGGGCAGGCGCAGGGTGAAGCAAGTGCCTTGGCCGAGGGTCGAGTGCACTTCCATCTGGCCCTTGTGGTTGTTGGTGATGATGAAATACGACACCGACAACCCAAGCCCTGTGCCCTGGCCGATTTCCTTGGTGGTAAAGAACGGCTCGAAGGTGCGTTTGCGCACGTTTTCGCTCATACCGATGCCATTGTCTTCCACTTGTATCTCCGCCCACGGCGGGTTGAGGCGAGTACGCAGGATAATGCGCCCCGGCTCGCTGTCATCTTCACGCAGGTGGATGGCCTGGGCGGCGTTTTTCAGCAGGTTGAGCAGGACCTGTTCCAGTTCGTTGGCGGTGCCAGGTACCGGGCCCAGTTGGGGATCGAACTGGCGGATGATCGCCTGGCCCTTGAAGTCAAAGCCAATGGTCAGGTCGAAGTCGTTACCGGCGATTTCCACCGCCTGGTCGATCAGCGCCGGTAAGTCGCACGGTGCCATCTGCCGATTGCTGCGGCGACTGAAGCTGAGCATGTGGGTGACGATTTTCGCCGCCCGTGCCCCGGCTTGCTGGATGCCATCGAGCAGTTGCGGCACTTCGCGGCTTTGCAGGTAGTGGTTGACCGTCTCCAGCGCGATGCCTGCCTGCTCAGCGTGTTCCAGGTTCTTGGGCAGGTCGGGAGACAGACGGCGGCGAATGTTCTGCACGTTATGCAGGATCGCCCCCAGCGGGTTGTTGATCTCGTGGGCCATGCCGGCGGCCAGGCCCCCCACGGAGAGCATTTTTTCCGACTGCACCATCATTTCTTCCAGGGACAACCGCTGGGTGATGTCATCGATACGGATCACCACGCCACGCCCGGCGCCGCCCATCAGTGGGTAGAAGGTGAGCGCGTAGTGCTTGGCTTCGTCGTCCTTGAACCATGTGACCCGCTCGATCCGCTCCACGGTGTGTTGCTCGACCGCTGCCCTGATCTGCGGCAAGTAAGGCTTGAGCGGCTGGAACGCCAGGTAGATAGGCTGGTTCAGGGCTTCGTCCAGGCGTGTGCCGGATAGCGCACTGGCTTCCTGGTTCCATTGGGTGACGTAGAGTTGTTCATCCAGGGCGATCAGTGCCGAGGGCATCGAGTCGATGATGCTGTTCAGGTAATTCTGGAAACCGGTGAGTTTTTTCTCGATCTTGCTGCGAACCTGGACTTCAAGCTCCAGCTTGCGGTTGGTGTGGCGCGTCTCTTCGGCCAAGCCTTGTGCCTGGTCATAGGCCGCCTGGGAGTCATCCCGTGCGCGCTTGAGCTGCTGCTCGCGGGCTTCGATGCGCGACAGCATGGTGTTGAAGGCTTCGGCCAGGCTGCCGATTTCATCGTGGTTGCCACGGCCGGCGCGCAGGGCGTAGTTCTCTTCGCGGGTGACCTGGCGCGACAACTCTTCCAGTTCGTGGATCGGCCGGGTGATCAGGCGTTTGATCTGGCGGGCGATGACCAGCCACAACAACACGCTGAAAATCAGGATGCCCAGGCTGGCCGTCAGCGTGCCGGTATAGAACGCCACCGGCAGCTCGCTACTGGCCACCAGCAGCAGATGCCCGGACGGCTGCCCTGCGCGGGGCAAGGTGATGATCTGGTTGCTGCGAAACTCAGTGACACGCCAGGCTTCGATATGCCGGTAGTTGTCGGGCAGGTGCAGGCGGTCGCCGTGTTGCATCTGCGCCAGGCGGTTGCCTTCACCGTCGTACAGGGCGGCGGCGCGCAAGGGGGAATAACTGGTCAGCTCATTGAGCAAGGCTTGCGCCTTGGCGGGCGACTCGAGGGCTTCGGCGGCGAGCGCGGGGTTGGACACCAGGCGACCAATGGCCTGCAAGGCCTGGGGGGCCATGCTTTCCTGGGAGATCCAGTAGGCGGCGCTGATAAAGGTCAGGTTGGCCACCAGCAGTACGGTGGTCAACAGCACCAGCAGGGCGGCCAGCAGTTTCTGCCCGACCGGTAGGTTTTCAAGACGCTGGCGCAGCGGCATCAGGTTTTTCCCAGGTGATAGACAGGCGGGCAGGGTAGCGCGTGGCTCAGTCGCGGGGCAATCCGCGTGCGAGCAACTGCTCGACCAAGCGCACTTGCAGCTGTTGCAAATGCGGCAGGTTCAGTTGGTGGCGGGCGGCCGCCTGGCAAGCATAGCCCAATAGATAGCTGATTTCGGTGCGCCGGCCGGCGGCCACGTCCTGGTACATGGAGGAGTAATTGGCGGCTGTGGCCTGGATCACCCGTTCCACTTCGTGCTGCAGGTCCAGCGCGGCAGCGGGCTGGCCGCAGCATTGCAGCAGTTCAGCCAGTTCTGCGCACAGGGTGGCGACTTCGCAGTGATGGGCTTGCAGTGCTCCGTTGCGGCACTGGTACAGCACCGTCAGTGGGTTGATGGCGCAATTGAGTGCCAGCTTGCGCCACAGCCGCGTGAGGATATCGGCACTCCAATCGTGGGGGATGCCTGAGGCGTGCAAGTCCTCCAGCCACAGCGGCGGGGTAGGGTGGCTGGCGTCCCCCAGCCAGGTGTAGCCATGGCCGGCAAACACGACGCGCCACTCGCCATCGCGAAACGCGCCTTCGGTGCTGGAGGCAAAAATGCAGCGGGCCTGGGGCAGTTGCGCGGCGACCGCATCCTGGCTGCCGAGGCCGTTCTGTAGCAGGACCAGCTCGGCATCGGGTGCCAGTCGGTGTTGTAACTGTGCGACGGCGCCTTGGGCGTCGTAGGCCTTGCACGCCACCAGCAGGCGATGAATCGGCTCTGGGCTGTCAGGCGTTTCTGCGATCACCGGGTAGGTGTGTGCGACACCGTGCTCCACCAGCGTCAGCCCGTTGGCCGCCTGATAGCTGGCCAGGCGTGCCGCATCACGCAGGATCAACCGCACGGGCACGCCCGCACGCGCCAGACGAGTGGCCCAGAGTGTGCCCAGGCTGCCGGCGCCGAGAATATGCCAGGTGGTCGACATCTGTTTGTGCTCCTTGGGGTCGCTCACAGTGAACGCGGCGAAAGAACCGCTATAATGCCCCGGCATTTTAGCTCGGGCGCGCTCCATCTCTACTGAGC
Source organism: Pseudomonas sp. MYb13 (assembly GCF_002980075.1). NCBI lineage: Bacteria > Pseudomonadati > Pseudomonadota > Gammaproteobacteria > Pseudomonadales > Pseudomonadaceae > Pseudomonas > Pseudomonas sp. MYb13. The sequence continues at coordinate 41,578 of NZ_PCQI01000006.1, read as the reverse complement.
CCGCCCCTTATATTGGAGAAATGACATGCCTTCGTTCGACGTGGTATCCGAACTGGACAAACACGAAGTCACCAACGCCGTCGAGAACGCCGTCAAGGAACTGGACCGTCGCTATGACTTGAAAGGCAAGGGCAGCTTCGAATTCAAGGAAAAGGAACTGACCGTCAACCTGACCGCTGAAGCCGATTTCCAGCTGGAAGCGATGATCGAGATCCTCAAACTGTCGCTGGTCAAGCGCAAGATCGACGCGCAGTGCCTTGAGATCAAGGACGCCTACGCCTCCGGCAAGCTGATGAAGCAGGAAGCCATCCTCAAGGAAGGCATCGATAAGGAGCTGGCGAAGAAGATCGTCGCCCACATCAAGGACGCCAAGCTCAAAGTCCAGGCAGCGATCCAGGGCGAGCAGGTTCGCGTTACCGGCAAGAAACGTGACGACCTGCAAGAGGCCATCGCGGCCCTGCGCGCCAAGACGTTCGACATGCCGCTGCAGTTCAATAACTTCCGCGACTGATGGCACTTTGGGGAACCCGCGGGCGTTTTTGACGTCCGACGCCCCACAACCTGCGCCCACCATTGAGCCCTACGGGGCTCAATTGCATTTAGGGCCACTCAATATGCCGAACATCCGGTAAACAGGAGAATGTAGATGGATTTGAACGCTGAAATGGATCACCTGATCAAGACCTCGGAGTCGTGGTTGCCGATGATCATGGAATACGGCAGCCGGTTTTTGCTGGCGGTGATCACCCTGGCCATCGGTTGGTGGCTGATCAACGTGTTGACCCACCGAGTAGGGCGTTTGCTGGCACTGCGTAATGCAGACCTGGCGCTGCAACACTTCATTACCAGCCTGGCGAACATTGCGCTCAAGGTCATGCTGGTGGTCAACGTGGCCTCGATGATCGGCGTGGCAACCACGTCGTTCGTTGCCGCGATCGGTGCCGCCACCCTGGCCATCGGCCTGGCACTGCAAGGCAGCCTGGCGAACTTCGCGGGCGGCGTGCTGATTCTGTTGTTCCGCCCGTTCCGCATTGGTGACTGGATCGAAGCCCAGGGCACTTCCGGCACCGTCGACAGCATCCAGATCTTCCACACCGTGTTGCGCACCGGCGACAACAAGACTGTGATCATCCCCAACGGCAGCCTGTCCAACGGCCTCATCACCAACACCAACCGTCAGCCGACCCGCAAGGTGGTGTTTGACGTGGGTGTCGACTATGAAGCCGACCTGCAGAAAGCCCGTGAAGTGCTGCTGGAATTGGCGAAAGACCCGCGCGTACTGGCAGATCCGGCCGCTGTGGCAGTGGTTTCGACCTTGGGCGACAGCTCGATCACCGTCTCCCTGCGTTGCTGGACCAAGACGGCGGATTATTGGGACGTGGTATTCATGTTGAACGAACTGGCACGCGACCGTTTGAAAGCCGCGGGGATTGATATTCCCTTTCCGCAACGGGTTATTCGCGTGATGCAGGAAACAGTCGCCAAGTAACGCGAGCCAATAGTCTGGAACTTGGCCGTTAGGTCAGGTTCCAGTTGCAAGCGCCAATCTAGTTAGTTAGCTTGCTAGTTATTCTCGTGCTGAAACATTACAGCCATAAAAAAGCCGCTCCCTTGATTAACAAGAGAGCGGCTTTTTGTTTAAGGCCGAAGCCTTAACCCATCGTTGTAATTAAACCGTCAATTACAAGATGTTCAGCGGGTAGTTCGCGATCAGACGCAGTTCGTCGATCGAAGGCGAACCGTAGTACACGCCATCGCCGGAGCGATAAGTGGCTTGACGCAGACGCAGGCTCAGGTTTTTCGCTGGGCCGCTCTGTACCACGTACTTGGCTTCGATGTCGCGTTCCCACTCTTTACCGTTCGAGGTGGTGGCAGTGTTGGCGCCGCTACCGGTGACATAACGAGTCATGAAGCTAAGACCAGGAATGCCAAAGGTCGCCATGTTGATGTCGTAGCGAGCCTGGTAGGACTTCTCGCCTTCGGCGTTGAAGTCGGAACGGGCAACGGAGTTGGCCAGGAACACGCTACCGCCACCGTCTACGCCGTAGCCATAGTCGCCGTCGCCGGTGACTTTCTGGGCTGCCAGGGTGAAAGTGTGAGCACCGATGGTGTATGCGCCCTGCAAGCTGAACGCACGGTTGTCGAGCTTGGTGCGGTCTGCGAACGGCAGATCGCTGTCTTTGGAAGCACGTTGCAGGCCTTCGCCTTCGCTCTTGGTGTCGTAGATGTTGAAGTCCAGGGCGAAGGACTGGTCGTCGCTCAGCGCGTGGGTCCAGTTCAGGTTGCTGTAGTACTTGCGGAAGTAATCTTCGGTCTTCGCGTAGTACAGGCTGCCGGTGAACTCAGGCGTGAACGAGTAGACACCACCGACGAAGTCGGTTTTGGTCAGGCCAAGGCTGTCGTGGTAGGTCTGGTTCTGCGCAACGCTGGAAGTGAAGTGACCGCCTTCCAGTTTCAGGCCCTTGATCTCGCTGCTGGTGATCGAGATACCTTGTGGCAGCTCTGGCAGCAAGCGGCTGTCGTCAGAGGCGAACACAGGAGCCGTGGTGTACTGGTCACCGACTTTCAGGACCGTATTGGAGATACGGAACTTAACGGCACCGCCGCCTTTGGAGTAGTCGTCTTGCGAGCGACCGTCGGAACCGGTTGGGAACAGACCGGTACCGGCACGACCCTTGCCGCTGTCGAGCTTGACGCCCAGCAGGCCGATCACGTCGACGCCGACGCCGATGGTGCCCTGGGTGAAGCCCGATTCGTACAGGGCATTGAAGCCCAGGCCGGTTTCTTCGGCGCGGCTCTGGGAGTCTGGGCCCGACGGGTTGTTGCGGAAGTCGCGGCTGAAGTACAGAGCGCGAGTATTAATGCTGAAAGTGCTGTCTTCAACAAAGCCTTTGGAATCGCTTTGGGCGGACGCCATTGCGAACTGCGAGGTGCCTGCTGAAACAGCCAGGGCGATCATGCTCCACTTCATCACGCGCATCGTGATTTGCTCCTTTGGTTTTAGGAAGAGTACTGCCGTCCCACCTGTATTTTTGTCTGGGCGGCTCTTTCTTTTTTGTGTCGGCGCAAAGTTATATCACGCTGACAATATTGGCGATACGTGCCCAACTTTCCTTTCAGCTTCTTTACGAGCTTGTCGTAGATTGCTATATCCATGTCGCAAATTCACAGCCTCCCTGTAACGAGGCTGACAACTTCAATACTGTTTCAAACCCTGTGAAAGAACGTAAGAAACGTTACGTTAAAAGTTTGAAATCGTCCTTGGCGCGCATTGAACCGCTGCTGTTTTTCATCGCGAAACACCTGCTTCCCTTGTGGTGCCGTTGCCGACGATAGGGGGATGAATGCAGCAAGCGTGCCCAAACCCATAATTGAATGTCATTTTTTTGTGAAAAGCGTCGTGGATTCGTGAAAACCGCATAAGCACGGGGTTTTTACGCCGTTTGGTTTTGGCTCGATGCACGCTCCGTGTGTCGGTCGGGCGGCGCTCACATCCTGGATTTTGCAAAAACGTTACCGGTTCACCCCGTTCAGTGGGTACTCGGCGGATCTCTTTGAGGCACAAATGGGTCATTTTGGTGCAGTGCCCCAGATATCGGTCGATCGCAGTGATGGCTCAATGCCTCAATTCGTGAGGCCTCTGAGTCGCGGGTCTCGTCGACATGGGTTGATCAGTGCTTGGCCAATCGCCGCTTGATTGGTCATTGAGCGTAGCCCAAATATTCACTTGTCTCGAAATGGTGCGTTTTTTTTCAATGCGCCTTGCCGGGGCGCGTGAGGGTTGGCGTGAAGCGACTGCGATTCGCAGGTATGCTGGTGCCTTGAACCTGACCTGCCGAACGGAGTGCCTGCGGTGTTCGCTTTAGATCAACGTCTTCAACAAGACACGCTGGCCATTGGGGATTTCCCCCTGTGCCGCCTGCTGCTGTCCAATGATTCGAACTACCCTTGGTTCATCCTGGTGCCGCGTATCAACGGTATCAGCGAAGTGTTTCAACTGGATGTCGCCGATCAGCAACAGTTGTGGCAAGAGACGACGGCCCTGGCGCAACGGTTGAATGAAGGGCTGGCGGCCGACAAGATGAACATCGGCGCCCTGGGCAATGTGGTGAGCCAGTTGCACGTGCATGTGATCGTGCGCAAGCGCGACGATGCTGCCTGGCCGGCGCCGGTATGGGGCAAACATCCGGCGCAGCCATACACCGATGAACAAGTGGCGGCCATGCGCGCCCGTCTGCGCGAGCTGTTGCCCGCCGACTTCATCTTTACCCAGGGCTGAATCATGGATCTGCAAGACCGCGTTACCGACCTGGAAAGCCGCCTGGCTTTCCAGGATGACACCATCGAGACCCTCAATGACATCCTCGTCACCCAGCAGCGGGCGGTCGAGCGCCTGCAATTGCAGATGACCGCGCTGCTCAAACGCCAGGAAGAGATGGGCGGCCAATTCGAAACCTCCGAAGAAGAAGCGCCCCCGCCCCACTATTAATAGCTGTGCATAAAAAAACCGCGACCCAGCCAGGCTGGATCGCGGTTTTTTTTGCTGCGAAGGCTGGTATCAGCGACGCGGCAGTGCAGCGATCACGTCTTCGGCTTGCAGGCCTTTATCGCGATTCATGACGGAGAATTCCACGCGCTGGCCTTCTACCAGGACGCGATGGCCTTCGCCGCGAATAGCCCGGAAATGGACGAAGATATCGTCGCCCGAATCACGGGAAATAAAGCCGAAGCCTTTGGACGTGTTGAACCACTTGACGGTACCGGTATCCCGATTGGTCATGTCGTAGGTTTGCGACGAGGCCGCAGGGGACGAACGGTAGAAGCTGATGGCCAGGTGAAGAACGATGGCGACCACAGCAATCACCAGGCTTAGCAGGATGGCCGGGTGGCCACCCACTTCAGGCATCGGTGCCAGGAGGGTGAGGGTTTGTACGACAACGGTCAGTACCAGCAGCGCGCTGACCAGGTTTTGCAGTTGATGACGTGTGCCTTTGTTCCAGTAAGGGATCACCGGTGCCAGCGTCAGGTTAAGAAGGCCGAACAAGGCCAGGTACAGAGCGTCGTGTTGTTCCAGGTAGGGAGGACTTCCCTGTTGCAAGCTCGGTATAAAGGACAGCAGCAAAGCTGCAACGCCCGTTAGCAGGTGGACGATTTTCAACATTTTGATTAACTCACGTTAAGACGGATCACAAGGAAGAGCTGACTGGCACGGTTCGCTTCTGAACAATGGGAGGCGTTGGGCACGTGCGCGGGGTATCAGCCTATGCCGCTGCCGCAGAAAGTAACGGCGACGACACGTCGCCTATTTAACAGCAAAGGGTGTGCCTACTCAAATCAAGCATTTCGGGGCGTTGCAAGGGTGATGGCATTTCTGCGCCAAACGCTTGTCCTAGACACATGCGGGCTTTTCAAGCGGCTTGCAGGGATATTTCCTACTTGAGTCCTTGGCTCGGGCCGCACCGTTTCACGCACCAGACACCGGGGCGAATTGCCGCGCCGGGCTGCGCATCGCCGGGACTCTTGCTAGAGTGGTCCTGCACCTGATCAATGAATGCTTGTCAATTGAAGGGGATAAACATGGCAATCGATATCGGTATCAGTGAAGAAGATCGTAAATCCATCGTCGACGGGCTTTCGCGACTGCTTTCCGATACCTATGTACTGTACCTGAAGACCCACAACTTCCATTGGAACGTCACGGGTCCCATGTTCCGTACGCTGCACCTGATGTTCGAGGAGCAGTACAACGAACTGGCCCTGGCGGTGGACTCCATCGCCGAGCGCATCCGTGCCCTGGGGTTCCCGGCGCCGGGTGCCTACTCGATCTACGCCCGCCTTTCGTCCATCAAGGAAGAAGAAAGCGTGCCCAGCGCGGAAGAGATGATCAAGCAATTGGTGGATGGCCAGGAGGCGGTCACTCGCACCGCACGTGGCATCTTCCCTCTGCTCGACAAGGTCAGCGATGAGCCGACTGCCGACTTGTTGACCCAGCGCATGCAGGTTCACGAGAAAACCGCGTGGATGCTGCGCTCACTGCTGGAAAATCAGTAAACGCCTGCCCTGAGTGGCGCCGTCGTGGCGCTGCTCGCTTGTTTCCGCGCATTTCCTGGCGTTCTCCTACGCCTATCAACTCCGCGTCTTCTGGCTGCCTGCGTCTCCCTGCTGTTTTATAGGGGCATCGCCCAATGGGACAACCCATGGGCTGCTGTTTGGCAATGGAGTGTCAGGTGTATGTCACGCGGAGTGGGTAATGGAGTGATGGAAACCGCTGGTTTTCATAAGATAAAGGTCGATCCCTTTGCGAAAGGGTTCGACATGGGACTGGCCAAGCCATTGTCCCGGTCGGTAAGGCTCAACGGGTTTTCCACTTGCCTGCGGCTGGAGCAGATCTATTGGAATATCCTCACGGAAATAGCCAGGATCAATGCCTGTTCAGTCAGTGCGTTGCTGTCTTATGTTGATCGGGAAGTGCACTTGCGTCATGGCGGTGTGAAAAACTTCAGCGGGTTGGTCAGGGTGGTGTGCGTGGTTCACGTCTTGAAAGGACGTATTGAGCCTTCATGTTCCCTGGGACAGTCCCCGGTATAGTCACCGGGCTTCGGGGCCGGCCCTCCATCAAGGTGGGCGAGGCTCCAGGCAGAAAGCCGGCTGCACTGCCTCGATTTACCAGATATAATCCCGCGCTTTGCTACGCATGCTGCGGACCCGTAGGGCAGGCGTGGCGCAGTAATGATCTGATCGCCGAGACATCTCCATGCCCATGTACGACTATCAATGTGCTTCCTGTGGTCATCAGTTGGAAGCCATTCAGAAGATCAGCGCAGCGCCGCTGGTCGATTGCCCAGCCTGCCAGGCACCGGAGCTCAAGAAGATGTTGTCCATGCCGGGCTTCCGCTTGAGCGGCAGCGGCTGGTACGAGACCGACTTCAAGACCGGCTCGAAGAAGAACCTGGCGGGCGGCGACAAAGCAGACTGAGTTGAACTCTACGCGCAGGCTCCTGCATTATCCGTCCCCTGCTTTAATGTACGGTGACGAGGCGGGCCTCCACCGAATTTCGAATTACGAGAAGTGAAACCACTACCATGATGCGCAGCCACTATTGCGGCCAACTGAACGAGACCCTGGAAGGTCAGGAAATCACCCTTTGCGGATGGGTTCACCGTCGCCGCGACCACGGCGGGGTGATCTTCCTCGATATCCGTGATCGTGATGGTCTGGCCCAGGTGGTGTTCGACCCGGATCGCGCCGAGAGTTTCGCCGCGGCCGACCGCGTGCGCAGCGAGTACGTCGTGAAGATCACCGGCAAGGTTCGCCTGCGTCCGGCCGGTGCCGTCAACAAGAACATGGCGTCCGGCGGCATCGAAGTGCTGGGCTATGAACTGGAAGTGCTGAACGAGTCGGAAACCCCGCCGTTCCCGCTCAACGAATACTCCGACGTCGGCGAAGAAACCCGCCTGCGTTACCGCTTCCTGGACCTGCGTCGTCCGGAAATGGCCGAGAAGCTGCGCCTGCGCTCGCGCATGACCACCAGCATCCGCCGCTTCCTGGATGAAAACGGCTTCCTGGACGTCGAGACCCCGATCCTGACCCGGGCCACCCCGGAAGGCGCGCGTGACTACCTGGTGCCTAGCCGTACCCACGCAGGCTCGTTCTTCGCGCTGCCGCAATCGCCACAGCTGTTCAAGCAACTGCTGATGGTGGCCGGCTTCGACCGTTACTACCAGATCGCCAAGTGCTTCCGCGACGAAGACCTGCGCGCCGACCGCCAACCGGAATTCACCCAGATCGACATCGAGACCAGCTTCCTCGATGAAAAAGAGATCATGGGCCTGACCGAACAAATGATCCGCAACCTGTTCAAGGAGGTGCTGGACCTGGAGTTCGGCGACTTCCCGCACATGACCTTCGAAGAAGCCATGCGCCGCTACGGTTCCGACAAGCCAGACCTGCGTAACCCGCTGGAACTGGTGGACGTGGCCGACCAGCTCAAGGACGTCGACTTCAAGGTGTTCAGCGGCCCGGCCAACGACCCGAAATGCCGCATCGCCGCCCTGCGCGTGCCTGGCGGCGCGAGCATGCCGCGCAAGCAGATCGACGACTACACCAAGTTCGTCGGCATCTACGGTGCCAAGGGCCTGGCGTACATCAAGGTCAACGAGCGCGCCAACGGTGTTGACGGCCTGCAATCGCCGATCGTGAAAAACATTCCGGAAGCCAACTTGAACGTGATCCTCGATCGCGTCGGTGCGGTCGACGGCGACATCGTGTTCTTCGGTGCCGACAAGGCCAAGATCGTCAGCGAAGCCCTGGGCGCGCTGCGGATCAAGCTGGGTCACGACCTGAACCTGCTGACCTGCGAGTGGGCCCCGATGTGGGTCGTTGACTTCCCGATGTTCGAAGAGAACGACGACGGCAGCTTCAGCGCCTTGCACCACCCGTTCACCGCGCCGAAGTGCTCGCCGGCCGAGCTGGAGGCCAACCCGGCTGGCGCCCTGTCCCGCGCCTACGACATGGTCCTCAACGGCACCGAGCTGGGTGGCGGTTCGATCCGTATCCACCGCAAAGAGATGCAGCAAGCGGTCTTCCGCCTGTTGGGCATCAACGAAGCCGAACAGGAAGAGAAATTCGGCTTCCTGCTCGACGCCCTCAAGTACGGTGCGCCGCCGCACGGTGGCTTGGCATTCGGCCTGGACCGCCTGGTGATGCTGATGACCGGCGCCCAGTCGATCCGTGAAGTGATTGCCTTCCCGAAAACCCAGAGCGCTGCGGACGTCATGACCCAGGCTCCAGGTGTGGTGGACGCCAAGGCGCTGCGCGAGCTGCACATCCGTCTGCGCGAGACGCCGAAGGCTGAGTAAGGCTGCTGCGTGAAAGCGCACTGAGGTTTACGCAGTCTAAAAAGGCGCATCTTCGGATGCGCCTTTGCGTTACAAGGGTTGCGATTTAAAGCGAGAGGTCCTGCCTGGGGCGGGATTGACAAGGTTTCTACAGAATTTCGGAGTTGTGTTATGGCTGGCCATTCCAAGTGGGCGAACATCAAGCACCGCAAAGAGCGTCAGGATGCCAAGAAAGGCAAGATCTTCACCAAGTGGATCCGCGAGCTGACCGTGGCTGCCCGCCAGGGCGGTGGTGACCCGGGTTCCAACCCGCGTCTGCGCTTGGCACTGGACAAGGCCCTTGGCGCCAACATGAGCCGTGACATCATCGACCGCGCCGTGGCCCGCGGGGCCGGTGCTGCCGATACCGACGACATGGTCGAGCTGAGCTACGAAGGCTACGGCCCGGGCGGTGTGGCGGTGATGGTCGAGTGCATGACCGACAACCGCAACCGCACTGCGGCAGCTGTACGCCATGCGTTCAGTAAATGCGGTGGCAACCTCGGTACCGATGGATCGGTGGCCTACCTGTTCGAGCGCAAGGGGCAGATTTCCTTCGCGCCGGGCACGGATGAAGACGCGCTGATGGAAGCGGCGATGGAGGCGGACGCCGACGATGTGGTGACCAACGAAGATGGCTCCATCGACGTATTCACCTCGTTTGCCAGTTTCTATGCCGTACGCAACGCGCTGGAAGCCGCCGGCTTCAAGGGCACCGACGCAGAAATCGTCATGCTGCCCACCACCAGTGCCGAACTTGACCTGGACGGTGCACAGAAAGTGTTGAAAATGCTCGATATGCTCGAAGACCTGGATGATGTGCAGAATGTGTACTCCAACGCCGACATCCCGGAAGACGTAGCTGCACAGCTAGGCTGAGGTATGACGTAGGTCAAAATGTGGGAGCGGGCTTGCCCGCGAATGCGGTGTGCCAGTCGCTCCAGGCGTTGGCTGACCCACCGCCTTCGCGGGCAAGCCCGCTTTTACATTGGATTTTCTCTGTATCAAAAATTGTGTTTACCCAACCCGCAGGCGTTATGACTTTAATCCTAGGTATCGACCCCGGTTCGCGCATCACCGGTTTTGGCGTGGTGCAACAAACCCCCCGCGGCTGTGTCTACGTCGCCTCGGGCTGCATCCGCACCGGCGCTGGCGAGCTGGCCGAGCGCCTGCAGATCGTCTATCGCGGCGTGCGTGAAGTGATCCAGACCTACGGGCCGGTCACCATGGGCATCGAAAAGGTGTTCATGGCGAAGAACGCCGACTCCGCGCTCAAACTTGGCCAGGCCCGTGGCGCCGCCATCGTGGCCGGCGCCGAAGAGGGCATGGAGATCGCCGAATACACCGCGACCCAGGTCAAGCAGGCAGTGGTCGGCACCGGCGCCGCCAACAAGGAGCAAGTGCAGATGATGGTCATGCATATGCTCAAATTGACTGCCAAGCCGCAGATTGACGCCTCCGACGCCCTGGCTATTGCCATTTGCCATGCACACACTCGCTCAAGTTTACTGCCGCATGGCCTGGGCACGGCACGCAGTCGTGGCGGGCGCCTGCGTCTCTGATAGCATCAGCGCACTCGTTGTTTCCGGTCAGGCCTTGATCTGACCCCAAGCTTTAAGGATCTGAACCGTGATTGGACGCTTGCGCGGCACTCTGGCTGAGAAACAGCCGCCGCATCTGATTCTGGATGTAAATGGGTTGGGGTATGAGCTGGAAGTGCCCATGACCACCCTGTATCGCCTACCGTCGGTCGGCGAACCGCTGACGCTGCACACCCATCTGGTGGTGCGCGAAGACGCGCAACTGCTCTATGGTTTCATTGGCAAGCGCGACCGCGATTTCTTCCGCGAACTGATCCGCCTCAACGGCGTGGGACCAAAACTGGCCCTGGCCTTGATGTCCAGCCTGGAAGTGGATGAGCTGGTGCGTGCCGTTTCGGCCCAGGACACCTCGGCGCTGACCAAGGTGCCAGGCGTTGGCAAGAAGACCGCCGAGCGCCTGCTGGTGGAGCTCAAGGACCGCTTCAAGGCCTGGGAAGTGGTGCCGAGCATGTTTGCGCTGGTACCGAACCAGCCGGACATGCCGGCGGGCCAGGTCGCCAGCGCCGAAAGTGACGCGGTCAGCGCGCTGATTTCCCTGGGCTACAAGCCGCAGGAGGCCAGCAAGGCCGTATCGGCCATCAAGGACAAGAACCTGAGCAGTGAAGACATGATCCGCCGAGCCCTGAAGGGAATGATTTAAGTGATTGAAGCTGATCGTCTGATCGCGGCCACCGGCCCGCGCGACCGTGAAGAAATCCAGGACCGCGCCATCCGTCCCCTGAGCCTGGCCGAATACATCGGCCAGCCCACGGTGCGCGAGCAGATGGAGTTGTTTATCCAGGCCGCGCGTGGGCGCAGTGAGTCCTTGGACCATACGTTGATCTTCGGCCCACCTGGCCTGGGTAAGACCACCCTGGCCAATATCATTGCCCAGGAAATGGGCGTGTCGATCAAGTCCACGTCCGGGCCGGTGCTGGAACGCCCGGGTGACCTGGCGGCATTGCTGACCAACCTGGAGCCGCACGACGTACTGTTTATCGACGAGATCCACCGGCTGTCGCCGATCGTCGAAGAAGTGCTGTACCCGGCGATGGAAGACTTCCAACTCGACATCATGATTGGCGAAGGCCCCGCAGCCCGCTCGATCAAGCTCGACCTGCCGCCGTTCACGCTGGTGGGCGCCACGACCCGCGCCGGGATGCTGACCAACCCGCTGCGAGACCGTTTCGGCATTGTTCAACGTCTAGAGTTCTATAGCACGGCAGACTTGGCGACTATCGTCAGTCGTTCGGCGAGCATTCTCGGCTTGCCCCTGGACCCGGAAGGCGCGTTTGAAATTGCCCGTCGGGCCCGCGGCACACCACGGATTGCCAACCGCTTGTTGCGTCGCGTGCGAGACTTTGCCGAAGTGCGGGCCAAAGGGCATATCACCAAGGCCGTGGCCGACCTGGCCTTGAACCTGCTGGACGTGGATGAGCACGGCTTCGATCACCAGGATCGACGTCTACTCTTGACCATGATCGAGAAGTTCGACGGTGGCCCTGTGGGGGTCGACAGCCTGGCGGCGGCCATCAGTGAAGAACGCCACACCATTGAGGACGTGCTGGAACCGTACCTGATCCAGCAGGGCTATATCATGCGCACACCCAGAGGGCGGGTCGTGACGCGGCATGCCTATTTGCACTTCGGGTTAAACATTCCGTCACGATTGGGGGAGATGCCCGTGGTAGACGAATTTCTCGATGCAGTGGACGATTAAAAGCTTCACGCAAGTCGATTTATTCGATGTTTGTGCTGTCCTAGTGGCTGGCGTCGTCATTCAGTCACTGGAAATGTTTCAGCGGATGAAAAAACAGTTGCCCAGCCGGATTGGCAACCTGAGGAGTAAGCACTAGAGTATGCGCGCGCAAAACGGGGATCAGTCGTTCGCACATCGCTGTCGCGTTTATTACGAGGACACCGATGCCGGCGGCATCGTGTATTACGTCAACTACCTCAAGTTCATGGAGCGGGCTCGAACCGAGCGGCTACGGGAGCTGGGCTTTGCCCAATCCGAGCTGGCAGGGGAGGACCTGTTGTTCGTCGTGCATTCCAGCGAGGCGCGGTATCACGCGCCGGCGCGGCTGGACGACGAGTTGTTGGTAAGCGCTGAAGTAATCGAATTGAACCGTGTCAGCCTGCGTTTCAAGCAGCAGGTCAGGCGGGCAACGGATGCAACGCTGCTCTGTGAGGGGCAGTTCCTGGTGGCCTGTGTGCGCACCAATAGTTTGAAACCCCGGGCCATTCCCGAAGCTCTACGTGCGGCCTTTGCCGACGTAAGCGGCGCGGGTAAACAATCAAAGCAGGAGATTTAGCGTGGAACCTACCGTCGTCGACCATTCCTCCATGTGGAGCCTGGTCAGCAATGCCAGTGTTGTGGTTCAACTGGTCATGCTGACCCTGGTAGCCGCATCGGTTACCTCTTGGGTCATGATTTTTCAGCGCAGCAACCTGCTGCGTGCCGGTCGACGTGCCCTGGAGAGCTTTGAAGAGCGCTTCTGGTCGGGTATCGACCTGTCCAAGCTGTACCGCCAGGCCGGCAGCAACCCCGACCCGGATTCGGGCGTCGAGCAGATCTTCCGCGCGGGCTTCAAGGAATTCTCCCGTCTGCGCCAGCAGCCAGGCGTTGACCCTGAAGCGGTCATGGAAGGCGTGGCCCGTGCCATGCGCGTTGCCATCTCCCGTGAAGAAGAAAAGCTTGAGCAAAGCTTGCCGTTCCTCGCCACCGTGGGTTCCGTGAGCCCATACATCGGCCTGTTCGGTACCGTTTGGGGGATCATGAACTCCTTCCGTGGCCTGGCCCAGGCCCAGCAAGCCACCCTGGCCACCGTGGCCCCGGGTATTGCCGAAGCCCTGATCGCCACCGCGATCGGTCTGTTCGCTGCTATCCCCGCAGTAATCGCCTACAACCGTTTTGCCGCCCGCGGCGAAAACCTGATTGGCCGTTACTACACCTTCGCCGATGAATTCCAGGCGATCCTGCACCGTAAAGTGCACACCAGCGAAGAATAAGCAGGTACCTCCCGATGGCTTTAATCACTCGAGCTCGAACCAAGCGCAAGCCGGTCGCCGAGATGAACGTAGTGCCTTACATCGACGTGATGCTGGTGCTGCTGGTTATCTTCATGGTGACCGCGCCGATGCTCAACCAGGGTGTGAAGGTTGATCTGCCCAAGGTTTCCAGCGAAGCCTTGCCCCAGGACAACAACACCCAGGTGCTGACTATTTCGATCAAGTCCGACAAGACCTATTACTGGAACCTTGGCAGCGAAGTCGACACTCAGAAGCAGCAGGACAAGGCCCTGACCTTGCCGGCCATGACCGATGCGGTGACCAAGATCATTCGCTCCGGCAACGAAGGCGGCAAGCACACCCAGGTCTTCATCCGCGGAGACAAGGCGGTCGACTACGGCTCCGTCATGGGCGCCATGGGCGGGCTGCAGAAGGCCGGCGTGGGTAACGTTGGCTTGATTACCGAGGCGCCCTGATGCAGCAACAGCGAGAGCCGTCCGCCTCGGAGAGCTACTTCTGGCCTAGCGTCTGGGCAATTGCCCTGCACGTCCTGGTGTTTGGCATGCTGTTCGTCAGCTTTGCCATGACCCCGGACCTGCCGCCAGCCAAGCCGATCGTGCAGGCGACCCTGTATCAGCTGAAATCGAAAAGTCAGGCCACCACCCAGACCAATCAGAAGATTGCGGGTGAGGCCCAGAAGTCGGCTGCGCGCCAGACTGAAGTCGAGCAGATGGAACAGAAGAAGGTCGAGCAGGAAGCGGTGAAGGCTGCTGCGGAACAAAAGAAAGAAGAGGCGGCTCAAAAGGCCGAGGAATCGAAAAAGGCTGACGAAGCGAAGAAGGCCGACGAGGCGAAAAAGGCTGATGAAGCCAAGAAAGCCGAGAAAGCTGCCGAAGCTAAAAAGGCCGAAGAGAAACAATTGGCTGATATAGCCAAGAAGAAGTCTGAAGAAGAAGCCAAAAAAGCGGCTGAAGAAGAGGCCAAGAAAAAGGCCGCTGAAGACGCCAAGAAGAAAATAGTCGAAGACGCGAAGAAGAAAGCCGCCGAAGACGCCAAGAAAAAAGCTGAAGCAGACGAGGCGAAGAAGAAAGTCGCCGACGACGCGAAGAAGAAAGCTGCCGCCGACGCCCAGAAGAAAAAGGCCCAGGAAGCAGCACGTAAATCCGCCGAAGAGAAAAAGGCCCAGGCCTTGGCAGATTTGCTCTCCGACACGCCGCAGCGTCAGCAAGCCTTGGCCGATGAACGTGGTGATGAAGTCGCGGGCAGTTTCGACGACCTGATTCGAGCGCGGGCAGCGGAAGGCTGGACACGTCCACCTTCGGCACGCAAAGGCATGACAGTAGTGCTGCAGATCGGCATGTTGCCGGACGGTACGGTGACTTCGGTCAGCGTGGCCAAGTCCAGTGGTGACGGTTCGTTCGACAGTTCGGCGGTTGCCGCGGTCAAGAACATTGGCCGGTTGACCGAGATGCAGGGAATGAAACCAAGCGACTTCGCTCCCTATCGTTCATTCAAGATGACATTCACACCTGAGGATCTAGCCTTGTGAGAAACCTTCTTCGAGGAATGCTTGTCGTTATTTGCTGTATGGCAGGGATAGCGGCGGCGGATGAAAAGAACATCCTGGTTACCAGCGGTAGCGATCGGGCCACCCCGATCGCCGTAGTACCGTTCGGCTGGCAGGGCGGCAGCGTGCTGCCGGACGACATGGCCCAGATCGTCAGCGACGACCTGCGCAATTCCGGTTACTACGCACCGATTCCAAAAGGCAACATGATCAGCCAGCCGAACCAGGCCAGCGAAGTCGTGTTCCGTGACTGGAAGGCGGTGGGTGCGCAGTACCTGATGGTCGGCAATATCACGCCGGCCGGCGGTCGCCTGCAGATCCAGTACACGTTGTTCAACGTGGCGACCGAGCAGCAGGTCCTGACCGGCAGCGTCTCGGGCACTGCCGAGCAGATCCGCGACATGGCCCACTACATCTCGGACCAGTCGTTTGAAAAGCTCACCGGCATCAAGGGTGCTTTCTCGACACGCATGCTGTACGTAACGGCTGAGCGTTTCTCTGTAGACAACACTCGTTACACTTTGCAGCGTTCGGACTACGACGGTGCACGTGCCGTGACCCTGTTGCAGTCCCGTGAGCCTATCCTGTCGCCGCGCTTTGCGCCGGACGGCAAACGCATCGCCTACGTGTCTTTCGAGCAGAAGCGTCCGCGTATCTTCGTCCAGCACATCGATACTGGCCGTCGTGAGCAGATCACCAACTTCGAAGGCCTCAACGGTGCACCGGCCTGGTCGCCGGATGGTTCGCGCCTGGCATTCGTGCTGTCCAAGGACGGCAACCCGGACATCTACGTGATGAACATGGCCTCGCGCCAGATCTCTCGCGTCACCAGCGGCCCGGGTATCAATACCGAACCGTTCTGGGGCAAGGATGGTTCGACCATCTACTTCACCTCTGACCGAGGCGGCAAGCCACAAATCTATAAGGCGAGCGTGAGCGGTGGTGGTGCAGAGCGCGTTACTTTTATCGGTAACTACAACGCCAACCCTAAACTTTCGGCTGATGAAAAGACGTTGGTGATGATTCACCGTCAGGATGGTTTCACTAATTTCCGGGTTGCGGCCCAGGATTTGCAGCGCGGAACCGTAAAAATCCTCACAGATACCAACCTTGATGAGTCAGCCACTGTTGCGCCCAACGGCACCATGGTAATCTACGCCACCCGCCAGCAGGGCCGGGGAGTCTTGATGCTCGTGTCCATTAATGGACGCGTAAGGCTCCCACTTCCTACCGCACAAGGCGAAGTCAGAGAACCATCCTGGTCCCCTTACCTGAACTGACGCGGCGCTACAAAAAGATTTGCTTAACACACTGGGGTTCATTAGGAGTTTCACGATGGAAATGCTGAAGTTTGGTAAGTTTGCTGCTCTGGCTCTGGCTCTGTCCGTAGCCGTTGGTTGCTCGTCTAAAGGCGGCGACAATGCCGGTGAAGGCGCAGCTGTTGATCCAAACGCTGGTTACGGCGCTAACACTGGTGCGGTTGACGGCTCCCTGAGCGAAGAAGCTGCTCTGCGCGCTATCACCACTTTCTACTTCGAATACGACAGTTCGGACCTGAAGCCAGAAGCCATGCGCGCTCTGGACGTTCACGCGAAGGACCTGAAAGCTAACGGCGCTCGCGTTGTTCTGGAAGGTAACACCGACGAACGTGGTACTCGTGAGTACAACATGGCACTGGGCGAGCGTCGTGCGAAAGCCGTTCAGCGCTACCTGGTACTGCAAGGTGTTGCTCCAGGCCAACTGGAACTGGTTTCCTACGGTAAAGAGCGTCCAGTTGCTACTGGCCACGACGAGCAGTCCTGGGCTCAAAACCGTCGCGTCGAACTGCGTAAGTAATTCGTCATGCGAACGTGCCGTCGTGCTCTAACTGTATTGGCTCTCAGCCTCGCACCGCTTGCGGTGTGGGCTGCGGTTCCTGTGGAAGATAGCAACTCTGGCTATAACAATAGCGGGAGCAGTTATCCGCCAGCGGGTTATGGCACGAACGGCGCCTATGCGGGGGGAGCGGCTACGTCCGCTCCCTCGGCACAGGGCGAACTGTTCAACCAGCTGCAACGCATGCAGGATCAGATCGCGCAGCAACAAGGCGCCATTGAAGTACTGCAAAACCAAGTGAACCAGCTGAAGCAAGAAGGCCTGGAGCGTTACCAGGACCTTGATCGACGCATTGGAGCCGGTGTTACACCTGCCGCAACTCCTGATAATTCTTCTGCCGGTGGCGCGCCTAGTGCTGCTGCCGGTGGTGCAGCAGCAGGGGCCGTGGCGGCAAGCCAGGCCCCTGCCGCAAGCAGCGAACCGGGTGATCCGGCGAAGGAAAAGCTGTATTACGATGCAGCCTTCGACCTGATCAAAGCCAAGGACTTCGATAAGGCCAGCCAGGCATTTACCGCATTCCTGCGCAAATACCCGAACAGCCAGTACGCGGGCAACGCCCAATATTGGTTGGGTGAAGTTAACCTGGCAAAAGGTGATCTACAGGGTGCAGGCCAGGCATTTGCCAAGGTCAGCCAGCTGTACCCCAAGCATGCCAAGGTGCCGGATTCGCTGTACAAACTCGCTGATGTAGAGCGCCGCCTCGGTCATACCGACAAGGTCAAAGGCATTCTGCAGCAGGTTGTGGCCCAGTATCCGGGGACTTCTGCTGCCCAGTTGGCCCAACGAGACCTGCAGCGCTTGTAAGCGAAGCAACCCGTTTGGAAGAAACCCGCGCCTGGCGCGGGTTTTTTCGTTAGAATCCACGCCCTTTTATGAAACACGCTTTTTGGGGCCTACGCGTTGGCGGGGTCCTTTAAAGTGCCTGACGGAGGCGGACAGCCTGTTTAGCTGTTACGCCCGTGGCGACTATGCAAGACACATTACGTATTACCGAAGTTTTTTACTCGTTGCAGGGTGAAACGCGGACGGCTGGCCTGCCCACAGTATTTGTGCGCCTGACCGGTTGCCCCTTGCGTTGCCAATACTGTGACAGCGCCTACGCCTTCAGTGGTGGCACGGTGCGCACCCTCGATGACATCCTGGAGCAGGTCGCCGGCTACAAGCCGCGCTACGTCTGCGTGACCGGCGGTGAGCCGCTGGCCCAGCCCAATGCCATCCCGTTGCTCAAACAGTTGTGTGATGCCGGCTACGAGGTCTCCCTGGAGACCAGTGGCGCCCTGGACATCTCAGCGGTCGACCCCCGTGTAAGCCGCGTGGTTGACCTCAAGACCCCAGGCTCCAAGGAAGCGCATCGCAACCGCTACGAGAACATCGAACTGCTGACGGCCAACGACCAGGTCAAGTTCGTCATCTGTTCCCGAGATGACTACGACTGGGCGAATTCCAAGCTGATTCAATATGGGCTGGACCGTCGCGCAGGCGAAGTGCTGTTCTCGCCAAGCCACCATGACCTGAATGCACGTGACCTCGCCGATTGGGTGGTTGCAGACAATCTACCGGTGCGCCTGCAATTGCAGCTGCATAAATACCTTTGGAATGACGAGCCAGGACGCTGATATGACTGAACACACCATGGATCAAAAACGCGCGGTAATCCTGCTGTCTGGCGGACTCGACTCCGCCACGGTGGTTGCCATGGCACAAGAGCAAGGCTACAGCTGCTACACCATGAGCTTCGACTACGGCCAGCGCCACCGCGCCGAGCTGAACGCCGCGGCCCGTGTCGCCCGTGACATGGGGGTGGTCGAGCACAAGGTGATCGGCTTGAACCTCAACGGCATCGGCGGCTCCGCGCTGACCGATAGCAGCATCGATGTGCCGGAAACGCCTGGCGAAGGCATCCCGGTGACCTACGTGCCGGCACGTAACACGGTGTTCCTGTCCTTGGCCCTGGGCTGGGCAGAAGTGCTCAACGCCCGCGATATCTTTATCGGCGTCAACGCCGTGGATTACTCCGGTTACCCAGACTGCCGACCAGAGTTCGTCGAGTCGTTCGAGCGCATGGCTAACCTGGCCACCAAGGCCGGTGTAGAAGGGCAGGGCTTCCGCATCCTGGCCCCGCTGCAAAACCTGAGTAAGGCCGATATCGTGAAGGCTGGCGTAGGACTTGGCGTCGATTATTCGCTGACCGTTTCCTGCTATCAGGCAGACGATGACGGCCGTGCTTGTGGGAAATGCGACAGCTGCCGACTGCGCGCAGAAGGCTTCCAAGCCGCCGGAATTACTGACCCAACGCGTTATTTCTGATTTATTTCAAATAAGGTGTTGAATAATCCTTAGAAATCAGTATTATACGCGCCACCACACAGCGGGTCGTTAGCTCAGTTGGTAGAGCAGTTGGCTTTTAACCAATTGGTCGTAGGTTCGAATCCCACACGACCCACCATTTTTGGCGGTTTAGAAAATCCGGAAGGCCCACGCAAGTGAGGATTTCCGGGTTTTTTTTTGCCCGTTTGAAAAACAGTAAGCCCCAGGCGATTGAAAAGCCTGGGTTTTTTGTATCTGCGGCTGGGTGAAACAATCACCGAAACCAAGCGGTCATACTCGGGTTTTGCAGTCATTGCTGGAAACGAAAAAGCGGCTGAAGTCTTTGAAATCCATAGGATTGTCCGACAATCTAGCGCATGAAAAACTCTTCATAAACCGCCCGCTCGAACGTTGGTAGCTTCCTCGTCGCTGCCCCATCATTCGAGTCCTAATAATGAATAACAAAACTCTTAAAGGCGCCTTGGCGCTCGCCGTTTCCCTTGCCTCGACCCAACTGTTTGCCGGTGGTTTCGCGCTCAATGAACAAAGTATCAGTTCAATGGGCACGGGCTACGCCGGCCGCTCCTCGTCGGCCGAGGACGCGAGTACGGTGTTCGGCAACCCCGCAGGTATGTCTCGCCTGAAACAAAATGAAGTCAGCCTCGGCGCGACCTACCTCGATGCCAAAACCAATATCAAGGACGCCAGTTCCTCACAGTTCGGTGCCGACAACCCCGGCACCAACAAAGGCGACATGGTGCCTGGCATTGCCGTGCCGATGGGCTACCTGGTCACGCCCATCGATGAGCACTGGGCGTTTGGCCTGGGTATCTACGCGCCTTTCGGCCTGGTCACCGACTATGAGCACAGCTTCCAGGGCAATGGCTTTGGCAGCAAGAGCAAGGTGTCAGTCATCACCGTGCAGCCGACGGTCAGCTACGCCTTCAACGACACGGTGTCGGTGGGCTTTGGCCCGACCTTCAACCGCATCACCGGCGAGTTGGACTCCACTGTGCCGCTGGGGGGCGGCGCGGGCGAAAGCGTGAAGGTCAAGGGCAACGACAGCGCCACCGGGTTCAACGCCGGTATCCTCGTGCAGCCTCTCGACAGCACGCGCATCGGCGTGACCTACCACTCGCAGGTGGTGTACCACCTCAGCGGCAAGACCCATGCTTCCGGCTTGATTTCCGATGCATTCGACGGTGGGCCGCAGAAGTATGACGCCAGCCTGGATGTGACTACGCCTTCGTCGGTGGACTTTTCGGTAACCCATCAACTGAACGACGATTGGACCCTCTACCTCGGCAGCACCTACACCCGCTGGAGCCAGTTGAAGAAGATCACCAT
Organism: Pseudomonas sp. MYb13; assembly: GCF_002980075.1. Taxonomy (NCBI): domain Bacteria; kingdom Pseudomonadati; phylum Pseudomonadota; class Gammaproteobacteria; order Pseudomonadales; family Pseudomonadaceae; genus Pseudomonas; species Pseudomonas sp. MYb13. The sequence continues at coordinate 21,013 of NZ_PCQI01000006.1, read as the reverse complement.
CAACAACGACGGTGTATCCGACCTGACCGCTCAATTCGGTGGCCTGGGCTCCATCACCGAGCAACAGCACTGGCATGACACGTGGTCCCACGCCATCGGCGCGGCGTATCGGGTCAACAAGGAACTGGTGCTGCGGACCGGTTTCTCGGTGGATCAGACGCCGACCAACAACACTGATCGGTCTGTGCGAATTCCTACAGGGGACCGCACGGTTTTCAGCCTGGGCGCCGGCTGGACGCCTGTCGACAACCTGACCTTCGATGTGGCGTATTCCTACCTCAAGGAAGAGCCGATCAAGGTGCGACAGAATCTTTCCCAGGTTGGCCTGACCTACGATGCCAAGTATGAAAACAGCGCCAATGGCTTTGGTGGGTCGGTGACTTACCGTTTCTAGGCCAGACACGGCAGCAAAGAGTCAGCTTTTTGGCAGGGCTCTTTGTTGCCTAGGTGCTGTCATTCGATGGAGGTGTTGGTTAGATTAGACCGTGTTCAGATCAAGACAGGGACCGTCATGACCACGCTTTTGCCGATCAAATCCGCCAATACCCTTATCGTCCGCCCGGCCGAAACGTCGCCCGTGCCCCACACGCAAAACACGGACGTCAGCGTGACGCGTCCCTCCTCGGTGGTCAGCCTGGGCAATGGGGTAGCCGACACGCTCTCCGATACCTATTCACGCCGTGGGCAACTGCCCGGTCAAGAGACAGTGCGTGCGTGGGAAAGCGACAACCAGGATGCACTCAGCAAAACCCTCAACGCCAATTTCAATTCGCTGTCGACGGCCAACCGCTTCAGTGGCCTTGGCGCAGGCCTTATTGCGCAGTTTGCCAAGGGCGGCGGGGTGGGGCTTTCCCAGTCCGTGCTGTATGCGAGTGCCGATCGGGCGCAAAATTCCGGCGAAATCAAGCTCGATCAGAGCCTCTTGCACACTAAGGCCGACAACCTGGTCAGCCTCAGCATCAAGACCGCCAGCGGCAAGACTGTCACCTTCAGCCTCTCCAGCCAGACCGATGGCCTGGGCGTACAGGCCACGGTAGACGGTGGCACCTTGAGTGATGAGGAACTAGAAGCGGTCGGTAAACTGGGCAGCGCTTTCCAGTCTGCCGTGGATGGGTTGACCGCGACGCCGCCGAAGCTCGACCTTAGCGGGCTGACCCGGTTTGATTCCAGGCTGCTGGCCTCGGTGGACCTCAATGCCAAGGTCAAATCCCCGGACGGTCAGGACCTGAGCCTGGCCTTCCACGCCGACAGCCAGAGCCGCACCACTCGCATGAGTGGCCCGCTCGGCGAGCTGAACCTGGCAGTGGACTTGAAAAACACCGCGATCCTCGGCGATGCCAGGCAACAGGCCAAGGCGCTGGACAGCTACCTGGCCCAGTTTGACCGGGCCCAGGAGCGCGGCAGCGCCAAGCCGGAATTGATGGCGATGTTCAAAGATGCTTTCAGCGCCATGAACAGCAACTATCCACAGGGGCTGTCCCTGCCAAAAGCGCTGACGCGCAACCCGACCGACCAGGGCTTGCTGACGGGCCTGGCGGATTTCAAGGCCTCGATCAAGCAGGCTACCGAGTCCTCCAACCCGATGCGCCCGTCCGAAGTGGACAGCTTTGCCTATGAGGTCTCGCAAAGGACCCGTGTCGGCGGCAACAGTGCGTTAGACCGCAGTGTCAGCCAGGACCAGCAGTCGAGCCTGTCCGCAAGTTTTCATAAAGGCCTCAAGGGCGGCAAGGCTCCGGCCCTGGACACCCGCGCCGAGTCGCAGAATTATCTCTATGTGCAAGTGCGCGACAAGGCCAGCAGTTCGGCGCATCTCTCGTATAAGGATGGCCTGCTGTCCAACGCCTCTGTGTCGCAAGAGGCCAGCCAGGAGACGCGCACGCAGAAGTACGTGATGGGCAAGCTGGTAGACGAGACGTTTGTGCCCAGGCAGGCGGCGGTCAAGCGCGATTACCTGGTACTCCTTGAATATGCCGCCAAGGAAAGCAAAAAGTCCAAGGACGCGCTGGAGGAGTCCACCTTGAAGGATGCCTTGTCCAACATGCATGACGCGGTGATCCTGCAGGAGGATCCCTCGAAGCTCGTGCGCTGACCTTTCTTATTCAGCCGGGCTTGCCGGCGATGGCGTCTCCAGGAGCGCCGTCTCCAGCAAGTCGGCTCCCGCCCGTCATCCCCATCCCCGCCCCAGATTAGGCTTTTGAAAACCTTGGATATTCTGTAGCCTTGCGCAGCTTCATCCCAAACCGTGCTTGATGAACACAATCACTTCGTCCGGCGGCGCCCGATGGGCTCCAGAGCCGGTGGTACACTCGACTTTCGCGCAACTGCGCCTGCAGGTCTTGCGAACATGACGCAAATTTCCGAACGCCTTCTGGTTCAAGCCCACCTCGACGCCAAGCAGCCCAAGGCCCTCAGCGCCAACGAAGAGGCGAGCCTGCGCACCGCCATCGCCGCCGAGCTCAAAGCTCAGGACGCGGTACTGGTTGCCCACTTCTACTGTGACCCCGTCATCCAGGCCCTGGCCGAAGAAACCGGGGGCTGTGTGTCCGACTCCCTGGAAATGGCTCGCTTCGGCGCTGCCCACCCGGCCAAGACCGTGCTGGTCGCCGGTGTGCGTTTCATGGGCGAGACCGCCAAGATCCTCACACCCGAAAAACGCATCCTCATGCCGACCCTGGAAGCGACCTGTTCCCTGGACCTGGGTTGCCCGGTCGATGAGTTTTCGGCGTTCTGCGACCAGCATCCTGAACGCACCGTGGTGGTGTATGCCAACACTTCGGCGGCGGTCAAGGCACGGGCGGACTGGGTAGTGACCTCCAGCTGTGCATTGGAAATCGTCGAAAGCCTGATGGACAACGGCGAGACGATCATCTGGGGGCCCGACAAACACTTGGGCACCTACATCCAGCGCCAGACCGGGGCCGACATGCTGTTGTGGGACGGTGCGTGCATCGTTCACGAAGAGTTCAAGTCCAAGCAGCTGGAGGACATGAAGGCGTTGTACCCGGATGCCGCTATCCTGGTGCACCCTGAGTCGCCGACGTCGGTCATCGAACTGGCGGATGCCGTGGGGTCGACCAGCCAGCTGATTGCGGCGGCCCAGCGCCTGCCGAACAAGACCTTTATCGTCGCCACCGACCGCGGCATCTTCTACAAGATGCAGCAGCTATGCCCGGACAAGGTCTTTGTCGAAGCACCTACCGCCGGTAACGGCGCGGCTTGCCGCAGTTGCGCACACTGTCCGTGGATGGCCATGAACACGCTGGAGCGCACGCTGCAGTGCCTGCGTGAGGGCAGTAACGAGATTTTCGTCGAGCCTGCGGTGATCCCGCACGCGGTGCGACCGCTCAAGCGCATGCTCGACTTCACCCAGGCTGCACGCCTCAAGCTCGCTGGCAACGCCTGATTAAACGGTGGGAGCTGGCTCGCCTGCGATAGCATCACCTCGGTACATCACAAGCACCGAGTCGCCTGTATCGCAGGCAAGCCGGCTCCAACACTGATCTTGAGTGTGCCGGGGCTTATTTTTTCTGCTTGGGAATCCGCACCAGCTGCGTATCCGAATAGATGTCGTGCCAGCTGCGTTTGCGCTTATCAAACAGCGACCAGATAAACCCCAGCCCCACGCACGACCACGACGCAATCGACACCACGAAGCGCAACAGCGCCTGCCACAGGCTGATCCGCGAGCCGTCGGCGTTCTGTACGCGCACGCCCCAGACCTGCATGCCCAGGGTCTGCCCGGAATGGGTCCAGAACTTGGCAAAGAAGCCAAACAGCACAAACAACAGGATCGTCGACAGCAACGGATCGCCGTCCAGCGCGCCGGATTCGGTGAGGGTGCGCATCTTCGCTTCGCCGACAAATGCGATCCAGATCAACTTGTAGATAAACGCAGTGACGATCAGCAGGGCAGTGCACAACAGGAAGTCGTAGAACATCGCTGCCAGGCGGCGGCCCAGGCCAACGGCGGGGAATTCGCCTTGGGGGCTCAGCAGGGGTTTGGACATGGCAGGGCTCTCTTGTCAAAAAAGCCATTTTACGAGTAAACGCACATAAAAAAGCCCCTGATGTCACCATCAGGGGCTTTTTGTCGCAGGAAGGATCAGCCTTCTGCTTGTACTTCGTCAGCCTGCATGCCTTTCTGGCCTTGCACGGCTTTGAAAGTGACCTTCTGGCCTTCTTTCAGGCTCTTGAAGCCGTTGCCCTGGATAGCGCGGAAATGCACGAACAGATCCGGACCGCTTTCTGGAGTGATAAAACCAAACCCTTTTTCGTCGTTAAACCACTTGACGGTACCGCTCTGACGATCAGACATTTTCTTCTTTCCTTTGACGCTAAAAATTAATGACAGCCCCTTTCACATGAAAGAGTACTGGGCTGGGTTGCAGGAAAGTAAGAGACGTCGAACGGGTTGTAGCACAACTACTTCAGCTACTGCCCAGGTCCAGGTTCCAAGCGACCCATGCAAACACAGTGAACAAACTCTACGCCAACTAATAGAGAAAAAACAAGCCCTGCCAAAAGCCCAGCGTTTGCTGGGCCTTGTGACACTTGGGTGACTGTTAGGGGGGGCGGGTTATTCGATAGAGTTGATCACTTGTTATAGGTTGTTACCTATAAAAAAGGCTATCGATAGTGCACTGTTTTATGGCGGTTGCGTTACAGATTAGTGCACGTTGACGCAACCGCGTTACTTATAGAAACAACCAATCAACCGCGGAAGTAACGTTGCGGTACAAATGGCATTTTACTTACACGAAGGGGCACCTTTTTCCCACGTACCAGCGCCGAAACTTCGGTATCCAGTGCGATGAAGGCGCTGTCCAGGTAACCCATCGCCAACGGGCCGCCCAGGGTCGGGCTGAAACCACCGCTGCACACACTGCCGATCACGGTGCCGTCTGCGTCGACAATTTCCGCGCCTTCACGCACAGGCGTGCGTTCCTGCGGCAATAAGCCTACCCGTTTGCGGCTCACGCCGGCTTGTTGCTGGGTGAAGATCTTGTCGGCACCCGGGAACCCCCCAGCGCGAGCACCCTCGGCACGACGGGCCTTGGAGATCGCCCACAGCAGGCTGGCTTCGATCGGTGTGGTGTCGGTGTTCATGTCGTGGCCGTACAGGCACAGGCCGGCTTCCAGGCGCAAGGAATCGCGGGCACCCAGGCCGATCGCCTGTACTTCGGTCTCGGCCAGCAGGCTGCGCGCCAGGCTTTCGGCATTGGCGGCGGGAACGGAGATTTCGAATCCGTCCTCGCCGGTGTAGCCCGAACGGCTGACATAGCAGTCCACGCCCAGCAAGCGCAGGGAGGCGAACTGCATGAAGGTCATCTTGGTGACTTCCGGTGCCAGGCGCGCCAGTACCTTGACCGCCGCCGGCCCCTGCAGGGCCAGCAAGGCACGCTCTTCGAACAACGGCTCGATGGTGCACTGGTCGCCGATATGCTGACGCAGGTGCGCCAGGTCCTGGTCCTTGCAGGCGGCGTTGACCACCAGGAACAGTTCGTCGTTACCCAGGTTCGCCACCATCAGGTCGTCGAGAATCCCGCCCTGGTCGTTGGTGAACATCGCATAGCGCTGCATGCCTACCGGCAGGTCGATGATGTCGACCGGCACCAGGGTTTCCAGGGCCTTGGCGGCATTCGCGCCGGTCAGGCGGATCTGGCCCATGTGGGACACGTCGAACAGCCCGGCCTGATCACGGGTGTGCAGGTGTTCTTTCATCACGCCCAGTGGGTATTGCACCGGCATGTCGTAACCGGCGAAGGGCACCATGCGCGCGCCCAATTCGATGTGCAGGGCGTGCAGAGGGGTTTTCAACAGGGTTTCGGTGGACATATTCAGCTCCTGAAAAACGTGCTGGCGCGCCTTTAGGCGTCAGCACTCGATAATGTTGACCGCCAAACCGCCACGGGCGGTTTCCTTGTATTTGCTTTTCATGTCGGCGCCGGTCTGGCGCATGGTGCGAATGACCTTGTCCAGCGAGACGAAGTGCTGGCCGTCGCCACGCAACGCCATGCGCACTGCATTGATGGCCTTGACCGAGCCCATGGCGTTGCGCTCGATGCAAGGCACCTGCACCAGCCCGCCAATCGGGTCACAGGTCAGGCCGAGGTTATGTTCCATGCCGATCTCGGCGGCGTTTTCCACCTGGGAAACGCTACCGCCCAGCACTTCGCACAGCGCGCCGGCCGCCATTGAGCAGGCCACGCCGACCTCGCCCTGACAGCCGACTTCGGCACCCGAGATCGACGCGTTTTCCTTGTACAAAATGCCGATGGCGGCGGCGGTGAGCAGAAAGCGCACCACGCCGTCTTCATTCGCGCCGGGGATAAACCGCATGTAGTAATGCAGCACTGCCGGCACGATCCCGGCCGCACCGTTGGTGGGCGCCGTCACCACGCGCCCGCCGTTGGCGTTTTCTTCGTTGACCGCCAGGGCGTAGAGGTTGACCCAATCGAGCACCGACAGCGGATCGCGCAGCGCCGATTCCGGGTTCTTGCACAACTGGCGATGCAAGGCCGCGGCGCGACGCTTGACCTTCAAGCCGCCGGGCAGGATCCCTTCGTTACGGCAACCCGCGTCCACGCAGTCCTGCATCACTTGCCAGATCTTCAGCAGGCCGGCGCGGGTTTCCGCTTCCGGGCGCCAGGCACTTTCATTGGTCAGCATCACTTGGCTGATGGACAGCCCATAGGTGGTGCAGTGGCTCAGCAGGTCCTTGGCGTGCTTGAACGGGAAGGTCAAGGGCGTGGCGTCCTCGACAATCCGGTCGGCACCAGCCGCGTCTTCATCCACCACAAAACCGCCGCCGACCGAGTAGTACTCGCGGCTGCGGATCTGGATATTGGCGGCGTCGAAGGCGCGGAAAATCATGCCGTTGGGGTGATAGGCGAGGGGTTTGCGAATCATCGCCAGGTGTTCTTTCTCGTTGAACGCAATGCTGTGTTCACCGAGCAGGTTGAGGCGACCGTCGCCGCGCATTTGCGCGAGGCGTGCCGCCACGGTTTCGGTATTCACGGTGTCCGGGTGTTCGCCTTCCAGCCCAAGCAGTACGGCCTTGTCGCTGCCGTGGCCTTTGCCAGTGGCGCCAAGCGAACCATAGAGTTCCACCTTGATGCTGGCGGTTGAACTCAGCAGGTTGTCGCGCTTGAGGCCTTCGACGAATCGGGCAGCGGCGCGCATCGGGCCGACGGTGTGGGAACTGGAGGGGCCGATGCCAATCTTGAACAGGTCGAACACGCTTAAAGACATGAGTTGTTCTCCGGTTTCTTATTATTTTATGAGGACCGACTCGGTCAATGTGGGAGCCGGGCTTGCCTGCGATGGCGGTGGTTCAGACAACGTCAATGTCACTGATACACCGCTATCGCAGGCAAGCCAGCGCCTACACTGGCCGCGTTTTCAGCCCGGTTATGCGTAGCTCTCGATCGACGGGCACGCACACACCAGGTTGCGATCGCCAAACACGTTGTCGACACGGCCCACCGGCGGCCAGTACTTGCCTTCGATCAACGAAGCAACCGGGTACACCGCTTGCTCGCGGCTGTAAGGATGGCTCCATTCGCCCACCAGTTCCGCCGCGGTGTGCGGGGCGTTCTTGAGTGGGTTGTCGTCCTTGTCCAGGGTGCCGTTTTCCACCGCGCGGATTTCTTCGCGGATGGCGATCATGGCGTCGCAGAAGCGGTCCAGCTCTTGCTTGGATTCGCTTTCGGTCGGCTCGATCATCAAGGTGCCGGCCACCGGGAACGACATGGTCGGTGCGTGGAAGCCGAAGTCGATCAGGCGCTTGGCCACGTCGTCCACGCTGATGCCGCTGCTGTCCTTGATAGGGCGCAGGTCGAGGATGCATTCGTGCGCCACCAGGCCGTTGCTGCCGGTGTAGAGCACTGGGTAGTGCTCCTCGAGGCGACGGGAGATGTAGTTGGCATTCAGGATCGCCAGTTGCGAAGCGCGCTTGAGGCCCGCGCCGCCCATCATGCTGATGTACATCCAAGTGATCGGCAGGATGCTCGCGCTGCCGAACGGCGCCGCGCACACCGCGCCTTCCTTGCGTTCCATGGCTGCGTGACCTGGCAGGAACGGGGTGAGGTGCGACTTGACGCCGATCGGGCCAACACCCGGGCCGCCACCGCCGTGAGGAATGCAGAAAGTCTTGTGCAGGTTCAGGTGGGACACGTCGCCACCGAACTTGCCCGGTGCGCACAGGCCGACCATCGCGTTCATGTTGGCGCCGTCGATGTACACCTGGCCGCCGTTGTCGTGGATGATCCCGCAGATTTCGCGGATGCCTTCCTCGAACACACCGTGGGTGGACGGGTAAGTGATCATCAATGCTGCGAGGTGATCGCGGTGCTCGAGGGCCTTGGCGCGCAGGTCTTCAATGTCCACGTTGCCACGTGCATCGCAGGCGGTGACCACCACGCGCATGCCTGCCATGTTGGCAGTGGCTGGGTTGGTGCCGTGTGCCGACGATGGGATCAGGCAGATGTCGCGACGCTCATCGCCACGGCTCTGGTGGTAGGCACGAATGGCCAGCAGGCCCGCGTACTCGCCCTGGGAACCGGCGTTCGGTTGCAGCGAAATCGCATCGTAACCGGTGGCCGCGCAGAGCATGGCCTCCAGGTCTGAGGTCAGTTCCAGGTAGCCGGCGCTTTGTTCGGCCGGGGCGAATGGGTGCAGCGCACCGAACTCGGCCCAGGTCACCGGGATCATTTCACTGGCGGCGTTGAGCTTCATGGTGCACGAGCCCAGCGGAATCATGGTGCGGTCCAGCGCCAGGTCCTTGTCGGCCAGCTTGCGCAGGTAGCGCATCAGCTCGGTTTCCGAATGATAACGGTTGAACACCGGGTGGCTGAGGATCGGCGACTGGCGCAGCAGGGCGGCCGGCAGGGTGCTGTCCACACTGTTGGCGAGGACGGCGAATTCCGGCAGGGCCGTGCCCTCGGCGAAGATCGCCCAGAGGGTGTCGATATCGGCCTGGGTGGCGGTTTCATCCACCGACACACCCAGGCGCTCGGCGTCCACCACGCGCAGGTTGATACGTTGGGCGCGGGCCTTGTCGTGCAGGGCGGCGGTGTTGACGCCGGTGTTGAGGGTCAGGGTGTCGAAGAAGTGTTCCTGCTCGACGTTCACACCAAGCGTGGTCAAGCCCTTGGCCAGGATCGCGGTCAACTGGTGCACACGTTGGGCGATCTGGGTCAGGCCCTTTGGACCGTGGTACACGGCGTACATGCTGGCGATGTTGGCCAGTAGCACTTGGGCGGTGCAGATGTTGCTGGTGGCTTTTTCGCGGCGGATATGTTGCTCGCGGGTCTGCATGGCCAGGCGCAGGGCCGGCTTGCCGAAACGGTCGACGGAGACACCGACCAAACGGCCTGGCATGTCGCGCTTGAACGCATCCTTGGTGGAGAAGTACGCCGCGTGTGGGCCACCGAAGCCCAGTGGCACACCGAAGCGCTGCGCGCTGCCGATGGCCACGTCGGCGCCGAACTCACCCGGAGGGGTCAGCAGGGTCAGGGCCAGCAGATCGGCGGCCACGGCTACCAAGGCGTTGGCGGCTTGGAAACGCTCGGTCAGCTCGCGGTAGTCGAACACATCACCGTTGCTGGCCGGGTATTGCAGCAGGGCGCCGAAGAAGGCGCTGACGTCGGTCAGTTCGCGCTCATCGCCCACCACCACGTCGATACCCAACGGCTCGGCACGGGTGCGCAATACGTCGAGGGTCTGCGGGTGGCTGTGGACCGAGGCGAAGAACGCATTGCTGCTCTTGTTCTTGCTCAGGCGCTTGCAGAACGTCATGGCTTCGGCAGCGGCGGTGGCTTCGTCGAGCAAGGATGCGTTGGCGATCGGCAGGCCGGTGAGGTCGCTGATCAGGGTCTGGAAATTCAGCAGCGCTTCCAGGCGACCTTGGGAGATCTCTGGCTGGTACGGGGTATACGCGGTGTACCAGGCCGGGTTTTCCAGCAGGTTGCGCAGGATCGGCGACGGCGTGTGGCAGTTATAGTAGCCCTGGCCGATGTAGGTCTTGAACAGTTGGTTCTTGCCGGCGATGGCCTTGATCTTGGCCAGGGCCTCGGCTTCGCTCAGGCCGTCTTCCAGGCCGAGCACGCTGGTGCCCTTGATGCTTTCCGGGATCACACTGGCGCTCAGGGCTTCCAGGGACTCGAAGCCAAGGCTGGCAAGCATGTGCTGCTCATCTTCCTGGCGCGGGCCGATGTGGCGGGCGATGAATTCGTTGGCGGTGGTGAGATTAACGGTCATGGCGCGCTCCTCAAGCTTCAGCGTTGGCTTTGATCAGGCGGTCGTACGCATCCTGATCCAACAGCTTAGCTACTGCACTGGCATCAGCGGGTTTAAAGCGGAAGAACCAACCTTCGCCCATCGGGTCTTCGTTGACCAGCTCGGGGCTGCCGTCGAGTTTATCGTTCACTTCGAGTACTTCGCCGGCCAGAGGCATGTACACACCGCTGGCGGCCTTCACCGACTCCACGGTGGACGCTTCAGCGCCCTTGTCGTAGGCCTGCAACTCCGGCAGTTGCACGAAAACCACATCACCCAACGCGTTCTGCGCGAAAGCGGTGATACCCACGGTGACGCTGCCATCGGCTTCGGCGCGCAGCCATTCGTGATCTTCAGTGAAACGCAACTCGCTCATGGAAACTCCTCAGGGCCAGATTCGTCTGGTGGACGGGATTGGAATAATGAGGAGTTGCTTAGCAATATCGCGGCCAACGTTATTAAGTCTTTATAAATCAATAGCTTGAATAAAATGGTTATGATGATATGAATTTCAGCTGTAGCGAATTCGCTACACTCGGGCGCGTGAAAAAAAGCCTATGTGGATCAAAGCCTTGCATGGCGCGTAAAAAACAGGGTTGTAGCGATATCGTTCCACTGTAGCGCTTTCAGTACACTGAATGTCGTTCCTGAACCAAAACCTAAAGGTCGGCGTGCAATTCTTGTGGGAGCTGGTTTGCATGCGATAGCGGTTTGCCTGACCCAGCGCTATCGCAGGCAAGCCAGCTCCCACCTGTTGATCGGTGCTCGGCTTCAGGATTTGTTGGGGATACCGTACTTGCGCAGGCGATGGGCGATGGCCGTGTGGGAGGTTTGCAGGCGGCTGGCCAGTTGTCGGGTCGACGGGTAGTGGGTGTAGAGCTTTTCCAGCAGGCCGCGTTCGAAGTCTTCGACGGCCTGTTCCAGGCTGTCGATTTCACCGTCGCTCTGGCGAGCCACCGAAGTGCCGGCGATGTCCAGGTCGCCGATGTCCACCAGGCTGCTTTCACAGATGGCGGCGGCGCGAAAGATCACGTTCTGCAGTTGGCGCACGTTACCCGGCCAGCGGTTACCCAGCAGCGCCGGGTACGTGCCGGGCGCCAGGCGGCACACCGGGCGCTGGATCTGCGCACAGGCCTGCTGCATGAAATAACGGGCCAGCAACAGGATGTCCTGGCCGCGTTCGCGCAGCGGCGGCACTTCGACATTGAGCACGTTGAGGCGGTAGAACAGGTCTTCGCGAAAGGTGCCCTCGCTGACCATCTTTTCCAGGTCGCGGTGGGTAGCGCTGAGGATGCGCACATTGACCTTCACTTCACGGTCGCCGCCGACCCGTCGGAAGCTGCCGTCATTGAGAAAGCGCAGCAGTTTGGCCTGCAAGTACGGCGACATTTCACCGATCTCATCGAGAAACACCGTGCCCTGGTTGGCCAACTCCATCAGCCCCGGCTTACCCCCGCGCTGCGCACCGGTAAAGGCGCCCGGTGCATAACCGAACAGCTCGCTTTCGGCGAGGTTTTCCGGCAGCGCCGCGCAGTTCAAGGCCAGGAATGGCGCGCTGTGGCGCGCGCTGATGGCGTGGCAGGCGCGTGCCACCAACTCCTTGCCGGTGCCGGTTTCGCCCTGGATCAACAGCGGTGCATCCAGCGCCGCCACGCGCTGCGCGCGCGCCTTGAGGGTGCGGATCACCGGGGACTCGCCCAGCAATGCGTCAAACCCTTCGGCATGGTCGTGGTGCAGCGCCGACAGTTGTTCGCCGATACGGTTGGGTTGGTAGAGGGTCAGCAGGGCGCCCGCGTCGGTGATCGGCGTGGCGTCCAGCAGCAGGGTCTGGCCGTTGACGCTGATCTCGCGCAAGGGCAGGCGAAAGCCGTGTTCCAGCAAGGTGTCCAGCAGCGCCGGGTCATTGAACAGCTCGCTGATGCTTTCCCCGGCCGGCTCGCGACCGTACAGCGCAATCAATGCCGGGTTGGCCAGCAGGATCTTGCCCGCGCTGTCCAGTGCCAGCACCGGGTCGGTCATTGCCGCCAGCAGGGCGTCGAGCTGCAGGTGACGGCGTTGGCCGGGGAGGATGTCCACCACCGTGACCGCCTGCACGCCGTGCACGCTGAACAGGGCATCGCGCAGTTCTTCGAGGACCTCGGCGCTCAGCGTCGGCGCGTCGATATAGACGTTGGGCGGCACCATTTCCACCGCATCCAGGTTGAGATTGCGCCCACCGAGCAAGGCCAGGACTTCCTGGGTGATGCCGACGCGGTCGATGAAGCTGACGTGGATACGCATGGGGCGGTTGTTGGTTCTGGCGTACTGAGGGTGGCCAGTATGCCTGACAGGTGATGGAGATCAAAAATGTGGGCGCGGGCTTGCTCGCGAATACGGTGGGTCAGTGAAAAAGTTGCTGACTGACACACTGCATTCGCGAGCAAGCCCGCTCCCACATTTGATTGTTGGTGCCTGGGAAATCGGGTTATTCGAGGTGTTCGGGCTTGACCGGATCGCCTGCCTTCACATCCAACTGGTGCCGAACATCCTCGAACATCAAGTCGTACTGCTTGTGCATCGAGCCATTCAACACGGCAACCTTGGGCATGCCGTATTTCTGCGCAATGTTCATCGCATGCCGCGCAAAGTCGAACGCCTGGTCCTTGGGCAAGAAAAACTCCTCCTTGAGGTCCTTGCCCTGCACCGAGCCATGCAGCTTGAACAGCATCCCCTTGCCTTCCTTGGGGTCCTGGCTGACTTCGTAGTCGATGCACAGGTTGTAGCTGTAGTCCTGGGTATTCAGCGCGTGACGTTCAACGTGCAGGTGACCCGGTTCAAAGGTTGCCATAGGCGTATCTCCTCTACTTTACAGATAGGTGATGCCAGGTGTTGCCGTGCTGATGCGCGTACCGGCGCTGCCCTGGACGATGGCTTCGATGTCCGAGAGTGAACCGATGACCGCGGTTTTTCCAGTCTGGCGCGCGAACTCGCAGGCCGCTTGCACCTTGGGGCCCATGGAGCCGGCGGCGAAGCCGAGTGTCTCGATTTCGTCAGGGTGGGCCTGGCCGATGGCTTTTTGGGTTGGCTTGCCGAAGTCGATAAAGGCCGCGTTGACATCGGTGGCGATCACCAGCAGGTCGGCGTCCAGTTGCGCCGCCAGCAAGGAGGAGCACAGGTCCTTGTCGATCACCGCTTCAATGCCCTTGAGCTTGCCGTCCTCGCCATACATCGTCGGGATGCCGCCACCGCCGGCGCAGATCACGATGGCGCTTTTTTCCAGCAGCCACTTGATCGGACGGATTTCAAAGATGCGCTTGGGCCGTGGACTGGCCACCACGCGGCGGTACTTGTCGCCGTCCGGGGCGATGGCCCAGCCTTTTTCAGCGGCGAGTTTTTCTGCTTCGGCTTTGGAATACACGGGGCCAATGGGCTTGGTCGGGTTCTGGAAGGCCGGGTCCTTGGCGTCCACTTCGACCTGGGTGAGCAGGGTGGCGAACGGTACTTCAAAGTCCAGCAGGTTGCCCAGTTCCTGTTCGATGATGTAGCCGATCATGCCTTCGGTCTCGGCACCGAGCACGTCCAGCGGGTACGGCGACACCTGGGTGTAGGCCGCCGCCTGTAGCGACAGCAGGCCGACCTGCGGGCCATTGCCATGGGCGATGACCAGCTCGTTGCCGGCATGGATCTTGGCGATCTGTTCGGTGGCGATTCGGATATTGGCGCGTTGGTTGTCCGCGGTCATGGGTTCACCACGGCGGAGCAGGGCGTTGCCGCCCAGGGCTACGACGATGCGCATACAGAATGTCCTTCTGAAAGTTCTGATGAAGGAACGCGGTCAATGTGGGCGCTGGCTTGCCTGCGATAGCATCACCGCAGTCTGCTTGATAGACCGAGGCGCCTGCATCGCGGGCAAGCCCGGCTCGCACAAAAAGCAGCGCCCACATTGATAGCATTACCAAGGCGAAGGGTTAGATATCCGCGAGTGCCGACACCAGAATCGCCTTGATGGTATGCATGCGGTTCTCCGCCTGCTCAAAGGCAATGTTGGCCGGCGACTCGAACACGTCCTCGGTCACTTCCACACCATTGGCCAGGTTCGGGTACCGCGCGGCGATGTCCTTGCCCACCTTGGTTTCGCTGTTGTGGAACGCCGGCAGGCAGTGCATGAATTTCACGCGCGGGTTGCCCGAGGCTTTCATCATCTTGGCGTTGACCTGGTAGGGCAGCAGTTGCTCGATGCGCTCGTCCCACGCTTCCACCGGTTCACCCATGGACACCCAGATATCGGTGTGGATGAAGTCCACGCCCTTGACCGCTTCCTTGGGGTCTTCGGTAATGGTGATACGCGCACCGCTTTCTTCGGCAAACGCCTGGCATTGCTTGATGAAGTCCTCGTGCGGCCACAGCGCTTTCGGCGCGCCGATGCGCACGTCCATGCCCAGCTTGGCGCCGATCATCAGCAGCGAATTGCCCATGTTGTAGCGCGCGTCGCCGAGGTAGGCGTAGCTGATGTCATGCAGCGGCTTGTCGCTGTGTTCGCGCATGGTCAGGGTGTCGGCGATCATTTGGGTCGGGTGGAACTCGGCAGTCAGGCCGTTGAACACCGGTACGCCGGCGAACTTGGCCAGCTCTTCGACGATCTCCTGCTCGAAGCCACGGTACTCGATCGCGTCGAACATGCGTCCGAGTACGCGAGCGGTGTCTTTCATGCTTTCCTTGTGGCCGATCTGCGATGACACCGGGTCGATATAGGTGACGTGCGCGCCCTGGTCATGGGCCGCGACTTCGAAAGCGCAGCGGGTGCGAGTCGAGGTTTTTTCGAAGATCAGCGCGATGTTCTTGCCCTTCAGGTGCGGACGCTCGGTGCCGGTGTATTTGGCGCGCTTGAGGTCGCGGGACAGGTCCAGCAGGTAGTGCAGCTCGCGGGTAGTGTGGTGCATCAGCGACAGCAGGCTGCGGTTGCGCATGTTGAAAGCCATGATGGATCTCCTTCTGTTTAGGTTATCCCCTTGGCCGGCGCCTTATGGGCGACGGCCAAGGCCTGGAAATTAATAGTCGATTGGGTCGCGGATGATCGGGCAGGTCATGCAGTGGCCACCGCCCCGGCCGCGGCCGAGTTCGCCGGCACTGATGGTGATGACTTCCACGCCGGCCTTGCGCAGCAGGGTGTTGGTGTAGGTGTTGCGGTCGTAACCGATCACCACGCCAGGCTCCACTGCGACCACGTTGTTGCCGTCGTCCCACTGTTCACGTTCGGCGGCGAAGCTGTTGCCGCCGGTCTCGACCACGCGCAGCGCCTTGAGGTTGAGGGCAGCGGCGACGGTTTCGAGGAAGTTGGTTTTCTCTCGTTGGATGTCGATGCCATGCGGCTTGCTGTCATCAGGGCGCAAGGTGAAGGGGACGATCTGGTTGACCACTTCAGGGAAGATGGTCACCAGGTCGCGGTCGCAGAAGCTGAACACGGTGTCCAGGTGCATCGCCGCGCGGGATTTCGGCAGGCCGGCAACGATCACGCGTTCCACGGCTTTGTTTTTGAACAGGTTACGCGCCAGTTGGCCGATGGCCTGGTGGGACGAGCGTTCGCCCATGCCGATCAGTACGACACCATTGCCAATCGGCATGACGTCGCCGCCTTCCAGCGTGGCGGCGCCGTGTTCCTGGTCGGGGTCGCCGTACCAGATCTGGAAGTCTGCGTTGGTGAACTCAGGGTGGAATTTGTAGATGGCCGAGGCCAGCAGGGTTTCCTGGCGTCGCGCCGGCCAGTACATCGGGTTGAGCGTCACGCCGCCGTAGATCCAGCAAGTGGTGTCACGGGTGAATTGGGTGTTGGGCAATGGCGGCAGGATGAAACTGGCGTGGCCTAGGAAATCGCGGAACATCTCGATGGTCTTGCCACCGAAGCTGCTCGGCAGGTCATCAGCCGACACACCACCGATCAGGAACTCACTGATCTTGCGCGGCTCCAGGCTGCGCAGCCACGAGCTGACTTCATCGACCAGGCCCAGGCCCACCGTATTGGCAGTGATCTTGCGCTCCAGGATCCAGTCCAGCGCTTCGGGGATGGCGACGATGTCGGTCAGCAGGTTGTGCATTTCCAGCACATCAATGTCCCGCTCGCGCATCTTGGTGACGAAGTCGAAGTGGTCGCGCTTGGCCTGGGCTACCCACAGCACGTCATCGAACAGCAGTTCATCGCAGTTGTTGGGGGTCAGCCGCTGGTGGGCCAAGCCTGGGGAGCACACCATGACTTTGCGCAGTTTGCCGGCTTCGGAATGTACGCCGTATTTCACTTTTTCCGTGGTCATTACAGATCCTCCAGTGAACAAGAGTTACAGGGTCAGGAAGCCGTCGTAGAGCCCATAGGCCGCCACCAGGGCGCCAATGACCACTGCGGCGAAAATCAGCTTCTCGACGTGGGTGAAAATCGGTTTGCCCAGTTCATGCTTGGCCTTGGCGAACAGGATCACGCCGGGGGCATACAGCAGGGCGGAAAGCAGCAAGTATTTGACACCGCCGGCGTAGAGCAGCCAGACCGCGTAGATCAGCGCGACGGCGCCAATGAACAGGTCTTTCTTGCGCTCGGCCAGGGCGTTTTCGTAAGTCTCGCCGCGCACCGCCAGGAGCAGGGCGTAGGCCGCCGACCACAGGTAGGGCACCAGGATCATCGAGGTGGCGAGGTAGATGAGCGACAGGTAGGTGCTGGCGGAAAACAGCGTGATCACCAGGAAGATCTGCACCATCGCGTTGGTCAGCCACAGGGCGTTGGCCGGCACGTGGTTGGCGTTTTCGCGGCGCAGGAACTCCGGCATGGTGTGGTCCTTGGCGGCGGCGAACATGATTTCTGCACACAACAGCACCCACGACAGCAATGCCCCCAGCAGCGAGATGATCAAGCCGACACTGATCAGCACCGCGCCCCAGTGGCCCACGACATGCTCCAGCACGGCCGCCATCGACGGGTTCTGCAGTTTGGCCAGTTCCGGTTGGGTCATGATCCCCAGGGACAGCACGTTCACCAGCATCAGGAACAGCAGCACGGTGATAAAGCCGATCACGGTGGCCTTGCCGACGTCGGAGCGTTTTTCCGCACGGGAGGAGAAGATGCTCGCACCTTCGATGCCGATGAATACCCACACGGTGACCAGCATCATGTTGCGCACCTGGTTCATCACACTGCCCAGGTCGGGGTTTTTCACGCCCCAGATATCCGCTGTGAAAATATCCAGCTTGAACGCGAACAGCGCGATCAACACAAACAGCACCAGCGGCACCACCTTGGCGACGGTGGTCACCAGGTTGATGAACGCCGCTTCCTTGATGCCGCGCAGCACCAGGAAATGCACAGCCCACAGCAGCACCGACGCACCGATCACGGCGGCCGGCGTATTGCCTTCGCCAAAGATCGGGAAGAAGTAACCGAGGGTGCTGAACAGCAATACGAAGTAACCGACGTTGCCCAGCCACGCGCTGATCCAGTAACCCCAGGCGGATGAGAAGCCCATGTAGTCGCCAAAGCCGGCCTTGGCGTAGGCATACACGCCGCCGTCGAGGTCGGGCTTGCGGTTGGCCAGGGTCTGGAAGACGAAGGCGAGGGTCAACATGCCGATCGCGGTAATGACCCAACCAATCAACACGGCGCCGACGTCGGCACTGGCGGCCATATTTTGCGGCAGTGAGAAGATCCCGCCGCCAATCATCGAGCCGACGACAAGTGCAACCAGTGCGCCCAATCGAAGTTTTCCGGGAGATTCAGACATCGCATAACTCCAATGCAGGAGAAGAGAGACCACAGAATAAATCCGTGCGCTAATCAAACAGCTGACTCAGATCACTTCATTGGCACATTCCATTGTGAATTAATGACTTGGGATGGAAAGTTCTGGGCAATAGTTTTTCGCGCAAAGGTGCTTTCCAGAGCATTCCCTGCGTATTGGTTAATCATTTAGTGCTACGTATGGACGGTTTAAGCTAGACCGTTTTCCCAAATGTGCAAACTTTTCGGTAAGGCGACAGCAAGTAACGTTAAAGCGACAGATGACCGACGGTATTTAAATTATAAATAAGCCTAAACTATATAAACGGTCATGCCGTTGGGTTATGAACAGGGTGTTTTTATCGCAGTCACTCATAAACGCTACACTCGCTGGATTAAGGCGTTGAGTGCACAGTTTTAGCTAAAAAGTTCATATAATCAGGAGTGTCCATGTCCCAACCGGCCCAGAAGCTACGACTCAGTGCCCTGATCGCCTTGGTGGTAGGGTCGATGATCGGTGGGGGGATTTTCTCGCTGCCGCAGAACATGGCGGCGCGTGCCGAGGTCGGGGCCGTATTGATCGGCTGGGCAATCACCGCGGTCGGTATGCTGACCCTCGCCTTCGTGTTCCAGAGCCTGGCCAATCGCAAGCCCGAGCTGGATTCGGGGGTGTATGCCTACGCCAAGGCCGGCTTTGGCGACTACATGGGCTTCTCATCCGCCTGGGGTTACTGGATCAGCGCGTGGATGGGTAACGTTGGTTACTTCGTGTTGCTGTTCAGCACCCTGGGTTACTTTTTCCCGGTGTTCGGCCAGGGCAATACGCCGGTGGCCATCGGTTGTGCATCTTTGCTGCTGTGGGCCGTGCATTTTCTGGTGCTGCGTGGGATCAAGGAGGCCGCGTTCATCAACCAGATCACCACTGTCGCGAAGATCGTGCCGCTGCTGATGTTTATCGTGATTGCTTGCGTGGCCTTCAGGGCCGAGATCTTCACCCGTGATATCTGGGGTGCAGGTAACCCGAACCTAGGCAACGTGGTGGACCAGGTGCGCAACATGATGCTGGTCACTGTGTTTGTGTTTATCGGTATCGAGGGCGCCAGTGTGTATTCGGCGCGGGCCGAGAAACGCTCGGACGTGGGCCGCGCCACGGTGATCGGCTTCCTGGGCGTGCTGGCGTTGCTGGTGCTGGTGAATGTGCTGTCCTTGGGCATCATGAGCCAGCCCGAACTCGCGCAATTGCAGAACCCGTCACTGGCGGGTGTGTTGGAACATATTGTCGGCCCGTGGGGGGCGATGGCGATCAGCATCGGCCTGGCGGTGTCGCTGCTCGGTGCCTTGCTGTCCTGGGCGTTGCTCTGCGCGGAAATCCTCTATGCCACGGCCCATGACAAGACCATGCCGGCTTTCCTGAAAAAGGAAAACGCCAACCAGGTGCCGGTCAACGCGTTATGGCTGACCAATGTGATGATCCAGGTCTTTCTGGTGATCACTCTTTTTTCCCACAGCACCTACACCACCCTGATCTACCTTGCCTCATCGATGATCCTGGTGCCGTACCTGTGGTCGGCGGCCTATGCGGTGCTGTTGAGCGGGCGCGGCGAAACCTACGAAGGCGCCCACGGCCAGCGTATGAAGGACCTGCTGGTAGGCCTGGTCGCCCTCGGCTACGCGGTGTGGCTGCTCTACGCCGGCGGCTTGAAGTACCTGTTGCTGTCTGCGCTGCTCTATGCCCCCGGCGTGATCCTGTTTGCCCTCGCCAAGCGTGAGCAGGGCCGGCCCGTGTTTACCCACATGGAAAAAGGCATTTTCAGCTGTGTGATCGCCGGCGCCGGGCTGGCGGCGTATGGGCTGTACAGCGGGGTGTTGTCGTTGTGAGACTGACGTTTGAGCCTCCCTATGACTGGGCAGCGATGGTGGGCTTTTTATCGGCACGGGCGATCATGGGGCTGGAAACCGTAGAGGCGGGTGTCTATCGGCGCAGCATCAGCATCGATGGGCAGCACGGCTGGATCAGCGTTGCGTCGGGGGCGGGTGACTGGCTGGACGTCACGGTGGGCTTCCCTGATGAGGCCGCCTTGCCCGAGATCGAGCGGCGCCTGCGCAGGATGTTCGATCTGGACGCCCAGCCCCGGTGGATCAACGCGCAACTGGCGACCGACCCGCTGATGGCGCAGTTGGTTGCTGCGCGGCCCGGCCTGCGCGTGCCGGGCACTTGGGACGGGCTCGAACTGGCGATTCGTGCCGTGTTGGGCCAGCAGATCACAGTGGTGGCGGCCATCCGCCTGGCGAGCAAGTTGGTGGTCCGCTACGGTCAACCGCTGCAAACGCCGCACGCCGGTATCACCCACGTGTTCCCCGGGCCCGAAGTCTTGGCCGCGACGGATTTGACCACACTGGGAATGCCCAAGGCACGTGGGCGTACGTTGTCGGCTGTCGCCCAGGCGTTGCTGGATGATCCGGAGGTGTTCGAGCCCAAGGCCAGTCTCAAGGAGGGCGTGGCAAGGTTGGTGGCGTTGCCGGGGATTGGCGACTGGACGGCGCAGTACATCGCCATGCGTCAGATGCGCGAGGCGGATGCATTTGCGTCGGGGGATATCGGTTTGATCAATGCATGGGTGGCGCTGGAGGGTGGGCCGGTTTCAGCGCGGCAGTTGCTGGCGCGGGCCGAGGCGTGGCGGCCGCTCAGGGCCTATGCTGCGCAGCATTTATGGACGTCGTTGAGCCGGGTGGATTGAGGGCGCCTGTATGGGCCTCATCACAGCATAGGCGGCGCGGGGCCTGACATGCGACCGCTATCTGACTTTAAATCCGCGATCCAAATGTGGGAGCGGGCTTGCCTGTGAAGGCGGCCTGACAGCCGACCGCAATCTACCGGTAAGGCCACGATCCAAATGCGGGAGCGGGCTTGCCTGCGAAGGCGGCCTGACAGCCGACCGCAATCTACCGGTAAGGCCACGATCCAACTGTGGGAGCGGGCTTGCCCGCGAAGGCGGCCTGACA